>DLGN01000259.1:0-4236 GCA_002482715.1 Oxalobacteraceae bacterium UBA7693
TTATCGGGTTGGCTTGTGATCTGGAGAGAATTTCTTTATCCAGATGCGGGTTGCAGCATGATTTTCTTTGTATTCCAAGAGAATTTAATCTTGTTGTTGTTTTGCACACGTTAACTGGACATGCTTCTTGTTTTCGATCAAGGTAGCTGAACCTCAAGCTGTTATAAATAAGTGAGAGAACTTCCGTGTTCGTGTGAGCGAAGTTGTGATCCGGCACAGTGACTATTTCCGCTATACAGGGATATTATTCTCAAACGATAAAGCCAATGATTGCTACTTATAACTTGTTGAGATTCACGCGAAATTTTTGGCTAAGCTTGGTCATGATTCTGGCTTTCTTTGTCGCTTTTACGATTTATGTTCAAGCGGAAAAGCGCGTAGATACCGCCAATGATTTACGTTTTTCGGCGCACGCCTTGGGCAATGAATTGCGCCAATCCTCAGAAGATTTGACCCGGATGGCAAGAGCGTATGTGACCTCGGGACAAGCTATTTACCGCCAGTATTACGACGAAATCGTTGCTATTCGTAATGGTCAGGCTGAGCGCCCATTGAATTATCACGAGATTTATTGGGATTTGGTGTTGGCGGATAACCAAAGGCCAAGAGCATCTAGCGGGAAGAAAATTCCTTTCCGAGAATTAATGCAGCAAGCGAATATCAGTGCGACGGAGTTCGCTAAATTGCAATTGGCACTGGATAATTCTGACCGCTTGCGCGTGTTAGAGCAGCAAGCGATGGATCTGGCGCAGGCACAATTCGTAGCAAATCCGAAAAGCCCAGCACCCGCGCTGGCATTGCTAACCAATGATGATTATCGCACCGCCAAAGCAAGCATCATGTGGCCGATTGCCCAATACCATCAAATGATGGAAGCTCGCACCTTAGCGACTGTAGAACATGCACAAGCAGTGGCAATGCAATTACGTATTTTGGTTGTGGTGATTAGCATTTTGATGATTGCCTTGCTATGGCGCGCTTATCAAAGTTTGCAGTTCACTTTGGGTGCCCCGATTTCTCATATACGTGCACATTTAGATAAATTGGGCAGTGGAGATTTTTCTGAACCGATTTCAGTACCGGATAAATTGAATCGCAGCGTTTTAGGATTGGTGGCGGTCGCTCATACCGCGTTGGCGACTATAGAAGCGCGCAGGCAGAAGGCCGAATTGCGCAATCAAAGGCTGACGCAATTTTATAATGTCCTGAGTCAGTGCAATCAGGCGATTGTGCGTAGCCACTCGGAACACGAATTGTTTCAACAGATTTGCAGTGACATGGTGCAATACGCTGGCATACAAATGGCGTGGATAGGAATTTATTCTGCCGAACAAAAGGCGATTATGCCGATTGCGGCGAATGGTGCTGGACTAGAAATCCTTGAACGTAGTCAATTTCCTATGCATGGTGAAACCGAAGTCGAAGTTGAAGCCGCTACTAGTATTGATGCTGATAGTAAGATGCCGGCGCATATCAGCATAATCGCGATGCGAGATGCCGTTGCCACGTGGTCTCAGGATTTCGCCAATGACTGCGAAGACACAGAATGGCTGATGATGGCGCAACAACATGCTTGGTCAGCTTCTGCAGCGATTCCTTTGTTTAAAAATGGTGCTGTGTATGGCGTAATTAATGTGTTTGCTGGAACGGTCAACGCGTTCGATAAAGAAATTCAAACGCTGTTAGTTGAGCTGGCGATGGATTTAAGTTTTGCCTTAAACCGATTTGAACTTGAGGCTGGACGTAAGCGTTCACGACAGACCGAAGTCCTTCGTAGCTTTATGCTCGAGCAAATTAATAGTGAAAAATCGCTTCAGCATATTTTTCTGGAAGTGGTTCAGCATTTAGAAGCGGTAATGCCGGCGAGTATTTGTTCTATCGTGTTATTGGACAGAGATGGCGTTCATCTACGAGTTGGTGCCGTACCGGGTCTGCCTGCATTTTTTGCGAAAGCAATAGACGGGCTTCCGATTGGTGATGGCATTGGCTCATGTGGACACGCGATGTCAACTGGTGAGACCACAATTGTCGAAGACATTGATAATCATCCGTATTGGTTTGAGTTTAGAGAATTAGCAAAGAGTGCAAAACAGGCAGCGTGTTGGTCCGAGCCGATACGTTCATCGAGTAATCGCATACTTGGTGCTTTTGCGATCTACCATTCGGTGCCAAGTAAGCCTGAAGCCTGGCATTTGAGTATGTTAGAAATGGCGGCTCACTTTTTGGCGATTGCGATAGATAAACACAGAACAGAAAGTAATTTACGTAAATTGTCACAGGCAGTTGAACAGAGTCCGAATATCATTATTATTACTGATACAGATGCCAGAATTGAATATGTGAATCAGGCATTTGTTGAAAAGACGGGCACCTCTTTAGAACAGGTGATGGGGCAACGGCCCAGTATTTTGCAGTCGGGTAAAACACCATTATTTACTTATGAAGAAATGTGGGATCACTTGCGCAAAGGTGAAAGCTGGCAAGGCGAATTGGTGAATCGCTATAAGGACGGCAGAGAGTATATTGAATTGGCGCATATTTCTCCTGTGCGTGATGCAAATGGCGTGATCACCCATTTCTTATCTCTGCAGGAAGATATCACCGAAAAGAAACGAACCGAAGAAAGAATTCAATATTTGGCGCATTACGATGTACTGACCGGCTTACCAAATCGCGTATTGTTAGAAGAACGATCTCAGTTTTCGATTAATTCTGCCAAACGCAAAGGCACCAACTTAGCATTGATATTTTTTGATTTAGATCACTTTAAAAATATCAATGATTCGCTCGGACATAGTACGGGTGACGCTCTTTTGATTGAACTATCACGTCGCTTGCGTGATGTGTTGCGTGAAGACGATGTGATTTCTCGTTTGGGCGGCGATGAATTCATTTTGCTGCTATCTGGTGTTGATGAAGTCGGTGCGGAAAAAGTCGCAGAAAAGTTATTGCATACGGTGAACCAATCCTATGTGATTGGCCAATATGATTTGAATGTATCCGCATCGATTGGTATTGCAGTTTATCCCGAAGATGGTGAGGATTTGGAAACCTTATTGCGTAATGCCGACACAGCGATGTATCGGGCGAAGCAAGATGGACGCAATAATTTCCGCTTCTTTACACAAGAAATGCAGGCGCGTTCTGGCCGGCATTTAGAGTTGGTGAATGCATTACGTTATGCCTTAGAGCGCGATCAACTGCAAGTGGTGTACCAACCGCAGATAGAATTGCAAAGTGGTCGTGTATTGGGTGTGGAAGCGCTCTTGCGCTGGCATCATCCAGAAATGGGATCGGTGTCACCAGCCGAATTTATTCCAGTTGCAGAAGAAACTGGTTTGATTTTGGCGATTGGTGAATGGGTTTTACGCACTGCAGTGTCACAGATACAAAGCTGGCATGAGCGTGGCTGGAATACCTTGAGTGTTGCGGTGAATTTATCGGCGATTCAATTTCGTCATACCGATTTGCCTGGCACAGTATCGCAAATTTTACGTGAATCACAATTGGCGGCGAGCTTCTTGGAGTTAGAATTGACCGAGGGTGTTGCGATGATTGATCCGCCCGGTGCAATCGCGATTATGAATGACCTGCATCAACGCGGTGTACGGATNNATCAAGGATGTTGAAGATGCCCTGAAAAAACTGGAATCCCTGGCAGCATTGGGCGTCAAACTGGCGATTGATGATTTTGGCACTGGTTATTCTTCGCTGAGTTATTTGAAAAAATTTAAAGTTTCTAAACTAAAAATTGATCAAACTTTTGTGCGCGATATTGGTAGCGATCCAGAAGATAAAGCCATCATCAGCGCGGTGATTAGCATGGCGAGAAGTTTAGGCATGCGAACAATTGCCGAAGGTGTCGAAACAGAAGAACAAACAGCATTTTTGCGTGCACATCAGTGTGATGAAGTACAAGGATACTTCTTCGCCCGACCTTTAAGCGCCGGGCAATTTGAACAGTTTATGCAGGATCATACGTGATCGGTTCGCAATGCAATGCGGCGATTCGTTATGCGATTATTTGGGTGCTTAGTTCGATGCTTCTTTAAATAATTATTTGGTGATGGTCAGCTGTATTTCAGTCGCCAAAACAAATGCCAATGTCGCGACCAGTTTGTATGGTGTCACCGTCCAAAGGAACTGCTTTCATCCGGCCTGCCACTTCAGCCAGATTGACATATTCTACATTCGGAAAAGCTAAGGCGACCATGATGCCGGAGTGCCCTTCATCGT
>DLGN01000259.1:4259-13968 GCA_002482715.1 Oxalobacteraceae bacterium UBA7693
CTCACCGCAGCCGCGCCGAAACGCATTGCGGATAAGCGATCAAATGAGGTTGGGCTGCCGCCACGTAATAAATGGCCTAATACGACAGCACGTGCTTCTTTTTCTGTGATGGCTTCCAGTTGACGTGCAAGCTGGTCACCGACACCACCTAATCGCTCGACGCCACCCAAATGTGCTTGCTCTTCCAATACTCGCTGCCCATCTTTGGCTCGCGCACCTTCTGCGACAACCACAATGCTGTAGTGACGGCCTGCCTTGGTACGGGCATGAATTTTTTGTGCAACTTGGTGGATATCGTAAGGAATTTCCGGAATCAGGATCGCATGTGCAGTACTAGCCATTCCGGCATGCAAAGCGATCCAGCCTGCATAACGACCCATTACCTCGACTACCATAATTCGGCGATGACTTTCAGCAGTGCTATGCAGGCGATCGATGCATTCCGTGGCAAAAGCGACTGCGGTATCAAATCCAAACGTCGTGTAGGTTTTATCTAAATCATTGTCGATGGTTTTGGGTACGCCAATCACACGCAGACCCTGTGCTAAGCCGCGTTGATGCAGCGCATGTGCGATGGTTAAAGTGCCATCGCCACCAATACAAATTAAAGCATCAATTTCCATCGCGCGCAGATGTTGAATGATGTCATCGGTACGATCAACTTCGTATTCGCTACCGTCCGCATTTTTCATCACAAAGCGCATAGGATTGCCATGATTGGTGGTGCCTAGTATGGTGCCGCCTAGATGATTGATACCACGCACTTGATCTTTGCTGATTGCAAACACACCATCTATCGGAAAACGATCTGGTCGCAGAATACCGTTAAATCCTTCACGAATTCCAAAACATTCCCAACCGCGCTGTAATGCTGCCAGCACTACTGCGCGAATTACCGCGTTCAAACCCGGTGCATCACCGCCGCCGGTGCTGATGGCGATACGGCGAATCGGATTAGACGGATTTGCATTGGGGATGCTGAAGCTCATGCGTACTCCTGAATTAATTTATGTTCAATCGGGCTAAATCTTGTTGGCTAATCTTTACGGCAGGTTGAAATTCCAAATGGCATATAGGCTGGGCAAAAGCGTAAAGTGCCAGTCAAAATTGGTACGATACCGATATAACCCCACATGCCAATATAGCCCATAACCGCCGCGGCGATTAAAGCGACACCAACTACGACCCGAATTAAACGATCAGTACTTCCGACATTGACTTTCATGGTGCTCTCCTAGTTTGTGAAGTGAAAAATACGACGAAAAATTACGGCGAAATGCTGAAGCTGAATTAACATATCTGCGAATAAATGTCCTTGTCGAGCCTTAAATGCCATTGAAAGGAATTTTCAAATAGCTGACTCCATTGGCTTCTGGCGGCGGCAGACTTCCCGCACGTATATTGATCTGTACCGCGGGTAAAATCAATAAAGGCATATCGAGCGTCGCATCGCGGGCGCTGCGCATCGCGACAAACTCCGCTTCGCTTACACCATCGTGTACGTGAATGTTATTTTTCTTTTGCGCTGCAACTGTGGTTTGAAATGCGACTTCACGTCCGTTTGGTGGATAGTCATGACACATGAAAAGTCGCGTATCATCAGGAAAGGCCAGAAGCTTTTGGATTGAAGCAAATAACATCTTCGCATCACCACCAGGAAAATCACAACGCGCCGTGCCAACATCTGGCATGAATAAAGTGTCACCAACAAAAATGGCATCATCGATTTGGTAGGCCATATCGGCTGGCGTATGTCCTGGTACAAATAAAGCCTTAGCACTTAGTTGACCTATCGTGAAGATTTCATCTTCTTGAAATAAATAATCAAACTGTGAGCCATCGATTGCGAACTCAGGTTCTAAATGGAAAATTTTTTTGAAAACATTTTGTACTTGATGGATGTGTGCACCTATCGCGATTTTTCCGCCAGCTTGTTGTTGCAGATAATGCGCGGCGGATAAATGATCGGCATGGGCATGTGTTTCCAAAATCCAGCTGAGCTTGAGTTGATGTTCACGCAGAGCGAATAAGAGTTTATCTGCAGAGACTGTTTTGCTGCGACCCGATTTGTGATCGTAATCGAGTACCGGGTCGATAATCGCTGCGTGGCCACCAATCTGATCAAAGACCAGATAACTGACTGTGCAGGTGTTGGAGTCAAAAAAACTTTGTATCTGTGGTTTCATGCGGTGCAAGGCGAGCTAAAAATAGGGATGATCAATCATAGCAAACTAGTTTTTGAATGCAAGATAAATTCTGTGATCTCGCTTTGAAACCACAATCGTTTCGCTTTGTTTTGATTTGCCACATAATGATGCTCTTGAAAGACGCGCTACTTCCTTTTTTATTGAATACACTACCGCTTTTGAATTTTTACTCTTCCATGCCAAAGTAATGAGCTTACTCGCGCTACTACTAATTGTTTTGATCGGTTGCCTGGTTGGCTTAATTATGGGCTTAACCGGTGCAGGTGGCGGTATGCTTGCTGTGCCAGCTTTGGTTTATAGTCAAGGTTGGACTATGCAACAAGCGATGCCAGTCGCTTTGCTGGCGGTTAGCCTGGGGGCATTGATCGGTGCGATTGATGGCCTGCGCCATGGACAGGTTCGGTATAAAGCTGCGACTTTGATGGCACTTGCAGGCGCACCGATGACGACACTGGGAGTCCTGCTCGCACAAAAAATGTCACAACCAAGCTTGATGCTGGCTTTTTCAGTGGTGTTGATGGTCGTCGTCATGCGACTGATAGCACAAGTCCATGCAGGTAGCAGTGCTTCAGTGAGAAGTGATGCGATGGCGATGATTAATCAGCAGACAGGGCGCTTCGATTGGAGTTGGACGACAGCTGGCATCATCGGCTTAATCGGTGCCTGTGCAGGTTTCGCGACGGGATTGTTAGGCGTTGGTGGCGGTTTTATTATAGTGCCTTTATTGCGGCATTTTACTAATTTGAGCATACAAAGTGCTGCCGCCACTTCGCTGATGGTGATTGCTTTGGTCGGCGCTGTTGCGGTCAGCTCTGCGGTGATGCATGGTGCAGAATTACCGTTTCTATTTTCCATGACTTTTGCCAGTGCGTCTGTGTTTGGTGTGTTAGCAGGGCGTCGGATTGCGAATCGCTTGAATTCAAAAACGGTGCAGCTCATTTTTGCTGCGATGCTATTTGGTGTAGCGATGAGTTTTCTGTGGAAATCAATGTAAACAAGTTTATTTGACACGCTTATTTATGCAACTTATTTATGCAACTTAACAAGCTATTGGCACGACATCACCAAGAATTGGCCTTATTAATTGGAAATGGCATTAATCGTTATAGCAGCCAGGCAAATAATAATTCTTGGGATGCCTTGTTGACGACTCTAGCGCGCACCCATTTGTCTGATTTTGCAGGCAAATTGCCAGCCGGAATTTCGCTAACGGAGTTTTATGATGTGTTGGAATTAGGCTTGCGGGGAGACCTGCAATCAGGTCAGACATCACAAAAAAAACGCCCAAGTTTGCAACAACAATTTTGTCATCTGATGTCTGACTGGAAGGTGATGCAGCAACATCAGACCATCATGCAGTGGGCTCAACATTTTGCATGCCCAGTATTAACCACTAATTTCGAACATACTTTAAGTGATGCTGTTAACGCGCAAGCTTTTATCGGCGGCAAAACGGCATTTACCGATTACTATCCTTGGGAAACCTACTTTAGCACCACGGAGCTAGCAGATCCTTGTGCGGGATTTGCGATCTGGCATATAAACGGAATGCAGAAATATCATCGCAGTATTCGCTTAGGTTTGACGCATTACATGGGCTCTGTTGAGCGGGCAAGGGCGCGTTTGCATAAAGGTAATCAGCGTTTATCAGCGGGTGGCGATATACGTTTATGGGAAGGCGCATCGACCTGGCTGCAAGTATTGTTTCACAAGCCCCTATTGATTATTGGCTTGAGCCTGGCAGAGAATGAAGTGTTTTTGCGCTGGTTATTGATAGAACGCGCCAAATACTACAAAGACTTTCCAGATCGCGCACAAGCTGCGTGGTATGTACATATGNNCACGAGAAAGATTTAGGCAAACTATATTTTCTCAAAGCAGTCGGTGTGCAAAGTTTCGCTGTACCTGATTATGAGACGATTTATGGTGCACAAACCTGGAAGGTCAATAATTGATTTAGCGAATGAAAACTTAGTGGATCGACGAGCTAAGTTTTCTTGTTCTGTAAGGTGCCAAGTAAGGAAGCTTGTGATTCTAATTGTCGGGCGACATTGCCACATACCAGATCACATAAGGCATAGATAGAATCATCTGCAATCCGGTAATACACTGCTGTGCCACGCCCCTCACGGACGACCATGCCATGTTTTGCCAGCGTCGATAAATGACGCGATACATTCGCTTGTGAACAATCGCAGGCAATGGCTAAATCACCAACATTTTTTTCGCCATCACGTAAATGATTCAAGATTTTTAGGCGAGTCGGTTCAGACAGCGCTGAGAAATATTGAGCGACATGACTTAGCGCAAGTTCGGATAAACCTTCCATTTTTGAACACGTTTGAGTGGTTGAATCCAAGATCATACCCTCTATAATAAAATTTTGTCTATTTACGCAAAAACTTTATTTCTTATTTGCGCATTTACGCAAATAAGTATATTATGTGCGGTATCGAATGGCAATGAAATTGTATGTTTGTTCTTCATTAACTTTATAGACACATTTTTCTCGCGAAATTTTGGGAGTAATCACCATGACGCAGTTTTTGACATCTTATCTAGCTAAGTCTGCCGTATTAGCCGCAGTGATCCTTGCGATGCTTGGCCAACATGCGGTGTTGGCTAAGGCTCAGACAGTCGCATCAGGCAAAGGCGTGCAGAAATCCACGCTGAATATGACGGCGGTTCGTGTAGCGAATGGCGACAGCAATTTAAGTGTGGACGGTGTGGTTGAAGCGGTTCGTAACACGGTCATCTCCGCCCAGATTGCTGGCGCGATTGTGCAATTGCCAGTGCAAGCGGGCGATGTTGTGAAAGCAGGTCAATTGTTGGTGCGCATGGATGCACGTGCAGCACAACAAGAATTCAACGCGAGCAAAGCCCAAGTCGATGCAGCTAAAGCGAATCTTGCGGTTGCAGAGAAAGATTATGAACGTCAAAAATTACTGTTCGAAAAAAACTACATTAGCCAAGCGCAATTGGATCGCGCTTTAGCGCAATTTAAGTCTGCCAGCGCGCAGGCTAATTCACAGATTGCCCAAGCTGGTGCGGTACAAACGCAATCTGGCTTTTATACCATCAATGCGCCATATAACGGCATCGTGTCCGAAATGCCATCCGCAGTTGGTGAAATGGTGATGCCAGGTAAGCCAATCATGACCGTGTATGACCCAAAAGAATTGCGCGTGATCGTGACCGTGCCGCAAGCACGTATCAGTCAATTGAAAGCCGAACAAAATCTGCAAATCGAGTTTCCATCTTTGCCAGCAGCGCAGCGCTTTGTTAAACCTAAAAAAATGACGGTCTTGCCTTTGTCTGATGCAGCTACGCATACGGTGCAAGTGCGCTTTGATCTGCCAGCAGATGCGCAGGCAGTCAATCCCGGCTTATTTGCGCGTGTCAATTTGTCCTTGAATGCAGAACCTACAAATACAAAGAGCGCGAGTGTAAATCGTTTGTATGTACCACGCAGCGCGGTTATTCGTCGTGCTGAATTGCATGCTGTGTATGTGATCAACGCGCAAGGAAAGCCGATCTTGCGTCAAGTGAAACCTGGTTCGGTGCTACTCAACGAACAAGAAATTCTTAGTGGTGTCGCGGCAGGTGAAATGATTGCCATTGATCCTTTAGCTGCAGCAAACGCTAGCAAACCAGCAAACCAGTAAACCAATAAACGAATAAGCACCTACCTCAACAAGAAGGAGCGAACATGTCTGATAACGATATGATCAAAGCGAAAACAATGGGCGTATCTGGCAGGATTGCTGCATTTTTTCAAGCATCGCAAATTACGCCTCTGTTGGCGTTAGTCGCCTTTTTACTAGGGCTGTTTGCAGTCATGGTGACACCACGCGAAGAAGAGCCGCAGATTAATGTCACGATGGCGAATGTGCTGATTCCATTTCCAGGAGCATCAGTGAAAGATGTTGAGCAGATGGTGGCGATTCCTGCTGAGCAGGTTTTGAGTCAGATTGCCGATGTCGAACATGTGATGTCTGTCGCACGCCCCGGTATTGCCATTATTACTGTGCAGTTTAAAGTTGGTGTGCCACGTACTGAAGCTTTGGTGCGCTTGTATAACACCATCCACAGCAATCGCGATTGGCTACCTGCAAATCTCGGTACGCTCGAGCCTTTAGTGAAACCGAAAGGCATCGATGATGTGCCTATCGTTTCTTTAACTCTGTGGAGTAAGAATACCGAAACTGGTGCAGCCGCTTTAGAACGTGTCGCGCATAGCATAGAGGCAGATATCAAGCGCGTACCAGGAACACGTGAAGTCGTCAGCATAGGCGGACCTGGACGTGCGATTAACATTGAACTTGATCCAACTAAGTTAGCTGCAAATGATTTGACCGTGATGGATTTGCAAGGCGCTTTGCGTGCAGCAAATTTGGGTTTACCTAGTGGCGAATTGAGCGCCGGCAATCAAAGCGTCGCAATTGAAGCGGGTCCATTTTTGCGTGATGCGCAAAGTGTTGGTGAGTTAGTCGTTGCCGTGAAAAACAAACGCCCCATTTTCTTGCAAGATGTGGCGAAGATTGAAGATGGTGCATTGCCAGCGAGTCAATATGTTTGGCACGGTACTGCTGGCAAAGATGCCGCGGAGTATCCTGCGATCACCATCGCGATTACGAAAAAGCCTGGTCAAAATGCCGTTGAAGTGGCAAATGCTGTCATCAGCCGCGTCGAGACATTGAAGAATGCAGTAATCCCTGCTGATGTTGAGGTTTCTGTCAGTCGTAACTATGGTCAAACTGCGGATGACAAAGCGAAAAAGCTGATCCAAAAACTGTTGTTCGCGACCTTGTCCGTCGTTGCATTAGTCTTTATCGCACTAGGTCGTCGTGAAGCCGCCATCGTTGGTACAGCGGTGATTTTGACTTTGACAGTGACCTTGTTCGCTTCGTGGGCTTGGGGCTTTACGCTCAATCGTGTTTCACTCTTCGCCTTGATTTTCTCTATCGGCATCTTGGTCGATGATGCGATTGTGGTGGTGGAAAACATCCATCGCCATCAAGCCCTATTCCCACATAAAACGCTGACAGAAATTATTCCAGGAGCGGTGGATGAAGTCGGTGGTCCAACGATTTTGGCGACATTTACGGTCATTGCCGCTTTATTGCCGATGGCATTTGTCAGCGGTTTGATGGGGCCATACATGAGCCCAATCCCGATTAACGCAAGTATGGGGATGTTGTTGTCATTGGCGATCGCTTTTGTCGTAACACCTTGGTTAGCACGTATCTGGATGAAAGAAGGTCATCATGCTCATGATGGTTTGGCGAGCAAATTGGAGCCAACTTTCCGCAAAATATTTAAGCCATTTTTGGACGACAATTCCGGTGGCAAAAACCGTAAAAAGTTAGGCCTGGGTGTGGCTGCTTTGATCGCCTTATCTGTTGCCTTGCCTGCGATCGGCTGGGTGCAATTGAAGATGCTGCCGTTTGATAATAAGTCTGAATTTCAAGTGATCGTCGATATGCCAGCGGGCACGCCAGCCGAAAAAACGGCGGCCGTCTTGCGTGAACTCGGCAATTATTTGCAGACAGTTCCTGAAGTCAGTGACTATCAAGCCTATGCAGGTACGGCCGCGCCGATTAATTTCAACGGTTTAGTACGTCAATATTATTTACGCGCAGGTGGCGAGGTCGGTGATATTCAAGTCAACCTTGTCGATAAAAGCCATCGCTCCGATAAGAGTCATGTGATCGCGACCCGTGTTCGTCCGCACCTGCAAGCTTTGGCAAAAAAGATAGATCCAGAAGCCAATGTGAAAGTCGTCGAAGTCCCACCTGGCCCACCAGTTTTGGCACCGATCGTTGCCGAAATTTATGGTCCTAGCGATGAAGAGCGTCGTCAAGTCGCAAAGCAAGTACGCGCCGTGTTTGAAAAATCCGAGGGCATTGTTGATGTGGATGACAGCAGTATCTTGCATGCGCCGCGCAAGTTGTTGATCGTCGATAGAAAGAAAGCTGCGCAGCTAGGGATCGCACAGTCCAGCATCGTGACGACTTTGCGTGCAGGCTTGGCGGGTGATTCTGCTGCTTACCTGCATGATGAAAGCAAATATCCAGTTGCAGCGAATTTGCACTTGCCAATTAGTGAGCAGGGCAGTCTCGATACCTTGTTGTCCTTAGGCGTAAAGAATGCCCAAGGCGGCATTGTGCCGATTCGTGAACTTGTTACTGTGACAGACACTTTGCGCGAACAGCCTCTATATCACAAAGATGGTTTGCCAGTAAATTTTGTGGTTGCGGATATGGCAGGGAAAGTTGATAGCCCGCTGTACGGCATGTTTGCCATGCGTAGTGAAATCGCGAAGATCGTGACCCCAGGTGGCGGTAAGTTAGAGGAGTTTTTCATTAGCGCACCACAAGATCCTTATCGCGGCTTTAGCTTGAAATGGGATGGCGAATGGCAAGTCACGTATGAAACTTTCCGTGACATGGGTGCGGCTTATGCGGTTGGTTTGATTTTGATTTATCTGTTGGTGGTTGCGCAGTTTGGTTCTTATTTGACGCCGCTCATCATCATGGCACCAATTCCACTGACGATTATTGGCGTGATGCCAGGACATGCGATTTTGGGTGCGCAATATACGGCAACGAGCATGATAGGCATGATCGCCTTGGCGGGGATTATTGTCCGCAATTCCATTTTGTTAGTCGACTTTATTCATGTGCAAATAGCCGAAGGTATGGCTTTTAAAGAAGCCGTTGTTAGTTCTGCGATCACACGTGCGCAACCGATTGCATTAACTGGATTGGCAGCGATGATGGGCGCTTTCTTTATTCTCGATGATCCTATTTTTAATGGTTTAGCGATCTCATTGATCTTCGGTATTTTTGTCTCGACTTTGTTGACTTTGGTCGTGATTCCTTTGCTGTACTTCATGGCGTATCGCAAGAAATATGAAGCAGGGATTTCGGAAGTGGCTTCAGATGTCGTAGCAGAGAAAGTTTAAATTTTTACGTTGTTATATTGAGGAGAAATAACATGACTTCATGGCAAATGGTTCGCGTGGTAGCAGGTACATTTATCTTGTTGAGCTTGGCTTTAGGTATTCCTGGTAGCCCGATTTTTATGAATCAATGGTTCTTGGCATTCACTGCTTTTGTTGGCGTCAATATTTTGCAGAGCGGGATTACTAAGTGGTGTTTGATGGAAACGATCATGCGTAAGTTGGGATTTAAAGCAGGCAATTAAATCGCACATCACTTTGATGGTTGAGAAGTGTAGGGCGGGTTGCAACCCGCCTTCGAATTTGCAAGTTGGAGAATTGATAGGAGTCAAACCATGTATTTAGTTTGTCCCAGTTGCACAGCAACGAATCGGATTCCAAATGAGCGTTTGCGTGATGAGCCGGTTTGCGGTAAGTGCGGTCATGCATTGATGGCTGCGCAGCCCGTGGCGATAAGTGAACAGGCTTTGCCTAAGTTTTTATCGCAGACGGAGTTGCCTGTCTTGATCGACTTTTGGGCAGCATGGTGTGGTCCTTG
>DLGN01000193.1 GCA_002482715.1 Oxalobacteraceae bacterium UBA7693
GCCCATGGCGCACGAGCAGCGAGCTGGGCTGAGCCATTTCAACGTCTGCAACAATTAATTCAGGAACATTCCCCAGAACTTAAAGTGGAATTAGCTTTTCTGGAATTGATGCAGCCGCCATTGCCGGAAGTGGTTAGTAATTTGGTTGATCAAGGTTATGAGGCACTGACGATTACCCCCATTTTTTTAGGGCAGGGCGGGCACCTTTTACGTGACCTCCCTTTGATGGTCGACGAATTGCGCCAACGATATCCTGATCTTCAGATCAAGCAAGTTGCTGCTGCTGGGGAAGATGCAGGTGTCTTGCTGGCGATTCGTGATTATTGTTTAGGCTCGATTAATCCGTAGCAGGCAGTTGTTCTGTTTCTGCAATCAAGGCAGTGCCATGCAGTGTATCTGCTAGATGTTTATCGCTTAGTAAAATATGCGAGCTAAGCCAGAAACGCAGCAGTTCTGCAGTTTCCAGCGCAACCATCTCACGTGCGCGATTTAATTCCTGTTGCAGGTCGGTGACGCGCTCCAACAACTTTCTATGTTGTTCTTTATGCGCTTTGTATCGCGGATAGGCAATTGACTGCATCAAGTCTTCTTCACGCTGAAAATGTTCCCGTGTATAAGCAGCAAGCCTTTCTAAGATACCGGAAAGCGTGATGTAATCTTTTCCCAAGTCCGCAGCGTCATGTAGTTCATTGACCATGCCAATCAAGATCTTGTGATCTTCGTCAATTAATACGTCGTGAACGCTCAAACTATCATTCCATTCAAAATATTCCATGTGATGCCTGACGACTATTGATCGTTGAAAAGTTTCAAAGAGGCAAATTTTACGAGGCTAAGCAAGGAATAAACTTGTTGTAGCGCAAGTTTTTGAATGAAAAATTACTATTTATTTGATCAGACTGAGAATGTTGATTTCAATTGCTGTTACGTTCGCGCATCGCTTCGCCCATCATGACGAGTACCGGGCCATCGCAATCCGGCAAGCCATGTGCAAGTTCTGCCAGAGTCAGGTGCAAATGCTGTTCTTCAGGACGACTGCAACTTTGTACGATCACGATAGGATGACTTTCAGGGAAACCTTTTGCCAGCATACGTTGTGCAGTGAGTATCGCCTCTTTACCACCCATGTATTGAATCAAAGTGTCGCAATCGGGAATGCGAGTTTCGGCGGATTCACCGGGTGCGGTACTGGATGTGAAGAGGGCAACACTGCGTGCCACGCCGCGTTTAGTTAGTGGAAGTTGTACGCTGGCAGCAGCGGCCATCGCGGTGGTAATGCCTGGCACAATTTCAAAACTTATACCAGCTTGCTCCAGTGCGGTCATTTCTTCATCGGCACGACCAAACAACATAGGATCGCCACCTTTCAAGCGAACGACGATCGCATGTTGTTGCGCGGCTTCGACTAATTGTTGATTGATGTGTTCTTGCGCGGCTGAACGTTGTCCGCTGCGTTTACCGACTGAAATTTTGATAGCTTGCGGACAGAGTGCCAGCATGTCGGAAGTGACCAATGCGTCGTGCAAAACAATATTCGCTTGCGCTAAAAGTTTTGCACCGCGCACGGTAATTAAATCAAATGCACCCGGCCCAGCACCGACTAAGTAGACGATACCGGTTTTATTTTTAACTGGGGATGTAGTTGATTCAGATAGATTAGCCAAGACGTATCATTCCCGCTGCGACAGTTTGATGGGTGACTTCGTCGATCAAAATGAATGCCCCTGTAGCGCGGGTGTTGTCGTAAGCATCGGCTGCCAGTGCTTGCTGTACATTGATATTGACGCGAGCGATGTCGTTCAATTTAAGTGTATCAGTTGCGCGGCGTTCTTGGGTATTGATATCTAACAAAGTGTCGACCGATGCAACACGGGCAGCTACCTGACGTGTCGTATGTTTGAGCCAATATTTACGACGAACGTCTAAAGCATCTTCGGATAACCAGCACAAATCGGCACTCAGTGTTTTTAATACCGTCGCAGGACGATCAGCACCTGCCAACATATCGCCGCGTGAAATATCCACGTATTCATTGAGCAAAATGGTGACTGATTGCCCAACGACGGCGGTTTGCAAAGAGCCATCCAAAGTCTGGATATCTTTTACGGTCGCGGTATGACCGGACGGCTGAACGATAATGCTATCGCCGACGCTGATCTTGCCAGCTTCGATACGCCCCATATAGCCACGGAAGTCATTCGCTTCATGACCATTGTGGCGCGCCACTAATTGCACAGGAAAGCGGAAAGGTTCGTCATGACATTCATCATAGACACTTAAAGATTCCAGCAACTCGATCAAAGTCGGACCTTGGTACCATGCCAGATTTTCGCTATTGGTGACGACGTTATCGCCCGCCAATGCGGATAAAGGAATTGGATGTACGTCTTTTAAACCTAATTGCGCGGCGAATTCTTGATAGGCACCCACGATACGGTTGTAGACAGTTTGATCGTAATTTACCAAGTCCATTTTGTTGACGGCGACAATCACGTGTTCGATTTGCAGCAGATGGGCAATCGTGGAATGACGCTTAGTTTGTGTCAGCAATTCCACGCTGCCATCGTCTCCCAATTTGACTTTGGAAACGTCGATCAGAATGATCACGGCGTCGGCAGTCGATGCACCGGTGACCATATTGCGTGTGTATTGTTCGTGGCCCGGCGTATCAGCAATAATGAACTTGCGTTTTGGTGTGGCGAAATAGCGGTAAGCAACGTCGATGGTAATGCCTTGCTCGCGTTCCGCTTCCAAGCCATCTGTTAGCAATGACAAATCTATCGTGTCGCCGACGGTGCGTTTGTGTTTGGCTTTAGAAATCGCGTTTAACTGATCAGCAAAGATACCTTTGCTATCGAAAAGTAAGCGACCGATGAGCGTACTTTTACCGTCGTCCACGGAGCCAGCCGTAATGAAACGCAGTAGACCTCGCTCTCGGGCGACATCAATAGAACTGGCGGATTTTTGTACCTGGGTGCTCATTAGAAATATCCTTCTTTTTTACGTTTTTCCATGGATGATTCAGACGTCTGATCATCCATGCGTGTTGCGCCGCGTTCTGTGATTTGGGTGACTGCGGTTTCTTCGATAATCGCTTCTACAGTTGCCGCGTCAGATGAGACCGGGCAAGTACAAGAAATATCACCGACAGTACGGAAGCGCACGATTTGTTTTTCTACCGTTTCGCCAGCGCGTGGTGGCGTCAATTCTGTCACTGGCACTAGCAAGCCATTGCGTGGAATGACTTCGCGTTCATGCGCAAAATAAATCGGCGGCAATTCTAACTTTTCACGCGCGATATACTGCCAGACGTCGAGTTCAGTCCAGTTAGAAATTGGGAACACGCGCATGTTTTCCCCTGGATGAACGCGGGTGTTATACAAGTCCCATAATTCAGGGCGTTGTGCTTTGGGATTCCATTGACCGAATTCATCGCGGAAGGAAAAGATGCGTTCCTTGGCGCGGGCCTTTTCTTCATCCCTACGCGCACCACCGATGCACGCATCAAATTTGTGTTCAGCAATCGTTTCTAACAAAGTGACAGCTTGTGCTGCATTGCGTGAATCAGTTTTTGGATTGCGCAAGCGCACAGTACCGCGTTTGATCGAATCTTCGACTGAACCTACGATCAAACGCTCGCCTAATTCCGCTACGCGCTTATCGCGAAAGGTGATCACTTCTGGGAAATTATGACCAGTATCCACATGCACCAAAGGAAAAGGAAATTTACCCGGACGGAAAGCTTTTTCAGCGATACGTAACAACACCACAGAATCTTTACCACCTGAAAACAGCAGTGCAGGGTTAGTACATTCGGCCGCTACTTCACGCATGATGTGGATGGCTTCGGATTCCAGCCAATCGAGATGGCGATTACTCGCGGCATCAATGAAGTGATTTTCAACTACGGTGTTCATGCTTTGCCTTTTAATTCGGTTTTGATTTTCAATTTAGACTGATTTAATGCGGATTAATTTTCCATCAACCACATGCAAGCCACATTCTTTCGACTCTGGATTTTCCCACCACCAGCGTCCGGCGCGTACATCTTCGCCCGGCTGAATGGCGCGGGTGCAAGGCTCGCAGCCTATCGATGGAAAGCCTTTGTCATGGAGTGGATTGTAAGGCACATTGTTGCTGCGAATATAGTGCCAAACATCATCTTCTGACCAATCCGTTAAAGGATTAAATTTTTGCATAGCATGCGCGACATCATCTTCTTGCACTGCGAGTTCATTACGCGTGGCGGACTGCGCCCGACGTTGTCCTGTAATCCATGCTTTGTTACCTGACAGTGCGCGATTCAATGGTTCGACTTTACGAATTCTGCAACATTCTTTACGCATCTCAACACTATCGTAAAACGCATTTAAGCCGTGTTGCTGAACATAGTTGTCGACTGCGTCGCTTTCTGGCTTGTAGAGTTTGACACCGTAGCCATATGTCTCTTTGATACGATCTAACATGCTCAAAGTTTCTTTATGCAAGCGACCCGTTTCCAAAGAAAAGATGTCTATGTTGAGCTTGTGACGCAAAATCAGATCGGTCAACACCATATCTTCTGCTGCTAAGCTAGACGCGAAAACAGCAGGGGAAAACTCAGTGGCAATTTTTTCTAAAATACTGAGCGTCGTCGCCAAGCGCAGTGCAAAATCACGCATTTAAATACCTGTTCTTTCCACGCGACGGAAAAGTGGATTTTTCTCATCAACTGAGGTCTGATATTTTTCACTGAAATCTGTCAAACCTTTAATCGCATCATGAATATTCTTGTCAGCACGTACCGCGAAAGAATTAAAGCCAACACGCTGCATGTAAAACAATTGATCACGTAAAACATCGCCAATCGCACGCAATTCGCCACTGTAATTAAAACGTGTGCGTAAATTGTAGGCGATAGAGTAACCACGTCCATCAGCAAACTTAGGAAAATCCACGGCTAGTAAATGAAAAAACTGCAGATCGGTCTGCAACTCCTTCGCCTTTTCATTACTACTAAACCAGATCGCAATATCAGCACGATCTTTGGCACGCTGAATTAACTTATCACGCTGTAATTGCCAGACTTTGAGCGGCACGATCACTTTACCTTCAGGTACTTCAATCGCGTCTGCTGTGTCGTCTTCAGATAGTTGCAAAATTTCCCAGTCGTCTTCGACAATCGCCCGGTCTTTAATAATTTTCGTCATATTCTTCTCCCCCTTAGTACACAACTGCAGAACCGGCATCCTCTCCGTGATGCTCGATTGTTTTTATAGGTGTTGCATAAACATATTCTTTAAATGGCGCGATACCCAAACGCTGTGCGGTATCAATGAAGCGTTCGCCATTGACGCGCTCACGCAAATACACTTGCACGATGCGATCGATCACTTCTGGCATTTGTCCAGCCGAGAACGATGGGCCAATAATTTTGCCAATCGCGGATTGATTTCCTTGCGCACCACCAATCGACACTTGGTACCATTCGCTACCATCTTTATCGACGCCCAAGATACCGATATTGCCAACATGGTGATGGCCGCAAGCATTGATACAGCCCGACATATTCAATTCCAGATCACCGATATCGTGTAAATAATCGAGGTCGTTGAAACGATCTGTAATATCTAAGGCAATCGGGATGGATTTTGCATTTGCCAATGCACAAAAATCACCGCCAGGGCAGCAAATCATATCGGTCAATAAACCAATATTTGGTGTTGCCAGACCGTGTGCTTTGGCTTCTCTCCACAGATCGAACAGCTTACTTTGTTCAACATCGGCCAGTACCAGATTTTGTTCATGTGTCACACGAATTTCGCCAAAGCTATAGCGATCAGCCAAGTCCGCGATGAAATCCATTTGATCCGCACTCGCATCGCCTGGTGGCACGCCAGGTTTTTTAAGTGATAACAAAACTGCATTGTAACCTGCTTGTTTGTGCGGTTTGACATTCCGCTTCACCCAATTAGAAAATGCCTTATTTTCTTGTTGTAATTGCACAAAACTGATGTCGCTTGCAGGCAAATTGGCGTAGGCGGGCGCTGTGAAATAGGCGGCAACACGTTGCAACTCGGCTTCTGTCAAAGTACCTGGACCATCTTTAATGTCTTGCCATTCTTCTTCAACTTGACGTGCGAATTCTTCCGCACCGATTGCTTTGACTAAAATTTTGATACGCGCTTTGTAAATATTGTCGCGACGGCCAAACTGGTTATAAATACGTAAGATCGCTTCGAGATAAGTCATCACGTGCTGCCATGGCAAAAACTCACGAATCACGCTACCTAAAATCGGCGTACGACCCATGCCACCGCCTACCATCACTTTAAAGCCAACTTCACCAGCCTCGTTATGCACCACGGTTAAGCCAATATCGTGCACCGCAATCGCTGCGCGGTCTTCTTTCGCTCCATTGATGGCGATCTTAAATTTACGCGGTAAATAGGCAAACTCTGGATGAAAGGTCGTCCATTGACGCAAAATTTCTGCATAGGGACGTGGATCAATAATTTCATCCGCAGCCACGCCAGCAAATTCATCCGAAGTGATATTGCGCATGCAATTGCCCGAGGTCTGAATCGCGTGCATTTCTACACTCGCTAACTCCGCCAAAATATCTGGTGTGTCTTCCAGATTAATCCAGTTGTATTGGATGTTTTGACGTGTCGTGAAATGACCATAGCCACGATCATATTTGCGCGCGATAAAAGCGAACTTGCGCATTTGCGTTGATGACAGCAAACCGTAAGGCACAGCCACGCGCAACATGTAAGCGTGACGCTGCATGTATAAACCATTTTGCAAACGCAAGATTCGGAACTCGTCTTCCGTTAATTCGTTGGCGATGCGACGGCTTACTTGATCGCGAAATTGTGCGACGCGTTCTTGAATAATCAAATGGTCATGTTGGTCGTAACGATACATCTTCAAACTTCCTATTTAAAACGTCTTACCAGATAGTCTGATCTCGACATTATCAATGTGGTGAGGGATTTATTAATGAATACCTAGATGACTACTAATTTATAAGACTAATTTGCAGGCAACTAAGGTTAGTGTCGTTGCCAATATGCCGCGCAATAATTTTTCTGGAACAGCTTTGGCAGCAAGTGATCCGAGCGTGATACCTGGTACTGAACCAAGTAACAAGGAACCTAAAAGTTCCCAGTTAATGGATCCTAACCACCAGTGACCAATGGCAGCAATGGCGGTAAGTGGAACTGCATAGGCGATATCCGTGCCAGCCACATGTGCTGCTGGCATTTTTGGATAGAGTAAAACGAGAATGGTAGCGCCGATAGCGCCAGCGCCAATTGAGGAGATCGTGACCAGAACGCCTAAAATTGCGCCTGCAATAATGGTCGCTGTCGCCAATTTTTTTCCATGTAACTGGCGTTCTGGGTGCGCGTTAATCCAGGCGATTAATTTGCTGCGATATAAAATCGCGATGACTGTGAGAAATACAGAACCTGCAATTGAGTAACGAATGAGTTGACCTAGCTCTGCACTTAAACCGCCAAAATATTTGAGTGCCAAGGTCGATACTAAAGCTGCTGGTAGTGCGCCATAGCACAATAATCGTACGACATGCCATTCAACAGATCCACGTAAGCGGTGGGTGAAAGTGCCGGTCGCTTTGGTGATCGATGCGAATGCCAAATCGGTGCCTACTGCTACTGCGGGAGATACCCCAAATAATAAGGTTAGTAAAGGCGTCATCAACGAGCCGCCACCTACCCCGGTTAAGCCAACCAAGGTACCGACTGCAAATCCAGAGATGATATAAGTAAGTGTCATAGAGCCTCAAACAAAGTAGCATGTATGATAAGTGCAGCTCACTTTATAACCAACTACTTAGTATTTATTTGCTTATATGCAGTTTGACTATATAGAAATGTGGTTTTTAATTCAGTTTGGCACGAAGTGAAATACGGGCTGAAAGCCTGATTGGAGCGGCGAAGTGCTCAATCTTTGCTATCAGAAACCAAAATTAATTGCGAAAAGTCTGTATAGGTATACCGAGCTTGGGGTTTTTAAATTGATATTCCTGACTCAGGATGTCTTTGCTGGGTTGTTGGCCATTCCATCGGATATCCATCAGTGACAGCATGGTCCAGCCTAGCCAATCTAATCGGAAGGGACGCTGCGCAAATACGGGATTTCCTTGCGCTGGCGGATGTTTATTCCAAATAAATGCAGGAATACGAAAACCAGCCGGTGTGCTCGCACTATGTCCAGCGTGATTGCGGGAATGGCCTACTTCTTGCCCATGGTCTGAGACAAAAATCCAAGCTCCTCGTTGAGTCTCAGAAAGCGCTTGTTGGGTGAGCTCCAAAGTCTTTACAACTTGGGCGTCGTGGTTAAGTATCGCTGCATCATATTCATTGCGTTTCTCTATCAACCAATTGGAGCGCTCCTGCTTTTCTAAATCGCGTGCCACTTTGTCTGTTACGTCGGCAAAAGCGTTAGCATTTTCCGGGTAACGCATTTTATATTGTGGGTGTGCTCCCAACATATGAACCACGATGAGCTTACGTCGAACTGGTCGTGCTAATGCGGCACTAAGCGGTTGATGTGTGCTGCTGTCTGAAGAATGACTATCTCGTCCTGGTATATTGTTGAGCAGTTCTAGATGATCGGCAAAACGTGCATGCTCTTGTTCTATCGCTTGACCATCGTGATTGCTGATCCAGGTGATGTGGTAGCCAGCGGCTTTCGCGAGGGCTAACAAATGAACGGGTTTTGCACTTGGCGTGTCGAGGTAAAAGAAACTTTCCAAGGAAGCCAGGGTCGCCGCTTCAACCGACCATGCATAGCGAAAATTGATTAAGTGTTCTGGCATCCGTTTTGTTAACTCAAGCAAACGCGGCGAAGTCGGGCGATGATATCCATGTGTCGACATATTGTCTCGATTGAGGCTGTCTGACAAAATCAGAACGACAGTGGATGATTCACTATTATCTACGATTGGTTGTAGTGATTGTGCGAACTTCAGTTGTAGTTGGCGTTGAGCCCGTAAGTCATGCCAGCTTGTTCTCAATTCGATTGCAACGAGTGAAATTCTGGGCCAAAAAAACAAAGGGTGAAGCTTACGCCATGGTTTGCTTGCATATCCAATTACGCAAAGCAATATAGCCAATACCAAAAGCGCCTTCAGCCAAAATGTTTTCATTTGAAATTGCTCGGCATTTTCTTGAGACGCGCTGGCTGCATTGATTAATAAAATTACTAAGCCGATGGTGAAGGCGCTAATGAATAGCAGGTGAATGATAGGCGTTGCGTAACTAGCGATAAATTCGGTTGATTCGAGCAAGCTTGTATTTGCGACAGCGCTGAGGACCATGGAGCTATCGGGTGCGGCTTGATAGGCTTCACTGATAAAGTGCCTTAAAACGCTATCCATTACGAAGCTGATGAGTGTCGTGCAAACGATCAGTTTACGCAGCTGAAAATAGCGCTTGTTTGCGATTGGCAATAATAAGATCAATAAAAAAGGAAGTGCTAGCGTCAGCATTTGTGCTGTTTTTATTTGATCATGACCAAACGCTTCAATGCCAATTAATAACAGTAACAATGTCCACCATGTCCACACTGGACGACTTGGGTTGGACCATGCACTCGTGAACCAGGATTGGATTGTTGGATGTAGACGAAGTGGAACGAGAGACATAAGCGCAGCGATCAACGTGAAGTGACGTGATATGTATCCTTAGATAGGATAGTAAAGTTGATCATGGTGATGTTGATCGCGAAAAAATAGTAAGCTGTATTGAGGTTAGACGAGAATCTGAATTATTCATCGCGTTTAATGTACATGCAAAAAAATTGATCTGAGAGAACGAGATTGTCAGCCATCATTGCTTTGACCAAAAGTAATCCGTGAACTAGCTCATGCAAAACAGTCGCTCAGAACAAACAGAGAATTTAGACTAGCGTTTCTGCTGCGTCCGTGCTTCCTGTCTATGCTGGTCGAAGATTATCATAGGAATAGTGTTGGCGTGATTTGCGACTGCGAATTTGCTTCGTACATACAACAATTTTCAAAAAATTCTTGATAAGCTGTGTTTTTCTTGGGAAGACAGGTGGGCAAGTTCACTGATTCCCAAATCAGGGGTGCAATATGCATAGAGATTTTGAAGCGATGAAAATGTTAGCTTTTCATCGAGAGTTAGTGGCGAGTCGTCGTTTAGCGCACAGTCAGGGGCTGACTTTGTCGATCGCATTGGTGCAAATCTTGACAGCGGCTGCAGGGCAGTCAGGTCTGCTCAATTTGTTACAAGAACGTCGTCAGCACTTTGCAAAGCTGGCAGAGATCAAGCTGAAGAAAAAACGTCAAGCAGAAGATAAATACGCGATTAAGTTGGCTTGCAATAAAATTCCCGATTCTGTGTGGTGTGGTTGGTTTGACGGTTCAGCACGGCCTAATCCTGGAAGTTGTAGTATTGGCGCATTGCTTCAGTCACCTGATGGGCAGCGTTGGGAAATCAGCCGTTCGATTGGCTATGGCAATAGTAGTTACGCTGAATATCACGCCTTGATTGCTTTATTGGAACTGGCTCTGAAGCAGCAGTTAAACTCGATGATCGTGTTTGGTGACAGCCGGGTGGTGATTGATGATCTTCAGTCAGGATCACAAAAATATGCACAGGGTCTTAGTGAATTACGCCAGCAAGCAAATGAGTTGATGTCTCAGATGCCTGATTTGCAGTTGAAGTGGATNNGTGGATACCCAGAGCCAGAAATCAACAAGCTGACCGTTTGGCACTTCAAGCAACTCAGCAAACAGTCATTTAGAAAATTGACGAGCTAATAAAATAGTGTCGAACAGTTCAGATCCAAACACAAAGTGATGTCTGGATCTGAATTTTTATCTGAGAACAGAATTCTTCTCACGCCTATTTTAGAAAATGCCTTGCAAAGAAACCGAAAACAATTTTGAATCGCCAAAAAAAGGATAAGGATAATGTGACTTATCTTTAGAAATGTCGTACTGAATTTTTAATGCCGTATCTTGGCGGAAATCCCAACGCAAAGATAAATACTGTGTTTTTCTTCCTTCTGTTGGTTCATTCACCGTGGTGTATTGTGAATAGGTGTACATGGGCGTCCAACTACCAAATTGGTAGCCAACACCGACTAAAGCGTATTTATAAATATTATTTAATCCTTTTGATGCATCCACCTGCTGATAGCGATCAACTTCGGCTTTAATCAACCAATTTTTGTAATCCATATTGGCCGATACACCCATAATTTGTGTGGATTGATTATTCACAAGATACAGCTTGCCACCGCCGACTTGATCCTGCCATAAAGTATCTTTGTAGCGCATATACATTGCACGTACATCAACGATGCCATTATTGGCTGCAACCGAAACGCCTAGAATTTTTTTCCAAGATTCATGGGTCGGAGTCGTGTAATAAATTAAGGTATCGTAAGCATTATTTTTTTGGGTATAGCCACCGGTCCAGGCTGAGATGGTCGATGCCCATTCAGATTGCCCTAACTGCATACGGTAGCTGAGATTGGCACCGTTATATGCGTAGATAGGCCAACCGTAAACATCAGGTGCTGGACGCACCCATGGATAGGCGTAGCCTATATACAGATAGTCACTGTAGTAATACAAGGGGATGCGCATTTTGCCGGCTTGAAAAGTCCAAGGAGAGTCTTGCTTTGGTGTCCAGGTCGCATATAACCAATCAACAGTCGGGCGGGAACCCTTATTGGGATTGTTAGCGCGACTAATGATTTGGGTAGTGGCAGAAAAAGTTGGGCTAAAGTCCTTTTTTATTTGTATGCCTAGCAGCGATTCTTGGTCAAATTGGAAGCCCTTACTTTTTTCATAGACTCCCGCATATTCCCAAGCCTGCATGGAACAGGGGCACTGCCATTGTTGGTAAGTCCACGGTGTACTTTTGCCAAGGGCAGACCCGCTGAGTACCTTAGCCCCGGTAATATTATAGAAGCCAGTTAACTTAAGTGAGCCATCTTCACTTAAATCGATCGCATTGGCGATAGTCGGCGTGAGCAAGAACAGCGTGAGTGCGAGTAGTGATTTTTTCATTTTGTAATCTCCAAGAAGTGAAAGCCTATCTTGCTATTCAAGGTATTGAGATAAGGACTTTGACGCTATCATCCACTGCGGCTTTTTCTATATACCCGATCGCGTTCACATTTTCGCGAATAGCTTTTTTTATGTCTTCACTACTTTTTAATTCTCTTGGAGGTTTTCCCTTACCAGTGAACACAATACGTGCCCAAATTGCTTGTACTTGAGGAGGTTCTTTTTCTAAGACTTTTTTATAGAACTCTAAGCGGATTGGCGATCCGTTTGCTTGTTCTAAAGGTGTAAATTGCACAGAGCCGCCTAAGAAATATTGCGCGACTTGTGATGGGGTCATGCTCTTAATGTCATTGAGCGGATTCACCACAATGACTAGTTCAGACCATGCAGGGAGACTGATGCTTGATAGTGCAGCGGCCATTGTCAAAGAGCGTATCAACTGTTTCATAAAATTCCTGTCCATAAGAAATGTCAGAATAAAAACCGAAGACTATCAACTGGTTTTCAGTGTAGGACAAAAATATTATTTAGGTGAAATTTGTTGCCAGCGGCTGACACAATTCTGACGAAATATTTTTTTAGTGTGAAATATAAAATAAAAAAGGAAACTGTTTTGAGCAGTTTCCTTTTTATTTTTTTGTGACTTCGTTTTAATCTAGACCACGGTAAGATCTGGTCTAGTTCGCACTTATTTTTGCAAATGCTTACCCATCCAATTAAGTACCGTGTGATGCCACAACAATGAGTTTGCAGGTTTTAAGATATGATGATTTTCATCCGGGAAGGTCAGTAACTGACTGTCTATTCCGCGGCGTTGTAAGGCTGTGAATGCGGCAAATGATTGTGCGCTAGGAACACGGAAATCGAGTTCACCTTGCGTCACTAACATTGGCGTTTTCCATTTCAATACATGCGCGGACGGATTATGTTTTTCATGTTTCGCCGGAACATCATAATACGTGCCACCATTTTCCCATTCAGTGAACCATAATTCTTCGGTGGTGTAGTACATAGAACGACTGTCAAAAATACCCGCGTGATTGACGATGCACTTAAAGCCGTCATTCCAATTGCCAGCAATCCAGTTCATCATGAATCCACCGTAGGATGCACCCAAGGCACAGGCCTTGCTGCTATCTAACCAAGCAAACTTCTTCGCAGCGGCCGCCATACCAAGTTCTAAATCGACCAAAGGTTTGCCACCCCAATCTTGGCTGATGGAATCCGTAAATTGTTGACCGTAGCCGAGCGAACCATGGAAATCAATAAACACGACCGCATAGCCTGCGCCTGCATAAGTTTGTGGATTCCAACGATAGCTCCAGTTGTTCGCAAAACTACTTTGCGGACCGCCGTGAACGATGAACGCGATTGGATATTTTTGCCCCGCTTTTGCATTCCACGGTTTCATCACATAGCCATACACTTTTTCGCCTTTGGCACCGGCGTAACTAAACTGCTCGTATTCGCCAAAGCGCACATCTGCCAATGCTTGCTTGTTGACCTCGGTGATTTGTGTCCAAGCGTTTTGTGGCAATGCAGATTTGTAAAGTTGTGCGCCTGAAGCCAGATCCGTCTTAGCGATGACTGCTGTATTCGCGCGTACGTCATAACCGGCGACAGAGCCTTGGTCTGAGAGTGCCTTGACTTTGCCATTAGTCGCATCAATCGAAAACAAGCGCAATTGACCAATGTCAAAAGCACTGGTGTACAAGGTTTTGCCATCTTCGGACCAAGTTAAATTGCTGGCTGAGCGATCCCAGCTTTCTGCCAAGGCGCGCTTCTTGCCAGTTCTGACGTCCATTAACATAATCTGGAAGCGATCCGCTTCGAAGCCGGGACGCTTCATCGCCAAATATGCCAGGGTATTACCGTCTGGTGAAAACGCTGGTTTTGCATCCCATGCTGGATTGTCTGCAGTCAAATTTTGTGGTGCAGTGCCGCCAGTTGCGGACACTTTGAATAAATCAAAGTTCGTTGACCAAGCCTCGGTTTTTCCGGCGATACGTGCTGAAAACACGAGATGCTTACCATCTGGCGTAAATGCATAATCTTCTTGATCGCCGTCCGGTTTGGAGTGGACATCGGCTTCTAAAGTGCCAGACAAATTCACTGGTGCTTTGCTGGCAATATGTTGATTGTTGAGCTCAGCTGAGAACAATACATTACGGCGACCATCAGCCCAGGTGTCCCAGTGACGAATAAAAAGTTTGTCATGAATTTTACCGCTGGCCTGATTTTTTGTTTTGGCCTCAAGACGATCTTTTGTGCAGATTAAGTCAGGACAATCGCGAAAAACTTCAATCGCCATGGCGATTCGGTTTTCCGTAGGCGCGACTTTGAAACTTTCGATATCGAGCGGTAAATCAGTGACTTTTTGTGCCTCGCCACCAGCGATAGCTAAACGCCATACTTGACCACTACCAGAACGGCTGGATACAAAATAGATCGCATCGCCTTTAGCTGACCATTGTGGACCGGAGTTATTACCTTCGTTGTTGTTCGCGACGTTGGTGAGTTTTTTCGGTGCTGGCTTTGGATCAGTCAAGCTTAGCAGCCAGAGATCCCAGCGACCACGGTTCTTCTCCAAGTCCGTCGTGCGTTGTGCATACACGACGTGCTTGCCGTCAGGTGATACGACCGGACTCACTACGCGATCCATCTTTACCAAATCTTCGACGGTGAAACCACGACCATCGGCCAAAGCCTGCGAATTCATGCCGATACTTGCAAGGGCGACGACGGCTGCGTTTAAAACAAAATTTTTAATTTTCATTATTTCTCCAGTGGGTGTTCTTGCTCGTTCATCTCATGCGTTGTCACGAGACTGTGCATTTTAGCCGCAAGCAGTCAGATTGAAATTGATCTCATGTAAATAATATTATTGGTACATGAAAAAAATGTGAGATGGAGTTTCGCTGTTATTTTTGCTGTTATATATGGAAAAGTCAGTGATTGAAACTCATCACACATTTCGCGTACTTCATCCTCGTTTAAACTATTTTGATCAGAAACCACCTAATAGCATGTCATTTTTGATATGCTGATGACATCGTTTTATTAAATTAACGATAAGAATATTAATACTTGATTTAGTGCAATGAAATAATCTTCAGGAATCTTTTTTGTTGCTTCGCTATCTCTTTCAAATGGGAACACTATGAAACTGAAACCAATCTGTCTCGCCTTTGCGTTAGCATTTAGTTCTGCCTCTGTTGTTATACCCGCTGTTGCGCAAGATGCGAAAGCACCTGCGACAAAGACGGCAAAAGCTGCTAAGGCAGCACCTGCTGCCGTTTACACTTCTGTTGAAGGTATTACCGAATACCGTTTAGCCAATGGCTTGCGGGTTTTGCTCGCCCCCGATGCATCTAAGCCTACCACGACAGTCAACGTCACCTACATGGTTGGGTCACGCCATGAAAGTTATGGTGAGACAGGGATGGCGCACTTGTTGGAGCATTTGCTGTTTAAAGGTACGAAAACCAGCGGTAATTTAATGGATCAGTTGAGTAAGCGTGGTATGCAATTTAATGGTACGACTTTCTATGATCGTACGAATTACTACGAAACTTTCCCTGCTAGCGAAGATAATTTGCAGTGGGCTTTGAGCATGGAAGCAGATCGTATGATCAATTCCAAAATTGCGCGTAGTGATTTGGATACAGAATTTTCTGTCGTGCGTAATGAGATGGAAATCGGCGAAAACAATCCATTCCGCGTGTTATGGAAACAATTGGCCGCAGTAACTTTCGACTGGCACAACTATGGTAATAACACCATTGGTGCACGTGCCGACGTTGAAGGCGTCAAGATCGAAAACCTACAAGGTTTCTACCGCAAGTTCTATCAACCAGATAATGCTGTCTTGATGGTAGCCGGTAAATTTGATACCGCAAAAACACTAGCATTGATTGAAAAGACCTTTGGCGGTATTGCAAAACCTGGTCGCCAATTAGAGAAAACCTGGACACGTGAACAAGCGCGTGATGGTGTGCGTGAAGTGACTGTCCGTCGCGTGACAGATCAACAGATGGCTGCTGTGTTGTATCCAACTGCACCAGGTAGCCATGCAGACGCAGCAGCATTATCTGCTTTGGGGGATATTTTGGGATCTGCACCAAATGGTCGTTTGCATAAACAATTAGTAGAAACCAAGCAAGCAGTCGGCGTTGGCAACATCGTGTTCCAATTGGCTGAGCCTGGATATTCTATGTATATGACGATGTTGAGCAAGGACCAAAGCGTCGATGCAGCGAAAAAAACTTTGATCGACACAGTGGAAGGTCTGGAAAAAAATCCAGTCACCGAAGCGGAATTAAAGCGTGCTAAAACGACTTTGCTCAATGATTTAGAAAAGACGATTAACGACCCGCAACGCTTGTGTGTGAGTATGTCTGAGTCTATCGCGATGGGCGATTGGCGTTTATTCTTCATTCAGCGCGATCGTATTGAGGCCTTAACTTTGGCGGATGTCAATCGTGTTGCGAAGAATTACTTCAAACAAGATAACCGTAGTTTTGGTCAGTTCATTCCAGTCGCAACACCAGATCGCGCTGAAGTTCCTGATACGCCTGATGTCGCTAAATTAGTCGATGGCTATAAAGGCCGCGCGAAAGTCGCTGCTGGTGAAACATTTGATGCAACACCAGCAAATATTGACAAGCGTACTGAAAAATTCAATTTGGCAAATGGTGCGAAAGTTGCGTTGTTGAGTAAAAAGACACGCGGTGAAACTGTGAGTGGTCGCTTGAATTTGCATTTAGGTGATGAAACTTCACTCTTTGGCAAAGTAGTGGCCTCTGATATCGCTGCTGATATGTTGATGCGCGGTTCTAGCAAGTTTACACGTGCAGAATTGGATACCAAATTGGGTGAATTGAAAGCTAAGTTATCCATTTCTGGCGCTGGTCAAAATGTAGCGGTCAGTTTTGAAACTGTGCGCGCCAATTTGCCGGCATTGTTAGATATTATGCGCGACGTATTGCGTGCGCCAACATTCCCGCAAACCGAATTTGAATTGCTGGTGAAAGAGAACTTGTCTGCACTCGAAAGTTCACGTAGCGAGCCACAAACGGCAGCGTCTGAAGCGATGAAAGTCAAGAAAAACGCACCGTATAAAAAAGGTGATATTCGTTATGCAGCCTCGATTGATGACGGCATCGCTGAATATAGTGCGATTAAATTGGATGCTGCGAAAGACTTCTACAAGAACTTCTATGGCGCAAGTACTGCAGAATTTACTTTAGTTGGTGACTTCGATGCGCCAGCAGTGAAAGCCAAATTGGCGACCATCATTGGTGATTGGAATAGTCCAGCGAAGTTCACACGTGCACCAAGTTTGCCAGTGGCAGCTGCGACGGCCTCTGTTAAATTGGAAACACCAGATAAAGCGAACGCTTTCTATTTGGCAGATTTGCCGTTTGCATTAAATGATCAGGAGCCAGAGTATCCTGCTTTATTGGTTGCTGACAATGTCTTGGGCGGTGGTATCAAGTCTCGCTTGTTCGGTCGTATTCGTCAGAAAGAGGGCATTAGCTATGGCGTAGGTAGTGGTGTTTCTGTACCTGCTTTAGATAAAACAGCAAGTTTGACTTTGTATGCGATGTTTGCACCGCAAAACTTAGAGCGTTTGCAAAATGCGATCAAAGAAGAGTTGAGCTTGTTTGTAAAAGACGGCATCACAGCAACAGAATTGGCCGACGCAAAACAAGCTCTGGCACAGACTTATGCTTTGCGTCGTGCGCAAGATCCTGCATTAGCTGCTGCATTACGTAGTCAACTATTCTTAGGCCGTAGTATGGCCTTTGATGCAGAATTGGATGCGAAAATCGCCGCATTGACCTTAGATCAAGTCAATACAGCGATTCGTCAATTTATCAAACCAGAAAGCATCGCACATTACTATGCAGGTGATTTTGTTGGTGCAGCAAAGAAAGCAGCAGCTAAGTAAGTTGTGGTTAGATGAGGCTTAAGACTTGCCATTAGTAGGTGACAAGGAGGTGGCAAGTCTTTCTTTCAATGCCGTGTTGAAATTGAAGAGCGAAGTGGATTGGTGAGATTTCGCTTCTGATAAAAAAGGCGCAGTGTGATTTTCACACCGCGCCTTTTTCTTTTTACATTGATCTAAATCGTTTCTCAATCTAGTGTAAAGAGTTTCAACTACACAATTAACCAACGTCCACTTCGGTAACTAACTCTGACGCGATCACCGATACGGAATTGGCCAGAATTACTCATCAATACTGCATGGGTCTGACCATTACTCATTCTGATGGTGATTTCTGTACGCGTACGTTGTTCACTTGTACCGCGATCCAGCTCATTGCCAATCACGCCGCCAATAATTGCACCACCGACAGTGGCAACTGCGCGCCCTCCATCATTGTCGTGACCTCTGCTGCGGTAACGGCTATAGCCACGTCCGCGATAAGACGAATGATCGTTGCCTCTTCCAATTTGGTTGCCGATAATTCCGCCCAGAATCGCGCCAACGACGGCACCTCCGCCGCTGCTTTCACGCACTTCGCTGATATTCCGAATATCCACAATTTGCGCTACTTCGGTTGGGCTTTCTTGATAACTTGATGAGTATTGTTCACCATGTTGACTTGAATATCTGGTTGTATATTGGTCTTGATATTGTCGAGGGTATTCGGTGTTATATGCTGAATTGTAATCACGCACCGGCTCGGAACGATAGCGATGCACTACGCATCCAGTCAGTTGTGTCAGTGTCAGAACAACAGCAATAAGGGCAATTTTTTGCATGATACTTCCATAAAATTGAGTCATTAAGAGATCTGTCTGGAATCAATTCATTACACAATATTTGCGTATTAAAACAAGCCAACAAATCGACGAGATAGCGCCATAACGCGCTCGCTTTGCGCTTAGTTGACCCTTATTGGTGCTTTATCCTTAGGTGAATTTGCGTGGTATTGTGTTCTGCTACTCTGAAGGCATTTAAATGATCCCTTGGTTCCTAAGCATGGCAATTTTTTTATCGTCAAATTGCAGCAGTTCGCGTAAGCACTGTTCCGTATGTTGACTGAGTATAGGCGGCGCCTGCTCGTATTGAACAGGCGTTTTGGACAATTTCATGGGATTGGCAACCAAGGCAAGCTTTCCAGCTGTTGGATGCGGCATTTGTATTTGCATTCCGCGTGCCTGTACTTGCGGGTCTTGAAAAACTTCAGCTAGGTCATTAATCGGACCGCAAGGTACACCAGCCGTTTCTAATGCGGCTATCCATTCCTTTTTTGATCGACGTTTGACCATATCTTTTAATAATGGAACCAAAACATCACGATGCTGTACTCGCAACGGATTACTGATAAAACGCGGATCGTCCGCTAGTGTAGGTTCGCCACCAATTTCCACAAATTTGCGATACTGGGTATCGTTCCCCGCAGCGACAATGATATGGCTGTCTGAAGTTGCAAAGCTTTGATAGGGCACAATATTTGGATGTGCATTACCCCAGCGTTTCGGTGTACTACCACTAGTCAGATAATTGGATCCCATATTGGCTAACATTGCGACCTGAACATCCAGTAATGCCATGTCGATGAATTGACCTTCACCAGTTTTATCTCTGTGTGTGAGTGCAGCTAAGATGGCAATCGTTGCATACATTCCTGTCATTAAATCGGTAATGGCGACGCCTGCTTTTTGCGGGCCGCCTCCTGCAAGATCATCACGTTCGCCAGTGAGTGACATTAAGCCGCCCATCCCTTGAATGATGAAATCGTAGCCTGCACGATGGGCGTAGGGGCCGTCCTGCCCGAAGCCTGTAATTGCGCAGTACACCAGATCAGGCTTCATTTGCTTCAGTGATTCATAGTCCAGATTGTATTTTTTAAGTTGGCCAGCTTTATAGTTTTCTATGACCACGTCAGATTGCATCGCTAACTTGCGAATAATTTCTTGCCCTTGTGGTTTGGAAAGATCCACAGTAATAGCCCGTTTTCCACGATTTGCACACAGATAGTAAGCCGCTTCTGTTGTATCTTTGCCTTCGCTATCGCGTAAGTAAGGCGGCCCCCAATTGCGCGTATCGTCGCCATTTAGCGGGCGTTCGACTTTGATGACATCTGCCCCTAAATCTGCCAGATTTTGGGAGCACCAAGGGCCAGCCAAAACACGTGTCAGATCCAATACACGAATGTGCCCAAGCGCTGTCTTGTGTGGTGTAGAGTTTTGCATATATTCTGTTTTCTTTTTAACCAATATTTTAAAGAGGTGCCTGATGTGGTCATATCCTAAAATTGTTGCTCATCGTGGTGGTGGTAGCCTTGCACCGGAGAATACACTGGCCGCAATGCAATGTGGCTTAGATTATGGTTTCCATGCTGTGGAGTTTGATGTGATGCTATCAAAGGATGGTGTTCCTGTGCTAATGCACGATCCTGATTTTGGTAGAGCAGTCGCTGGATCTGGTTCAGTGGCGACGACTTTAGCAAATGAGTTATTTCAAATGGATGCGGGCTCTTGGTTTGATCCTCGCTTCGCGCAAGTACGTATCCCTAGTTACGAAGCCATATTCTTATTTTGTCAGGCTAATCAAATATGGATGAATGTAGAGATTAAGCCTGCGCCAGGATTTGAAAAGGAAACTGGCAGCGTGGTCGCTAGCTTGACACAAAAACTATTGCTGGCAGGCGGTGCTGCAGCAAAGCCACCTTTGTTTTCGTCCTTTTCATTCGACGCTTTGATGTCGGCAAAACTGGCTGCACCTGAAATCGCTCGTGGCTATCTATTAGATGATTATGAACCAGACTGGTTGGATTCTTTACGTAAATTAGAAGCTGTTGCTTTGCATACGAATCAAAAAAAATTAACTCTGGCATGGGCAAAAGAGATTAAAGCAGCCGGATATGGATTGTTTTGCTATACGGTGAATAGCCCTGAGCGAGGGCGAGAAATCATGTCTTGGGGTGTTGATGGTTTTTGCACCGACCGTATAGACTTGATTGGAGCTGATTTTGTTGAATGCATTTAGAGGGCATTTTACAGAACTTACAAATGCTTACTTTCCTTACAAAAAATGGGTCATCATTTTCTAATAAGTCGCGTTATAGTTTTCATCAGCAAAGCGCTGACACTCGTAACTAGTGATGATAACGCTCCCCGGTACTTAATTTTTTGATGAAAAAGGAATAAACATGAAAATGACAAACAGCATAGTATTGTTGCTTGCAACAGCACTGACGATCCCTGTATTTGCGCAAACTACGGCTACACCGCATGTCGGAAAACGTCAGGTCGCACAACAAAAACGCATTGCAGATGGAGTGCGGTCAGGGGAATTAACGGCAAGAGAAACTGCGCACTTAGAAATGCGCGAAGCGAAGATTCAGGCCGACAAGAAAGCCGCCAAAGCGGATGGTGTGGTGACCGATGCCGAACGCGCGAAACTGCAAGCAGAGCAAAACCGTGCAAGCAGAAAAATTTATAATAAAAAACATAACCTAAGAAGCGCTCAATAATCGTTTAGCAATCGCTTCAGATTTTTATAAAACTCGAAGCGGTTTGTTGTGATTAATCTTCGCTGGCTAATTTTGAAATGCTTGTAGGTCGTCTTTGTGAGAATAGTCGAAACCCGCTGGAGTGTGCGCACTAGGCGGGTTTTTTGTTGTCGTGATAAAAATGCCTGCGTCTTCACGTATAATCAAAGGTTAAATTCACTTTTTGCATGGCCTTTGCCTCTATATAAACTATGAACTCGTCAGAAATTCGCGAAAAATTCCTCAAATTCTTTGAATCTAAAGGACATAGCATCGTCCGTTCTTCTAGCCTAATTCCGGGTAATGATCCAACTTTGTTGTTTACTAACTCAGGCATGGTGCAGTTTAAAGACGTGTTTTTGGGCCAAGATAAGCGTAGCTATACGCGCGCAACGACTGCACAACGTAGTGTGCGCGCAGGTGGTAAGCATAATGATTTGGAAAATGTAGGCTACACAGCACGTCACCATACTTTCTTTGAAATGCTGGGTAACTTCTCGTTTGGCGATTATTTCAAGCGCGATGCAATTAACTATGCGTGGGAATTGTTGACGGTCACTTATGGCTTGCCAAAAGAGAAGTTGACTGTGACCGTTTATCAAGAAGATGACGAAGCCTACAACATCTGGAAAGATGAAATCGGTGTACCTGCTGAACGCATCATTCGCATCGGCGACAATAAGGGCGCCCGTTACGCATCAGATAATTTCTGGCAGATGGCAGATACCGGTCCTTGCGGCCCTTGCAGCGAAATTTTTTATGACCACGGTGCCGAAATTTTTGGTGGCCCTCCAGGATCGCCTGATGAAAATGGTGACCGCTTTATTGAAGTATGGAACTTGGTTTTCATGCAATTCAATAAAGATGAACAAGGTGTTTTGCATCCATTGCCAAAACCATGCGTTGATACCGGCATGGGTTTGGAGCGCATTGCAGCGGTTTTGCAGCACGTGCACTCCAATTACGAAATCGATACTTTCCAAGCTTTGATCAAAGCAGCAGCGCGCGAAACTGGCTGTGCAGATTTGAACAACAACTCGCTGAAAGTTATCGCCGACCATATCCGTTGCGCAGGCTTCTTGATTGTCGACGGCATCATCCCTGGCAATGAAGGTCGCGGTTATGTATTGCGCCGTATTACGCGCCGTGCTTTGCGTCATGGTCATAAACTCGGACAAACCAAACCATTCTTCTTCAAATTGGTCGCTGATCTAGTCAAAGAGATGGGGGTTGCTTATCCAGAATTGGCTGAGGCTGGTGAGCGCGTTGCACAAGTTTTGAAGCAAGAAGAAGAACGTTTCGGCGAGACGCTGGAACACGGTATGAAGATTCTCGAAGCAGCGCTGGCCAAAGATAGTAAAAATCTGGATGGCAATACGGCCTTCACTTTGTACGACACTTATGGTTTCCCATTAGATTTAACGGCTGATATTTGCCGCGAACGCAATGTGGTTTTGGACGAAGCTGGTTTTGATGCAGCGATGGCGAATCAAAAACAAATGGCGCGTGCTGCTGGTAAGTTCAAAATGAACACCGCAATTGAATACAACGGCGAAAAATCTAAATTCGTAGGTTACGAACAATTAAGTTACGACAGTAAAGTGATTGCCTTGTATGTCGATGGCGCAGCGGTGCAAAAGATTGAAGCAGGTCAGGCAGCGATTGTGGTGTTAGATGTGACACCGTTTTACGCTGAATCTGGTGGTCAATGCGGCGATGCTGGTGTGTTGCAAGCGGCTAATGGCGTTGCTTTCGACGTCGCGGATACACAAAAAATTCAAGCTGACGTGTTCGGTCATCACGGCATGTTGAGCGCTGGTAGTTTGGCTGTTGGCGATGCTGTCAGCGCCCAAGTCGATAAAGTCTTGCGTGGCCACACGATCCGCAATCACTCAGCAACGCACTTGATGCACAAAGCTTTGCGCGAAGTTCTCGGCGCACACGTTGCCCAAAAAGGTTCTTTGGTCGATGCAGAAAAAACGCGTTTCGACTTTAGTCATAATGCACCAATGACTGCCGAAGAAATTCGTCAAGTGGAAGTGATCGTGAATCGTGAAATTTTGGCGAATGTCGCGACACAAGCGCAATTGATGTCATTCGACGATGCAGTTAAACATGGCGCAATGGCTTTGTTCGGTGAAAAATATGGTGATGAAGTTCGCGTCTTAGACATCGGCACGTCACGCGAATTATGCGGTGGCGTACACGTTCATCGCACCGGTGATATTGGTTTGTTCAAGATTGTGGGCGAGGGCGGCATTGCTGCAGGTATTCGTCGTGTTGAAGCGGTGACTGGCGAAGTGGCGTTTAGTCTGGTGCAAGATATGGATGCGCGTATCGGTCAAGTTGCTGCGACCATGAAAGTGCAGCCAGAAGATATCGGTGCTCGTCTAAATCAATGGCAAGATCAAATGAAGTCATTGGAAAAAGAAGTTGCTGCCTTGAAATCCAAATTAGCTGCGAATCAAGCGGACGCGATGTTGTCGCAAGCAACAGATATCAATGGCGTGAAAGTTTTGGTAGCGACTTTGGATGGCGCTGATGCCAATGCTTTGCGTGATTCCGTCACACGTCTGAAAGATCAATTGAAAACAGCGGTCGTTGTTTTGGCATCTGTGATTGATGGCAAAGTGAGTCTGACAGCAGGCGTGAGCGCAGATTGCACAGCTAAAGTTAAAGCTGGTGATTTGGTCAATTTTGTGGCGCAACAAGTCGGTGGTAAAGGCGGTGGTCGTCCAGATATGGCGCAAGCAGGTGGCACGAATCCAGAAGGCTTGCCAGCAGCTTTGGCGGCGGTGCCTGCTTGGTTGGCAGCGAAACTGTAAGCCGAATCATTGTTTGCTGCGTTTTGCTACGTTATGGAATGACTAGGGAAGACTTGAAGAAAGCGTGAATGTCAGTATTCAAGTAATCCCTTGCATTAATCATTATTCTTATTGCAGTTAAAGTAGATTAGAAGCAAAAGTAAAACATGTTTTGCTTGTTGCGTTGCACAATTCTCCAAAATTTCCGGTAGAATTGCTCGCATTAAGTTTTAGCAGTGCAAAGTTTTCTCAAAAGCTATTATTACTCTTGTAACAGGTAAAATCATGCAATTCAATAAAGAACTGGATGCTCGTGGATTAAGTTGCCCGCTTCCTATCTTAAAGGCAAAAAAAGCTTTAGCCGAGATGATTACGGGCGAAGTCTTGCGCGTGATTGCCACCGATCCCGGTTCGGTACGTGATTTCAAAGCTTTTTCTAAACAAACTGGCAATGAGTTGTTGTCGCATATCGAAGTTAGCAATGAATTTGAATATTTCTTGAAACGCAAATAACTCAAGCGATTTGAACAGAATGTCTGCTTAACATGGCGCTTGCTTAGTGTTTGAAATAAGCTCAGAACGACAATATCTTAAAAAACCACAAATATTTTTGTGGTTTTTTTTTATCAAAACGCAGGGGTTTCATAGAGGAATTCATCAGTTTTCATAAAAAAGAACGAACGTTCTAAAAATGCAGACGCGTTTCCTGTTAACATCTATAATCTTCTGCTTTACGTTTACGTCAATTAGCGATTGATAAAATTAATAAATTTCGCTAGATGTGAATGAGCCGCATCATTTTTATTCGTTTTTTTATCTTATTTATTTTTATCTTATTTACCCTAGCAAGCACAGTAAAGGCAAAACTATGAAAGTCTTAGTACCAGTTAAGCGCGTGGTTGACTATAACGTTAAAGTCCGCGTCAAATCCGATGGCTCTGGCGTTGATGTTGCTACCGTCAAGATGTCTATGAACCCATTCGATGAAATCG
>DLGN01000268.1 GCA_002482715.1 Oxalobacteraceae bacterium UBA7693
GACTATCAGTGGTACGGTGACGGCGGTACAAATCAAAATTGGTGAAACCGCAGTTGCCAGTGCAACCGGTATGGCTGGTTCATCTTTGATGACGATTGCCGATATTGCTAGCATCATGGCAGAGGTGAATGTAGATGAGGCCGACGTCGCCAAGGTGCAAGTTGGCCAACAATCAAAAGTGTATCCAGCTGCATTTGATGATCAACCCGTCATTGGTACGGTAGAAGAAGTATCCATGGCGCCACGTGCAAATTTGGCTGGCGCATCGCAAGGTAAAACGTATGTGGTGAAGTTACGTTTGTCAGAAACGAAAATGGGTATTCGTACTGGGATGACATGTCGAGTTGAAATTGTTACCGGTGGTGGCAGCTTGCGACCAGTGTTGCCAATCCAGGCGATACTCACTGGCGACAGCATGAAGCTGGAAAATAAAGAAGGCAAAGACAGCAAAGAAACGAGTAAAAGTCTGGGCGTGGTGTTCACCGTCAAAGATGGCGTAGCGCGTAAGAAAGAAGTAAAAGTCGGTATTGCTGACGACAATAATCAGGAAATCATTTCTGGTGTAACCGAGGGTGACGTTGTTGTTACCGGCCCTGCCAGAGTATTGCGCGCTTTGCGTGATGGCGATCAGGTGCAAGAACTTAAACCTGCTGAACAGAAGGTGAATGCCGCCTCAGCTTCGTCATCAGCATCTGCAACATCAGCGTCAGCAAATGGAAATGGGAATAAGCCGTGATTACTTTGTCAGGTATAGAAAAAAACTACCAGATGGGTGATCAGACTGTGCAGGCTCTGCGCGGCGTGGATCTCCATATCGATCGCAATGAGTTCGTCGCGTTTATCGGCGCCTCGGGTTCCGGCAAATCGACCATGATGAATATTGTTGGATGTTTGGACCGTCCAAGTGCAGGAACGTATCGGCTCAATGGTCGTGATGTGGCGACGATGGATAGCGATGAATTGGCTTTGGTTCGTAATGCCGAAATTGGCTTTATTTTCCAAAGTTTCCATCTCTTACCGCGTGCCACGGCGCTGGATAATGTGGCTCAGCCTTTGATTTACCGCGGCATTGGTTATAAAGAGCGTAATCGACTCGCGATGGAGGCATTAGATCACGTGGGTTTGACTTCACGTATGCATCATCGACCGAATGAACTTTCTGGTGGACAGCGGCAACGCGTCGCGATTGCACGTGCCTTAGTCGGTAAACCATCGATATTGTTAGCTGATGAACCAACCGGAAATCTTGATTCAAGCACCAGCTTGGAAATTCTTGCATTGATCAAAGAAGTTCATCGTGCAGGTCAAACTGTGGTGATGGTAACGCATGAGCCTGAAATTGCCGAGCAATGTCACCGCGTGGTGCGCTTACATGATGGTCGGGTGTTAAGCGATGTGCGTAATGACCATCAAGTGCACCATGTACACAATGTGTCAGGAGAATAGCGATGTTTTTATTACTTGAGAGTGTGCGTTCAGCGCTCAATTCGATTCGTGCACATCGGATGCGCAGTTTCCTCACTTCGCTGGGGATTATTATTGGTGTTGCTTCCGTCATCACCGTGATCTCTTTGATTCAAGGTTTATCCAAAAGCGTGACCAAACAGTTTGAAGGTTTAGGTGGCAATTCATTGACGATCACTGCGCATAACACGATGAAGGAAGCAATGCAGGGCAAGTTTAATTCATTGCGTTTCGAAGACATTGAGCACCTTCGCACGCATATTGATGAAATTGCTGATGTCAGCCCCTTGTTTGTGCTGTCTGTGCCGACTGTCCGTTTTGGTAGCACCGATACATCCGCTCGTGTGTTTGCAACCACACCGACTTACCAAGATGTGCAGCAGCGTTTTGCTAGTATGGGGCGCTTCCTGAGCGCTTCGGATGAGTCGGGTGCGCGTCGAGTTGCCGTGATTGGCCCTAAGCTGATTGAATCTCTGCATCTGCCAGAAAATCCGATTGGTCAGTACATTGGGTTCAATAATGAATGGTTCAAAATTATTGGCGTGATGGAAAAGCGCGGCGAGTTATTTGGCATGTCGCAAGATGATTATGTGATCATCCCATTTCGTACTGGGCGCAGTTTGATTGGTAATAATCAAAACATGCGTAACATGCAATTGACGGTGTCGCTAAAAGATATTTCAAAGCTGGAAGAAGTCAAACCACGGATTAAAACGGTGATGCGCAAAGCGCATCGTTTAGACCCAGATGCACCTGACGATTTTGAGATTGCATCGTCGGATCAATTGTCGAAGAGCTTGGATAACATCACCGCAACTGTGACTTTGGTCATGGGTGGAATCGTTGGTATTGCGCTGTTGGTTGGTGGCATCGGTATTATGAATATTATGCTGGTTTCTGTTACCGAACGTACTCGCGAAATTGGTATCTGCAAGGCAATCGGCGCGCGTAGTCGTGACATCATGATGCAATTCTTGATTGAAGCGGTCACCCTGTCGGTACTCGGAGGCTTGATTGGTTTGGCGCTTGGTTATGCGCTAGGTTTTGGCATTTCAAATCTTATTCCTGATTTCCCTGATGCCGTCGTGCCGTGGTGGGCGGTTCTGTTATCGTTTGTGTTTTCAGCGGGTGTGGGGATCGTCTTCGGTGTGATGCCGGCGAGTAAAGCAGCGAAGCTCGATCCTATTGATGCCTTGCGTTACGAGTAGCAGATTGTAGTAGATCTTTGTCGTCAATTCGAAAAGCTGTAGTCGCCTACGTTCAATTCTTTGGTAGGCACTACAGCTTTTTCTTATGATCCTTTATGATCTTTCATGACGCCAATCGAGAACTTAGCCAGCGCTTACCTTCGGCAATCCGTGTCACCATCATTGAAGCAATCAAATCGCCATTTGCGTTGAGCAAAGTCGCAATGGGATCAACCAGCGTGCCTATCACCATCGCGACGGGTAAGGCCTGTTCCATAGGAAATCCAAATGCGGTGATCGCAAACACTTCACCAATATACCCACCGTTGGGAATACCTCCCGCAACGATAGAAACCAGTACCGTAATGCCAAAAATAGCGAACAGCATTTCTGGTGCCGAAAAATCTTTACCAAACATCGCAAACAATACGGCTAACTTGATAATCGATGACATGCTGGAGCCATCTTTATGAATCGGTGCGCCAAGTGGAATCACAATATTGCGTATATACGCTGGCACCATCATCTTTTCTGCACCAAGCAAATTTGCTGGGATCGTGGCAATACTGCTGCAAGTACCAATCGCTGTCATGGATGGCGTTAAATTATTTTTCCAGAAGACAGTGACACCTTGTTTGCCCGCTGAAAAATAAGCGTATAGGCTAAAGAAGATGACAAAATATGCCGCGCAGGTGATGTAGTACAAGGCCAAAGGGTGTGCATAAACGCCGATCAGTTGTGGTCCAAAAACACCGACCTGATACGCGAAATAGGCACCTAATCCTATTGGAGCGATTTTCATGATGATCGCTAGTAATTGCCTCATTACTTCATTGGCTGAATTGAGAAACGTGGCAAATGCTTTCCCTTTTTCACCTGCGCGTAAAGTGGCGAAGCCGACTAGCAAAGAAAACAGAATTAATGCCAACATGTTTTTACGTGCCATCAATTCAGAAAAATCGTTGACGGTAAGCACTTGCGCTAGGCCAGTTGTGGAAGTGTTCGAATTACTGGAAACTGGATTATCAAGCGCAGCCTGGGCTGCCATGTTGCGCAGAGTATCGTCCTGCGCGATAGGAAACGCCAGCATCACCAACATCATCACTGCCGCCGAAATAATGACGGTAGTTAAAAAGACCGCTGCCACAATCGCAAATAATTTCCCCAGACGTTCGCTGCTTTGCAGATTCGCAATCGACGAGGCGATGGTAAAAAATACCAAAGGAATGATCGCGGTGAATAAGAGATTGAGAAAAATATCGCCGATAAATTTGATGCTTTCGACTTGATTCCCAAACAGAAAACCAATTACGCAACCTGTCGTAATGCCTATTAACAGGTAAAGAATATTGGCATAGTTGCGCAGTATGTCCTTAGCTTGCAGGGCGAATTTCATCAATGATCCTATTCAACTTTGGCAGGGATGGCGATGTCGCAAATACTAAAATCAGCACCACGTTCTTGGCGTGTTTTTTCGATGATGCGATTGATTACTTGTACGCTCGCAATACTCACTTTGGGACGTTCTGCCACCGGCAGATCTGCAAGTACACGTACTGACTTCATGATGTCAGGCTGCGCAGGAGGTTCGCCATGTGCTAATTTGAGTAACACATCGGTACCAATGACAACACGTCCAAATACTGTGTAATCACGATCTAAGCGACGAGTTGCATCGAGCATAAAATAGAGCTCACTATTGGCAGAATCGCGTGCTTCATTGCGCCCCATACCCGCGCTTCCCAAACAGTGAGCACCCCAAGAACGCAGGGGCGTTTGGCTATTTTTATTCGCTTCGTTGATGGGCTGTGATTGAAACGGCACGCTGCCTAAAAATCCCGAAGCAGCATCGCTACTTTTGCTGGCGAAAGTATCGATCAAGCTGGTGTTCAGCCGAAATATCATTTCTGGCGGCAAGTTAGGGTAAGAAGTTCCGCCGCCGTCTTTGTTGTTGGGGTTGCCTGTTTGCGCCACAAATTTAGGTATCACACGATGAAACTGCAAGCCATCGTAAATCTTTTCACGCGTTAGTAACTTGATTCGTTCAACCGCCTTAGCAGCCATTTCTGGTCGCATCTCAATAATGATACGACCTTTGCTTGATTCAATGATCAAGGTATTGGCTGGATCAAGTGTGCGCCAATCGTCATTTGTCTGGCTGTTTGCGGCACCCAAAATCATGCATGAACTTAACAGAATGGATAAGGATGGTATCAAGCGCAGCGAATTTTTCATGCGAGTTCCTTCTTTCAATTGTCGACAGACTTACTATTGGAAAAGCTATTGTAGGCAAGGCATGATCGCAGAGCTAGTGAAATTTAGCCGAGCCAAAAAAAATGGCTTGAATCGGTGTCGATTCAAGCCATGAGTGTTGCGCCATTGTGTTTGCTAATGTAGCTGCGGTGCGCGTTTAATCGTCGCTCCATGCGTGCTGACCACGGGGTCACCGCGCATTTTGAACATGTGTACAACTTGCGTTAAAGCCGCAGCTTGCTCTTGCATTGCAGCAGCCGCTGCAGCAGCTTCCTCAACCAAGGCGGCGTTCTGTTGAGTTGCATCATCCATTTCACGGATCGCTGCATTGACTTGTTCAATACCACTGGCTTGTTCGTCGGAAGCTTTGGTGATTTCTTCCATAATTTGCGTCACGTGATCGACACTTTCAACAATTTCTTTCATCGTTTCACCAGCTTGGTCCACTAATTGTGTGCCAAGTTTTACGCTGTCAACAGAATCGCCAATCAGGGTTTTGATTTCTTTCGCCGCACTGGCAGAACGTTGCGCAAGGCTACGCACTTCAGATGCAACGACCGCAAATCCACGTCCTTGTTCACCAGCACGAGCGGCTTCAACCGCTGCATTTAAGGCCAGAATATTGGTTTGGAAAGCGATACCATCAATCACCGAAATGATATCGACAATTTTTTGTGAAGAGGTATTGATCACTCCCATGGTGCTAATCACTTCGTTGACTACGCTACCACCTTTCACCGCCACACTAGAAGCAGCTGCGGCCATTTGATTGGCATTGCGCGCATGCGAAGAATTTAATTTCACCGCTTCCGTTAAAGTCATCATCGATGCAGTAGTTTCTTCCAGTGAACTTGATTGACTTTCTGTCCGTGCAGACAAATCCATATTGCCTGTAGCGATTTCGGTCGATGAAGTTGCAATCGCATCTGTACCTTTGCGTACTTCGCGAATAATGTCGCGCAAACTATTACGCATGGTGAATATCGAATACAGCAGGCTAGATTGGTTCTCTGTATCGAGTGCAATATGTACGGTTAAATCGCCCGCTGCAATTGCACTGGTGATGTCAACCGCGTATTGCGGTTCGCAGCCAAGTTGTTTTACTAAGCCGCGCGAAATGAAAAAGCCGAGTGCGAAAAGCAAAAACGATAAAATGCCGACTGTGATCAGCATCTGTATCGCACTTTGATAAATGGCTGCATCGACATCATCCAAATAGACACCAGTGCTGATGATCCACGACCACTGTGCATTGAGTTTGAAATAGGCGAGTTTTTCGATTGGCGTTGTGCTGTTTGGTTTCGGCCACATAAAATTCAAGAAGCCGTCGCCTTTGCTTTTGGCGATGTCACGCATTTCAACATAAAGCAATTTACCTTTGCTATCTTTTTTGTCGGACAAATCTTGTCCTATCATATTCGGCAAAATCGGATGCATGATCATGCGCGGCTGGGTATCGTTAATCCACAAATAACCACTATCACCGAAACGCAAATTCTTTACTGCATTTAATGCTGCTTGTTTCGCGTCGGCTTCATTCATTTTGCCTTCGCTCATTTGCTTTTGATAATGTTCGACCAAGGTGTTGGCTAACTCCACCGCATTTTTGACATTCGCTTGATGCATGGAAAGTAGGGTTTGCTTTTCATGGTTTAAGACGAGAAGACTTAAAACGACGATCCCTAAAATTGCACTTAACACCAATGCGCCTAATCGTTTGCTCACACCGATTTGGTGAATTTGGCTGAAAAAGCCTGACATACTGTTCTCCTGATGTTCTTTGGTGTTGACCACTAAAATAAAAAGCCCGGCTAGCGCTGACCAAGAAAATTTTGGTATGGCGTGAAGCAAGGCATGTGACGGCAAATAGCGGTCTTATTGGATCTGCGCTGGCGATAGTGAAAGATGGTCCATTGCTTGGGTTCAGATCCTGCTGGCAAAATCCTACCATGCGCACCGTGCTTTGTAGAAAACATTTCTAGTCTAAGTAGGGCTAATCGCGCTTAACTATTGCGAACCAGCAACAAATCTTTCGTGTTTTGGCTAGCGCTAAAGGAGCACTTTTTTATCTTGATTTATCTTGATAATCACTCATGCTATTTATGTTATTTGTGCATTCCTCAACTGTCATTTGCCGCGCTTGTCAGATTTTTTTACGTGTATTTGTGCCAACCCCGACAGCGGTAAAAATCGCGCATAGTTGAAATAGGCCAATACAAACAAAGACCCAGTTTGGATGGTGTGCATCCATAATCGCGCCAAACAAGACGGGTGAAAATGCCAGTCCAATATCCAGACCGGAATACACAACCCCATACACGCGTCCAGTTGCGTTTTTAGGCGAGGCTGCACGGATCAACAGATCGCGTGATGGGCCCGCAATGCCAGCACCGAGCCCAACCGCACCCATTAGCACTACCGCCATGCCAGCAGAGACCCATCCAGTGGCCAGTATCATCGCGATTAGCGCAGAAAAGGAGAATGCCACGCTAATGGTTTTGTCGTGATTGCTGGTTTTGGCAGCGATAAAGCCGCCCCAGATCATGCCCAGCGCCGAAGTCAACATATATGCAGTGTAAGCAGCCGTCGCCCAGCTTAAGGACATGCCATACACTTCACGCAACGCGGTCGGTGAAAAGCTTTGGATGCCACCAATGCCCATAGAAATCATGAAGAAAAACAGGAAGCACATCCATACCGCAGGTAAGCGCATGAAATGAAACAAACCATTTTCATGATGTGAAGCTGCGATATTTGTATTGCTTGTTTGTGGCTTGGTATCTGTGTGTAGAAGTTCACGGTAGACAAATAAAATGGCCAACACGATGATGGGGAGGATAGTCGCAGACATCAAGGCAACGCGCCAATTATATAAATTCGCTAGCGTGACTAAAAATACCGGAGCTGCAGCCCAGCCAAGATTACCGCTAATACCATGTACAGAGAATGCATGGCTTAGTCGTTGGGTCGTGACACATTTGTTGAGGATGGTGTAGTCCGCTGGATGAAATACACTATTTCCTAAACCCGCCAGCATCGAGCCCAACATCAAGACCAGATAATTGGGTGCGAGCGCTAACACGAATGCAGATAGCGCAAGGCAACTAATGCCAAAAAATAGCACCGCTCGTGCGCCAACTTTATCGACTACAAACCCAGCTAGGGCTTGTCCGATGCCAGAGATCACAAAGAAGGCACTCATTAATAAGCCTAGTTCTGCATAAGATAATCCAAATGCCTCTTTTAGCCAGGGAAATAAGGGAGCCAAAATCATGTGAAAGAAATGCGAAATCCCATGTGCCAGGCCGACTAGGCTGATCACGAGCGCATCTTGTTTGAAACTATTTGGCGCCGGTACGGTGTTGTGGCTTGCGGTGATACTGCTCATAGCGAAACGTCCTGTTGAATAATCCTTAGTAAGGTCAAAGTGTAAGCAAATAATGCTCGTCTGTTTTAAGATAAACAGTCATAATTTGTCGATTATGTGACAATGCTAAGTCAATGGAATATAAATTAGAGTTTTCCTAAACCGGAAGTTAACCATGTCGCAAGTTCCGTTTACCCATACATGTTCACCGCCCGCCAGCCTTGCACCAACCAAAGTCCGGCCTGTGCGGGTTGTTGCTCGTAATTTAGAAGCCGATGAATTATTGCGTGCCCATCAGCATGAATGGGGACAAGTTACTTACGCGCTCGATGGTGCAATACAAGTGAAGGCTAATCAACAAACCTGGTTTGTTCCGCCACTGAGAGCGATTTGGATTCCACCAAGGATTGAGCATGAGGTGCGCACACTGGAACGCGCTCAGTTGCGCGCGATTTATGTCGATTCATCGGTCGCGCCGATAACTGGCGATGATTGCGTGGTGCTAGAAGTTTCTGCCTTAATGCGTGAACTAGTGCGTTCATTGACCGCAATAGAATTGAATCAATGGGGTTCTGGTGAATCGGATCATCAGGATCATCCTTCATTGATCAGAGCGGGAAGAACGCAGCGTGAATCGCATCTTGCTGCATGTTTATTAGATGAACTTGCGCACGCAGCACCACTACCTTTGAATGTGCCAATGCCGCGTGATACACGTCTGCGTCATCTATGCGAACTGCTCATTGCCGATCCTGCTTTGAGTGCGAGCCTGTCTGATTTATCGAAACAAGTTGGCGCCTCTGAGCGCACTTTAGCGCGTTTATTTCAAGCAGAAATGCAAATGAGTTTTGGTTTGTGGCGACAACAGATGCGACTGGCACGCGCGGCGCCTTTGATCGCCAGCGGCAAACCTTTTTCTGTGGTGGCCGCCGAACTGGGTTATGCGAGCCAATCAGCTTTTTCTGCGATGTTCAAAAAAACGTTTGGACAAACTCCCTCTAAATTTTTTCGAACATCAGAACAGAGTTTTGATTAAGCTTGGTGCCATCAATATCATCAATTGCGTTCTTGAATTATTGCGGATGCTTGGCGAGATAGTCGCGCAATGCTGCTTTGAGCGGTTCGATCAATACGATGATCTTGGCAAATAAGGCGTCGACTTCTGAGAAATCATGTTGCTTGCCTTTTTGTTCTATGGACTTCGCTAGAACTTCGATTGGCTGCGCACGAAAATTTCCGACTAAACCTTTGAATGTATGCGCACTTCTATAGAGTAATTCCGCATCAGCATCTTGAATCGCCAGACGAATTTCATCGATTTGTTTGTCACAGCCAGCTAAAAATAGTGGTGTAATAATTTGTATGACTTCCGCATCACCCTGCAAAAGCGCGGCACTAAAATCAAATTCAGATTGCGCGGAAGTGGACCAATGATCGAGCACGTCCTCATTTTGCATCTGATCGGGGTGTGCTTTCGCGCTATTGATATCACGATGTGCAGCGAGCAGTTCGAGTAGTTCTCGCAGATTGTCTGATTTAATCGGTTTGGATAAATAATCATCCATTCCAGCCTCAATGCAGCGCTCTTTATCGCCAGGCATTGCATTGGCTGTCATTGCAATAATCGGGATATGCTGCTCTTCGGTTTCCAACTGGCGGATAATTTGCGTTGCCTCAATGCCGCCCATTTCCGGCATTTGCATATCCATCAAAATCACATCGTATGCATGAGATTTAAATTTTTCAACCGCAATGCTGCCATTCTCGGCAACGTCCGCAATATGCCCCCATTTTTCTAGCAAACTGATCGCAAGTTTCTGATTGATAGGATTATCTTCTGCCACTAACACTTGTAATTGGGTTTGCTTGGGGTAGCTATCTTCCGCAACCAGATTAATGTAATGGATCGCGCCAGTAGCCACGCCTTGAAATATCGCATCAATTGCGATTTGCAATTCACTTTGACTAATTGGTTTGCGTACATAGCCGGCAATGCCGATGGCTTCGCATCGTTGTGCATCATCGTGCAAAGCGGCAGAGGACAGCATTAACATTTTTCCGTTGCCGAGCAGATGTCGTTTGTGTATTTGCTCCGCCAAACGAAAGCCATCCATTTCTGGCATGCAGGCATCGAGTAAAATCAAACTGAACTGGTGCTGAGTTTGAGCTTGCTGACCTAAAATGTCGAGTGCTTCGCCTGCACTGCTAGCGACCGTCACATCCATTTGCCAATGACGTAAAGTATCGCCAATATACTTTTGATTGATGAGATTATCATCGACAATTAGTGCACTTAATCCTTGCAGATGCATCTGTTGCAAGGGCGTGCTATTGGCCAGACTGAAACCAAAATCGGCAGAAAAATAAAAACAACTTCCGCGCCCAATATCGCTTTGCACTTGCAATTGTCCATTCATTGCTTGCACCAAGCGCGATGAAATCGATAAACCTAATCCAGTGCCGCCATATTTGCGCGTGGTGGAAGCATCTGCCTGACTAAATGCCTGGAAGATGTGCTCCTGCTTGTCAGCTTCTATCCCAATACCTTGATCGGTCACGCTGAAATGTAGGCGCGCTACTTCATCTTGTAATTCAACCAGATTGATATCAATCGTGATTGTGCCATGGTGGCTGAACTTAATCGCGTTGACTAACAAGTTGCTAAGAACTTGTCTGAGCTTGCCCGGATCGCCAATCAGAATTTCGGGTAGCTCTGGGTCAATCTGGTACACCAATTCTATGTTCTTCTGTTCTGCCCTCACAGCGGATGCTTTGAGCATGGTTGCAATCAATTCTCGAATCGGGAATTCGATTTTTTCTAGAACAATTTTTCCAGATTCAATTTTTGAAAAATCTAAAATATCATTAATGATTTCTAACAGAGAATGGGACGACACTTTGACTAGTTCGAGATATTCCCGCTGTTGTGAATTTAAGTGCGTGTCCAAGGCCAGTTCCGTCATGCCGATAATGCCGTTCATGGGTGTACGGATCTCGTGACTCATGGTCGCCAAGAATTCACTCTTTGCTTTGCTAGCGTCTTCTGCTCCTACCTTCGCCTTGATTAACGCAGCTTCTACTTCCTTGCGGCTGGTGATGTCGCGACATGAGCCATAGATGCTGCCATCTGGTAACAATGCGGCGTTCATTTCGACGGGAACGCTGCCGCCATTTTTCTTGAGTAACTGGATTTCTTGGCGAATCAATTTTTCAGTTTTTAAGCGGCTCGTAAAATGGTGTTGCGCAGATGCGCGGTATTGTTCGGGCAGCAGCGAATAAATTCTTGTCCCGAGTAATTCTTCTCGACTGAAATTGAGCATATTGATTGCCAGATCATTGACGTAAATCCAGCGTTCGTCTTTGTCGGCAACAAAAACGGCATCCGCGGCATAATCTAAAATCATGCGCTGCTTGTTTTCACTTTCACGTAATGCAAATTGCGCGGCTAAGCGCGCTGTAATGTCTTGAAAAGCTGCGACCGATCCGACAATTTCATCGTTCTCTATAATCGGGGAAGCAACGATTGAAATTGGAAAAAGTCTGCCAGAACGATGTTGAAAATATTCTTGATCCGAACGATAAACCTGACCTTGCGTAACCGCACGGTTAATTGGACAATCAGCTTGCGCGACTAGATCGCCGTTTTGATTTTGTGCATGAATCAAGTTGTGCAGGCTTTTGCCGCGTAGTTCTGTCAGAGACCAACCTAAGATTTTTTCTGCTTCCAGATTAAGAAAGTTACAGTTGCCTGCTGCATCTAGGGTATAAACACCTTCACCTAAAGTGTTCATCACATTTTGCAAAAGCTGTTTGCTAGTGTTGATCTCGTCGGTTAACGCGCGCTCTTGTGTGATATCTGTGCGGATCGAAATATACTGATACGGCTTTTTTTCAAGGTCTAGAAATGGCACGATACTGGCATTTGTCCAATACATACTGCCATCTTTGGCACGATTGCGGATATCGCCATGCCAAACTTTTCCCTGACTGATTGTTTGCCACATGTCAGCAAAAAAATCTTGACTATGCAAGCGCGAGTTAACGATGCGGTGATTTTGACCTAATAGTTCTTCGCGCGAGTATTGACTGATTTGGCAGAACTTATCATTGGCATAAATCAGGTTTCCTTGTGCATCGGTGATGCTGACAATTGCATGTTGATCGAGCGCAAATTGCTGGTTTTCAATCGCCACTAAAGCCGCTTGTAATTCATCGCGTGTATGCAAAATTTCGCTGACCAAGCCGGCTAAGAGGGTGCTTAGATTTTCCAAACTATCATCGTCGGCCAAATGTTTGCCTAACTGCGCCAATACTTCATTAGTCGTATGACGTAAGGTTTGCATGACCTGCTGGCGTAACTCCGACTCATGGCGTAAAGTTTGATTGGCGGTCATCAATTCGTCAGAACTGAGTTCAAGACTCCGTTTGCCGAGCGCCAGGTCTCGATCTGCTTGTTCGTAAGCTTCGTCAACTTGCGTCAGAAATTGGCGCATTCCCTTTAATGCTTTTATCGCCTCGGCACTCAAATTGCCGTCGTCGGATAAATTGTCGAATTCGCTGAGAATACGGTTCAACTGCGTCTCATCGTGAATACCCAGTAAGCGCTTTTGTTGTCGTTGGGACAGCTTGTGTCGCATTACAAATGCTCCGCCAAATACGTGATCGTCATGGTTTGGTTATGCAAGCTACAGCTTTCTAGTCGATAGCCAGGGCAGATTTCACCGTTGGAATAAAAACCGCACAATGTGGTATTACTGCCGAGAATATCCTGCACTGCTTCAATCTCTTCATCCACTCGACCACCCATCACTAATTTTCTGCCGACACAACTGACCAGTAGGCCTAAGGTCTGCCCATATGCCGGTTCTATATTCGCGATGCTAGCTTGTGCTGCCGTTTCTGCGCCATCGACTAAGTCATTCGTATGCGCATGCATCAGTCTTAAATAGCCATTGGGATTAATTTCTCCGGCTAATACCAAGCTCCCTGCCGTTGCGTCGATTCCTAATATGGTGCGAATTTGTCCTAGAGATTCACGTGCATCGCCCAACATTTCAAATGGAAATAATAGGCCAGATCCTGGCAAGTCTTTCGCATACTCGCCCAAGTAACGTTGATAAACTTCTAGTGCTGGCTCACCATCGAGTTCATACAAAATATTCCCCGCGCTACGGGTGACTTTGCGGGTCGGGCCAAAGGGTTTCCAGCCACCAAAGCTGCCATGAGAGAACACAAGTTTGTCTCCAGAAAAACCGATTCCGACGATGGCTGATGTTGAAACACCGGCATTCGATAGCGTATATGTTTTGACGAAAGCACCATCGTCTGCAGCAAGGCCACCAGTGATCGGCAATGAATTGCCGAGTTCACTGACGATGCCTTCAATCATGGCACTACCATTGATATTGACTCCTTGGCCGAGTACCAGCAAAGCACGCAATTCAGTGCTGTGCAATTGTGTCGCTAATGCTTTGCCAGCGTCGAATGAATGTTCCATCGCCGTGATTTCAGCAGTGGCGATTTTGAACTGGGTTGAAGCAAATCGTATCGCCGTGATTATGGTGGTTTGCGTTGAAACGCCGGCTGAAGTGATTTCTCCGGCTGTGCTGCAACCAGCTCGCTGTGCGTTGGGAAAGTAACTTGCGAGTGCCATATGCAGGTCAGGGGCGGCGAAATGTTCGGTGTATCCAAACACCAAAACTAGTTGCGGGTCTATGCTGGCTAAATCTGCTAGCTGATCCAAATCTGTAGAGAGATCTCTCAATACCAGCTGCTTGATTTCCATCTTTTGTCTCCAGCTCAATGTGTGCGTAGCAATCCGGACTAAGTGCTTCTTGAGATGTTGTAAGAAACAGTGGATATTACACGCGTGGGATTACGTTTTAATAGGAACCAAATACCTTAAGATCATCACCATCTTCGCGATAGCGTTCTTTGATCGCCAACACTTGTGAAAAATCAGCCAGAAAAGCATCCACACATAGTGGATCAAAATGCTGGCCACTACCTTCTCTCAAAAAATCAATAGCGCGATCGACTTCCCAAGCACGTTTATAGGGACGCTCGGAAGTTAATGCGTCAAACACATCGGCAACCGCAACGATGCGTGCCGACAAAGGAATGTCGGTGCCGCTTAGACCGTTTGGATAGCCACTGCCATCGAATTTTTCATGATGGGAAAGTGCAATTTCGGCGCCCATTTGCAAAGTTTCCGATGCGCTGCCAGCCAAAATTTGGTGACCTAAGCTCGCGTGCGTTTTCATGATGGAAAATTCATCTGCGCTTAGTTTGCCTGGTTTGAGCAAAATATGATCAGGAATGCCAACTTTACCGATGTCGTGCATGGGTGCGGCTTCTAAAATCATCGCTTGTACAGATTCTGGCAATCGCAGGTTTTTTGCAATCAGACAGGAGTAATTCGCCATGCGCACAATATGCGCGCCAGTTTCTGGATCACGTGAATCGGCCGCTTTACACAGCCGCAATATGGTTTCTTGTTCGCGCGCTCGAATCTCTAAAATTGCTTTTTGTACTTCAGCATCAAGCCAAGAAGCACGGTTTTCCAGATATCGTTGATTGCGCCGCAGCGCCAGCATATTTTTTGTGCGCGCTAAAAATTCGATTTTATCGACGGGTTTAATCAAGAAATCATTGGCACCAACTTCGAGCGCTTCATAGCGTAGTGCGACTTCGTCGTTCGCGGTGATCATTAAGACGGGAATGTCGGCGCAGTGCTTTAGTGTGCGAAAGCGCCGAATGAATTCTATGCCATTCATTGCAGGCATCATGTAATCAACTAAGACGACATCAGGGACATGGTCTTGACACCAAGCGAGCGCAGATTCGGGTACTAGAAAGCTAATCGAGGAACACTGATCAATTTTTTCTAGCAAACGACAAAGTAAGGTCACATTAATCTGTGCATCATCGATGACTAAGACTTGCATTTCCATTCAACTACTCCGGTGACAACACATGTGCTTGGCGGAAGTAATGCATTCACGACAAATGGGAAGTCGGTCATGCGAGTGAAAATGATAGCCTAAATAATTCTTTACTGAGAGTAAGAAGTTGGAAAATTAAGAATGTTTATCAAATTGTGTCTTTTCTGACTGACAGTAGAAAAGACACTTCGAGGCGGGCTGACAAAAATTTGTCTTTTGATTAAGTGATGCCTGTGTAAAGAGCAGAGGGTGCTTATACCGCTGATGCTGCTTTCTGTTTGTTCGCTTTGTATCGTGCATGAAAGCTGATTGCAATGCAGACTAGACCTAACATGATGATCGTGCTGTGTGAATTAGTATGCCCTTTAATCAAGATAAAATTCATGATCCCAATGAACGTGATCAATGTTCCCCAACATAAAAAACTGAGCCGGCGCAAATTATAATTTGATAGCGTTTGGGAGCGCCATAGCATACCGAGACTGAGCAAAGGCAGCAATAAAATCACCGCACTACCTAATGTGCTAGCCATTTTTTGATCGACAAACAATGCGCCAAACAAGGGCAGGCAAGCCAAACCTGCCATCAAAGACAGAACTAGAAAGACGGTACTTAAAAACAATTTTTCGCGCAGCATGATGTGTCAATAATGAGGTGAACCCAGAATATGGGCAAGCGCAGCATCGTAGCAAAAAACTGTGCTTGATAGTAGATTTCTTGCACCCATGTGATGGACTAAGGCTTGCGTTGATGCAGTAAGTAAGTCTATATTTGCATGCAAGAACGTAATTTCGATGAATTCATACTTGCTTGCTAATTCTCCTGATTATTTACTGGCAGCAAAGTAAGTGCGTGATAAACTTGCATTGAATTCGTCTAACATTAGACTAAACACAGATGAACATTTGGCGAGCAAGCAAACAGCGTTATGACAAAAATTATTAGCGATCAAGCCAAGAGTGAGCACCCGCTGGTAGCACAAATCCGGCAAGAAGCTGTCATGCCTAAAGAGAACGCATCGGCGCAGTTTAATCCGCCAAGCATTCCAACTAAATTATCCCGCATCGAAAGCCGCATACATAAACGCTATCTGGTGAAATGGCGGATTGCGATTGTGTACGAAGGTGGTAAAGGTAAAAAAACCTTCCACGGTCGCGTCAATGAAATCTCCTTGGGCGGCTTGAGCATACATTGTGATTACAATGTTTTTCATGATGGGAAAGTCATCCTATTGCTAGCATTACCACCATTGAATGCAGGTGCACGAGAGAAAATTTTGGAAATCACCTGTCGTATGAATTACACCATCTTGTCGCAGAAATTATTTCGTATCGGGCTAGAGTTCGTCGAATTTCGTCAAGGTGACAGAAAACTGCTGGAAGAGCGATTGGAAATCAGCAACGCTGGTGGAATTGGCTACTCAGAAAGCTGATGAATTTAGGCGATATTATTCTTGCGTGGTAGCGGTGACTGTTTGATCTGTTTCAAACAGCCGACTGTCGACTGCAACTACCATGGTTTAAAGTCATTAACAAGAAGCTAAAATTAAATTTCAATAAACATCCCGTCGATACAAGCCATCCTCGCGCATTGTTTCTAATACTTCATCACCTAACATCTCGCGTAATGCGGCATCGACTCCGCCTGCCATGCCTTCCAGACTTCCACAGACATAGATTGCTGCGCCATTGCTGATCCATTCGCTTAGTGCTGCAGCTTGTTCACGTAATTTGTCTTGCACGTATATACGTTGAGGTTGATCGCGGGAAAAGGCTAGATCGAGTTTGCTTAAAACACCGCTGGTTTGCCACTGTTCGATTTCTGTTTGGCAGAAAAAATCGTGTTCGCGATTGCGCTCGCCGAAGAATAGCCAATTCTGCCTTTGTCCTTGCTGTGCACGATGTTTGAGATGGGCGCGTAAGCCTGCGATGCCGGTACCGTTCCCGATTAAGATCAGTGGACAGTGGCTATCTGGTGGATGAAAGCTACGATTGTTGCGCAAACGTAGTTGTATGGCGGTTCCCAATTCTGCAAAGTGCGTCAGCCACCCAGAGCCCCATCCTAGGCCACCATCGGCTTGCTGCATTTGTCTGACAATAAGTTCCACCGCGCCATCTTGTGGGATAGACGCAATCGAATATTCTCGGTGTGGCAAAACTATTTCTATTCCAGGACGACGCGGTAAGATTTCTGCGATGTCACCAGCCTGCCAATCACGCTTTGTTGGTGGTGTTAGACGTAACTGGTAGACAGCATTTCCTTGGCTACCTGCATTGAGTAATCGGCGTTCTGTCAGTGTCCATGTTTCATACTCGGCAGGGTGCCAATCGGCGAGATCTGTATGGCCACTCAGCACCCCTAGATGATGTTGCCAATGACGTAGCGCGCCATCGTCGCCGTTATCGACTTCGACTAAATCGAACAAAGTTTTTGCGCCTTGCTGATGTAGCCAGTGATCAAGTTGGTGACCAAAAGCGCAGAAGGCTTGATAGTGACGATCGCCCAAGGCGAGCACCGCATAACGGCAATGCGTTAGTGACAGTGATTGCGTCATGATATCGCGGGTAAATTTGGCCGCACTATCTGGTGCGTCGCCTTCGCCGGTGGTACTGGCGATGAAGAGTATTTGCTGCGCTTTTTGTAGGAGCGCGGAATCTAACTGACTGATGTCGAGCAAATGAGTTTGCATGCCGCCTTGCTGCAAACTGGTTTGGGTTTGAAGCGCGAGTTGTTCTGCGTAACCAGTTTGGCTGGCATAGACAATCAGTGTGTCGTTTTGATTCAGCGATTCTGTACTGAGCGATGCTGATGGAATTTGATGATTTGCACGATGCGCCTGATGTGCTTGTGCATGCCGATCTTGTATCCAATAATAAAACAAGGTGTAGCAGAGCAGTAAAATAACTGTAGTAACTACCCGCACTTGTTGGATGCTCAGGTACTGTTCTAAGGAGGCGAATAAGCAAATCGCGCTGAGAACTAGTGTCATGATCAGACCTAGATTGAGCAAGCGAGTTTTGCTGAGATTTAATTTCTTTGTTGACGACATAGTGTGAAGTTCAAATCAATTTTTGATGGTGACTTTTCGGGATTGCCTTAGTCATCATTCATCATGGCTACAAATGTGGGGCTCAGATGTTCGTGAAATGCATCGTTCTCACGCACCACCATTCTTGCTGCGACATGCAGGCGGGTTGCGTAGTCCATGCCTGCTTCTGGGCCTAATACGGTCATCGCGGTTGCCAAGGCATCAGCGATCATGCACTCTGGATGCAAGACGGTGACGGATGCGACGCCATGTTGTACCGGATAGCCATTGCGTGGATCTATCGTATGGGAATAGCGTTTAGCGTCGTGTATAAAGTAACGTTGATAATCACCCGAAGTAGCAATCGCAAGACCGTGTAGTGCTACGACATATTCCACTTGTTCAGTTTGTCCTTCAAGTTGTTCTAAATTTGCCCACCACGGTTGACCATCGGGTTTGCACCCCAAGCCCCGTAATTCACCGCCGATTTCAACCAAATAACTATGGATGCCGATTTGCTGCAAATAGCGCGCAAGTTGGTCAACACCGAAACCCTTTGCGGTTGAACACAAGTCGATTTCAAGATCACCCGTTTGCAAGACACTTTGGTCTGTCGTATTTAGTTTGAGTTGACGCCAATTCGATGCTTGTAATGCTTGTTCAATGTGGGTTGAATCAGGCGCTACCGTGATTTTTCCTTTGGGTCCGAATCCCCAAAGATTCGCTAGATGGCCTATGCATGGGTCATAGGCGCCTTCGGTTTGTTCCGCAACAAATAAGCTGTGTTGCAGGACCTTAAAAAAGTCCGCAGGCAAAACATGCCAGCTATTTGCCGCTGCGCGATTAAAGCGACTGATATCGGAATCGGCTTCCCATGGACTCATTTGTGCTACGACTCGATCAAGCTCTGCTTGAATGCCTGCTTGTAACTTATCCGCTTCGATTGACGAGTTGGCATAACACTGTACCTGCCAAGTCGTGCCCATAGTGAATCCGCGTAGATCATGCAATTGCGCATGGCGATCTGGCTGACTTGGTCGTTGCATCGTGAGCGGAATTAACACCTGACGTTGTCTAGTTTGAGATGAACTCGATGGCGGCATATGGGTGAGATTCGGCACGTGGGAAGTCGGAGACAAGATAGCGAAAGAAGGGGTTCGCGTGTCAGTATCTTGGGGGAATACCGACACGCGACTCTTGGGAGAGTATGAAATTAGTCAGGCATCACTTCTAAAGTGGCAACATAGCTGGCACGACGTTCTTTGACACCAGGAATACTGGATTTGTTATCGCTAAAACTCGCTTGCATCCAATACAAACCAGCACCTTGCCATTTAATGCTCACTTTACCTTCGCTGTCAGCGGTTAATAATTGCTCATCGAGTTTTTGACGATAGCGAATACCACCGGCAATCACGGTAACTTTAACGCCAGCAGCAGGTTTGCCATCGATTAAGAATTGGAACTGGGCTTGGTCGCCATTCATCAAATCATTTGGATGGGTGATTGGATTTAATTCCAATCCCTTGCCAGTTGGTTTCAATGCCGTATTGTTTGGCTTGCCATTGGTAACAAAAGTTTCGACGCGTCCTTGGTTATGACTCACTTGCAAATCTTGTGCGTTCGCAGGAACTTCTTTGGCAAACGCCTCGGCCGTACCGCGCCAACGTTTTGGCGCACCATTTTCTTTGTAGCTAGCATTGATACCATCGTTGACTACGCTGACTTTGTAGGTACCTGGTAATTCAGCACGAATATCAAAGTTACTGCGTAATTTACCGCTGCTTTGATTTTCTGCTTTGATGTTGGAACCATCTGCTGCGGTGATGACTAAATTATTCAGATTCATCGCAACGTGATCGAAGAAAAATACATCCGTTGCCGCCGCCGCGTCAAAACTGACCCACGGTGCTTTGCCGTTCACCACAGTTGAGGTCGGAACGATAAATTGACGATGCGCCAGCGCATCTAGCGGCGCCAATAAAGGCATGCAAGCGGCTAATGCGACACACAAACTTTGGCGAGTTTTATTGGAAAAGAGTTTCATGGAAGGATCCTTGAATAAAGTTTTATCTGAGGTGAATTTGATTATGGTTTAACTTGTACCGAGATTTTGCCTAACTCGTGGCCGCCTTGTGCGGAGGCGAGTT
>DLGN01000298.1:0-5026 GCA_002482715.1 Oxalobacteraceae bacterium UBA7693
CAGGAAGGCTTTGTGTACCACTCGGCCCTTGCGACAAAATCGCATCGCGAATCAACACTAAGAAGGCATGCGGATCGTTGCTGACAGGCTCCACGCGCACGTATTGTTTTCTTCCTAGCCAAAATACAAAGGTCGCAATAAACATCAAGATACCTGGGATACCAAACGCGACGCTGGCGCCAAATTGCTTTAAGAAGATTGGCATCAACAAAGACGCAAAAAACGAACCAAAGTTAATGATCCAATAAAAACCATCAAATACTTTTTGCGCCAAAGAGCGATTGGTTTGATCAAACTGATCACCGATGAACGAGGCGACCAAAGGCTTGATACCACCAGAACCTAGCGCGATTAAAAACAGTCCCGTGTAGAAGCCATTTTTATTGTGTTCAAATATCGCTAGGCAGGCATGACCCGCGCAATACACCAGACTTAACCAAAGAATCGTGTTGTACTTACCGAAGACGCGATCGGCTAACCAACCACCTAATAAAGGAAAGAAATACACACCAATCACAAAGGTGTGAAAAATATCTTTGGCCTCACCTTTGCGCAATTCTTCAGGAATCGACAGCAATAAACTGGTCATCAAAAACATCGTCAGAATATTACGCATGCCATAAAAACTAAAACGTTCACAACCTTCATTCGCAATAATGAAGGGGATTTGTCTAGGCATTTTTGGTTTGACAGCATCGTTGCCAGCCGCGGGTAATACGGAAGATTGACTCATAAATATTTACTCAAAAAGACGGATTACAAATATCGAAAAACATAAAACCACGACCTCTGACGAGGCCGTGGTTTGTATCACATTACTTTAGATGCGATCTACTAAGTCGAAACTAAGTCGAAGAAAGCGAGATCACATCCTAACACCACGGAATTTAATTTACGCTTTTTTCCCCATGATCACATAGACCAACTTCATGAACAAACGGAAGATCAAGCGCACAAAGATCAAAGTCAAAATCGCTTCAATCAAGGTCACAGTAAATGCAAAGAAAGCATTCCAACGTTCTGCACGACGAGCATATTTTGCAATCATTCGATCTCGTGCAATTTCTATACTGTCGTAGAACGTTGGCACCACTAACAAGGTTAGCAAAGTCGAAGTGATGGTACCGCCAATAATCGCAATTGCTAAAGGGCGATAAAATTCACCACCCTCACCAACGCCAATGGCAACTGGGAGCATACCCGCGATCAAAGCAAAGGTCGTCATCAAAATCGGACGCAAACGCATACGGCCAGCGTAAATCAAAGCCTCTTCACGATCAAAGCCTTCCGCCTCGCGCTTACGTGCGCAATCGAGCAACAGAATTGCATTCTTCGCGACCAAGCCCATCAACATGATGATACCGATAAAACTCATCAAATTAAGCGTACCTTTGGTCAGCAATAAAGCTAACACCACGCCGATCAAACTTAAAGGCAAAGACAGCATGACCGCGCCTGGGGCGGTGAAAGAACCAAACTGCATCACCAAGATTAAGTACATCAAACCGATCCCCATCACCAAGGCAATCGTCATCTCAGTAAATAATTCATTTTGATTCTTTGCTGAGCCAGCCAGTTCAATCCCATAACCAGCCGGGAAATTAATCGCCTTGGCGATTTTTAAGGCATCAGAAGTCACTTCACCTGGCGAACGACCTTGCACGTTAGCTGATACGGCAATCATGCGCTTTCCATCTGCATGCTCAATTCTAGCTGGCCCTTTGCCCATGGTGATCGTCGCAATTTGCTCCAACGGTACCATTTTGTCTGTGCCAGCAACAGCGATTGGCAACGTCTCGATATTGTCGGCACTCACACGATCTTCAGGATGCAAACGCACCGATACGTCACGTGTCTCGCCGGTCGGATCAACCCAATCGCCAACTTCGACGCCAGCAAACGATACACGCAACGCCTGCGCCGCGTCATTTGCTGAAATGCCTAAGGAATTTGCCAGACCGCGATTTAATTCGATCTGTAATTCATCTTTGGGATCTTGCTGAGACAAGCCAACATCGACAGCACCTGGAACTTGACGCAATTTATCCATAAAATCGCTGGTGATCTCCATCAACTTCCGAGAATCGTCACCTGAAAAACGTATTTGAACTGGCTTACCACCACCATTATTCAAATCGTCTTGCACCACGTACTCAGCACCAACCAAGGTACTGACAGCGGCTCGCAAACTCACAGCGACTTCTGCTGCAGATCGCTTGCGTTCGGTGCTCTTACCAATATCGACATATACCCTGCCACCTGTAATATTCACACTACTATTGGTTGCAACCGTCTCAGGCAAAGTTCGCGCCAATTCGGCGGCCTTTTCAACCTTCAAACGTGAATACTCAAGACTAGAACTCGATGGCGTACGTACACTAATCATCACGGTTCCACTATCAGAAGCAGGTAAGAAACTCGTGCCGCCAAACATACCGTGCAAAACCAGCGCCAATACAAAACTCGCCATCGCGATCACCGCCATCCAACGACGATGGTGCAAGGCCCAGGCAATCACACTGCCATACGCTTCCGCCTTACTATCAAACCACAGATTAAATCTCTCCAACTTGGCGCTGATACCAGTCTTCGGTTGCAAATGATGTCCGACTGGATCTCCCCAATAAGCCGATAGCATAGGATCGAGCGTAAATGAAATAAACAAACTCACCATCACCGACGACGTTACCGTCAAGGCAAATGGACGGAACCATTCACCAGACACACCGGGCATAAAGGCGACTGGAATAAACACAGCCATAATTGAGAATGTGGTCGCAGCAACGGCTAAACCAATTTCAGCCGTACCGTTCAAAGCGGCGGTGCGACGATCAGAACCGTTCTCCATATGCCGCACAATGTTTTCACGCACCACAATCGCATCATCAATCAACACACCAATCGCGAGCGACAAGCCAAGTAAAGTCATGAAGTTCAAGGTAAAGCCGCACAACCACACCGCGATAAACGCCGCAATCACCGAGGTTGGTAAACTTAATGCGGTGATCAAGGTTGAACGCCATGAATTCAAGAAGACATACACCACAAAAATCGTCAATACCGCACCGAAAATCAAGGATTCGATCACGTTATTTAAATTCTTCTGTGCGTTTTTACCGCCGTCTTGGGTGATTTCAAGTTTGGTTCCTTCCGGCAGTGTTTTATTGATTTCATCAACTTGCGAACGGATTTTATTCGCCACAGACACGGTACTTGCATCACGAGATTTCATCACCATAATGCCGACATTCGGATTGCCGTTACGCACGCTAAAACCATTGATTTCTGCAAAGCCATCTTGGATCGTCGCCACCTGCGCCAAACGGATCACTTCGTTACCACGGCGCTTGACGACAATTTGTTCAAACTCGGCAGGAGACTCTAGACGACCGACCAGACGTATGCTTTTCTCATCCATCGTACCGCGCACTTTACCAACTGGCGCAGTAGAATTTTGTGTACGCAATGCGTTGACAACTTCGGATACAGAGACATTGAATTCACGTAGCTTTTGCGCTCGCAATAAAACACTCAATTCCCGTTTCAATGCACCATTAACAGTCACCACAGCAACGCCATCAACGGCACGGAAACGATCTGATAAATCATCTTCCGCAAAACGCGAAATCTCTGCATGCGATTTGGTTTTGGACGACAAGGCCAATTGCATAATTGGCTGATCATTCGGATCACGTCGCTCGATAATCGGCTCACGCATTTCCGTTGGCAGCTTGTAACGTACCGAAGCAATCGCGTTTCTGACGTCGTCTGATGCTTCGATCATATTGCGATCAAAGTTAAAGATTAACGTGAAATACGCGCTACCTTCATTTGCAGATGCATTCAACTGGCGAACACCTGAAATGCTTTGTAAGGATTTCTCAATACGATTGACAATCTCGCGCTCAACCGTTTCGGGCGAAGCACCCGGATAAGGAACGGAAACCCCAAGCACAGGCTCTTGTACGTTGGGAATTTCGTTCACACGTAATTTCGACAGTGCCAGCAAGCCCACGCACATCAATGCAATAATGATGACGATGGTTGCGACAGGTCGCTTAATACTAAAATCGGATAAAAACATATTATTTTCCTGTCACGGAAGCGGCAGAAGCAGCTTGGCTTGCACTTGCGCTGGCAGAAGCATTCGCAGGAGCTGAACCAGCTGACGCCACCAAATTCACTTTAGTGCCATCTTTAAACGTCGACAAAGGTTGGCGTAAAACCTTATCGCCACTCTTTAAACCAGAGGTAATGGAATAATCACCGCGACGTACGTCACGCTCACCAAGCACCACCGCAAGTCGTTTTAGCAAACCATCCTGAACTGCCCACACATAAGTTTTGTCGCCATCACGGATCAGCGCAGAACCGATAATCATCAGCGCCTCGGTACTTCCTGCCTCCACTCGGCCTTCCGCATACAGACCAGAAACATGCGGTTGATCTTTACCAACGAAATCAACTAGCACCTCAACCTGACGCGTCGTCGCGTTTGCTGCAGGATCAACCCGACGTACTTTACCGATGAACTGCTGATCATAACCATTGATGCGGAAACTCACAGATTGCCCCGCTTTAACGACATTCACAGATTCGGCTGAGATCAAGCCTTGAAAACGCAAACTATTTGGATCAATCACCTTCATGATCTCTTTGCCGATTTGCGCCGTATCACCATTCGACACTTTACGCTCGCTCACGATGCCATCAAACGGCGCGCGAATTTCGGTACGCTGCATTTGCTGACGCGCCGCGACACTACGCGCTTTCGCCGCGACCAACTCGCTCTGCGCATTGTTACGACGGATTTCGGCGTCTTCCAGCGCTTGCATGGAAGTCATGCCCGATGCGCGCAAGGTTTTCAAACGTTCTAACTGACGCTCGGCCTGATCCAATGTTTGCTGAGCGGCACGTGCGCCTTGTTCTGCTGAAGCTAACTGATCACGAAAAGCCGTGTCATCCAAGCGTACCAACAAATCGCCACGACGCACTACTTCGCCGTTTTCTTTAAACACTTGCAACA
>DLGN01000298.1:5041-12633 GCA_002482715.1 Oxalobacteraceae bacterium UBA7693
CGCAACACGATAGCGGATACTTCGGCGCGCAAATCCGCTTTACGTTCAGGCTGAATTGAACCGGTAATAACCGGCCCAGAAGCCAAAGAATTATTTTGAATCGTGACATAATCTTCCGCAGTCACTTGTAGTGGTCTTTCAGCACTAGCACTGGCATTCTTATCGGATACTTTACTATCCTTCCCTCCTTGTCCACATGCCGCTAAAACGAGGCATAAAGTAAGGATAAGTAAACTTGGTCGCGACATATAAAAACCTCCGAAAATAGAATCAATCTTTGAACCCGCTACCATACGTAAAGTTCAATACTTTGTCACTAGAACCTTACTTTGTATTGCCACAAGTGCGACAAAACAAGAATAAAAACAAAATGCTACAGAATATTCTGTAGAAAACATGCTTCATTGATACTGAATACAATAAAAAAAACGACCATGAATTTTCATGGTCGTTTTTTGTCCACTTATATTTTCATCTGCATAGAACAGAAGAAATCACCTTCGATAGAATGCATTATTTTGGAATAATGACTGTATCGATTACATGAATAACGCCGTTATCAGCAACGATATCTGTCGCCGTAACATTCGCATTATCTACCTTGACACCACCAGCGGTGGACACCGTTAAGGATGCACCTTGTACTGTTTTTACTTTGCCAGCTTTGACATCAGCTGCCATCACCTTCCCTGATACCACGTGATACGTTAATACAGCAGTCAGTTTTGCCTTATCTTTTAACAAAGCCTCCAGGTCTGCTTTTGGAATTTTTGCGAAAGCTGCATCAGTCGGTGCAAACACAGTAAATGGGCCTTTACCCTTTAAAGTATCCACCAAACCTGCTGCTTTCAAAGCAGTTGCCAGCGTAGTGAAATTACCCGCGCCAACTGCGGTGTCAACGATGTCTTTTGCCTGAGCCGAAAAAGTTGCTGCAATACTTAAAATGGAAGCAAGAATAATACGTTTCATGAAATACCCCTTAGTAGATGAATAGAATTTAAATTTACAAAATAAAAGTTGATCATCAAGCTGAATCTCATTAGCGGGCTGTATGCAAATCTGAACTATTTCACCGCTAATTGCGTTACTTAATTGAGGACGCAGGCGAATAATATACCAATCAGTATAAATGTATACTGATCAGTATCATTTAATACTAATTGGTATCGATTCATTTTGTCCCGGTTTTCAACACCCTCTATTTCATACAAAGATCGCTGTCGTCGAATCTACTTCAGTGCTAAATTAAGTGCCTAGTTAAATGTGGCCTCAAGTCTTGATTCAAGAGTTGATCTAAGCGCCATTTCGCCTTGAGTTTATAAGGGCTTAGCCGTATACTTCTGCGCGCGTGACACAATCACCGATTTTTCATCTGCTACCCGCTTGGTGAAAACCTGATTTACCAACCAATTTTCCTTTTCATCCACTCATTTTTTTTGCGGTACTGGATCAAGCTGGCACATCTGCCAAACTGCACCATATCCGCGCGGAGCCATAAGCATGACCGCCTTTGTATTCAACGAAGTCAATTTCGACAATCACGAACAAGTCGTTTTCGCCTCTGAACCTAAATCTGGCTTACGCGCCATTATCGCGGTTCACAACACTAATTTAGGTCCTGCAATGGGCGGTTGCCGTATGTGGAATTACGCCACAGAAGCAGAAGCGGTGCGCGACGTATTGCGCCTGTCACGCGGCATGACCTACAAAAACGCAGTTGCTGGCCTGCCTATCGGCGGCGGTAAAAGCGTGATCATTGGCAATCCAAAAACAGACAAAACACCCGCATTGTTCGAAGCCCTAGGTGAAGCTTTAGAGCGCCTCGGTGGCCGTTATGTCACCGCAGAAGACGTTGGCACTAGCCCTGCAGATATGGCGAACGTCGCCAGCAAGACTAAATATGTCGCTGGCTTAGGTGATCGTGGTGATCCATCCCCGTTCACAGCATTAGGTTGTTTCGTTGGAGCGCAGGCAGCAGTAAAACATCATTTCAAACGCGATAGCTTTGATGGTTTAACAGTGGCATTACAAGGTTTAGGTCACGTTGGTTATGACTACGCTCGCCGCCTACACGAAGCTGGCGCGAAATTAGTCGTTGCTGATATCGATCAAAATTCCTTAAAGCGTGCGCAAGAGGAATTCGGCGCAATCGTGGTTGATGTCAATGCGATCTACGATGTTGAAGCCGACATCTATGCACCATGCGCTCTCGGCGCAACATTGAACCCAGACACGATGAGTCGCTTAAAAGTAAAAATCGTTGCTGGTGGCGCCAACAACCAATTAGCGACACCAGAAATCGGTGAAGTTTGCCGCCAAAAAGGTATTTTGTACGCACCAGATTTCGTCATCAACGCCGGTGGCATTATCAAGGTTTGCTATGAATACATGAACACGCCAGAAGATGGCATGGATGCGCATGTACGTCGTATCGGTGAGACTTTATCTGAAGTATTTGCGCGTGCTGATGCAGAAGGCGTACCGACTAGTGTGATTGCTGATCGCTTGGCGGAAGAACGTTTCAAAAAATAATTCGCAGCGCTCAGTTTATTGTTGGCCAATCAGATACTCCGTATAAACGCATCTGAGCCAACATCAACAAAAAAATCCCGCAAAAATTTTGCGGGATTTTTTTATGTGCAACCAAATTCTTAACACATGAGAGCAACTTAATGCGCGGTGTACACCACTTTCACACTAGCATTCACAGCACTCTTTTCCATAATGCCGATGCAGTTAGGATTTGCAGCGATCAGTTTTAATATTTCAGCAGAATCACCGACTTCTCGAGGGGCACTTCCTTTACCGCTAAAGACCAAGCGCGACCAAATTGCTTTCGCTTGGGCTTCGTTTTTCCCTAATACTTTTTCAAAGAATTCGGTACGCACTGCGCCCGAGGAGATCAACAAAGGCAATGCTTGTCCGCCGCCTGGAAATTCTTTGCTGTTGCCTAAATAAAGATCGGCGATTTGATCTTTACTTAAACTTGCGACAGCACTTTTCGAAGAGACAACGATGACGTGTTCAGCGTAGGCTATCTGCGTACCGGCTAAAATTGCCAGACCAACTAATGTCTTGGAGAGTAGTTTCATGTTGGGCCTCGCTTAAAATACGAAATCAAGATTAACGGTAAACATCGATACTTTGCCGTCAAAACCATTTGGTTTGCCGAGCATCGATGTTTCATAGCTATAGAAGCCGTTTGATGCACCCACCGCTGGGTACTTCATTTTCGCGCGTTCTAATTGCGCCTTCAAAGCAAGATTTTTCGCGAAATCCCAACGCACGCCGACTGACATCACATCCCGTGAAGAGTCGCCCGTACCAATATAGGACGCATTCAGATAATTCAATTGCGCCTTCACCGCTGCTGGTGCAGCAGGGCCAGCCGCTAATGTCGGTTTGGCCGCATCCGTGGAATAAGCCCCAATACCAACAAATGGCGTGAAATCACCGATGCGTTTTGCTAATAATGCATTCCATCCGGAGACACTTGCGATCACAACGGAGTTGGTGTCACGTTTCGCCCATTCAGCTTGCGCGATCCATTCCCCATCATCATAAGTTGCACCCAAGGTGCCGATGGTTGCGGTAATCCCTGTGGTCGGTGCAACTGCGGCAATCACCGAACTACAGTTAGAACAAAGAACCGAAGGCAAAGACATCAGTGACTTTAAATTCGCTTCAACAGTAGGCGCCTGAATCGAAGCGTTATACCAAGAGTATCCGCCTCGTACGCTCCAAGAATCCTGCCCCCATTTTAAGGAGAGGCCTTTCACCCGATTCAGATCAACGTCACCACCGGCGACACTAACCTTGGTCTTACCGAAAAATCCTTCAAGTTGTAAATTGCCAGAACCAATTTTTTTATCCCAACGTGCGGTCACGCCATCTTGGAAAGTGATTGGATTGACTTGATACATTTCAGATTGTGGGCGTGCTGTAGTTTGCGCGTAATTTAAATTACGGTAGTCCGACAGTAAGAAAATAGGTGCAACCGTACGCCCCACTTTAAAATCAATTTCAGAAGTCAAAGGGTAGGCGATATAAGCCCACTCAACTGTCGGTTTATTACTACCATCGACATCTTTTTTCGAAATCAGTTGAACGACCGCTTTGAGTTTTCCAGTTGGATTCAAAGTTGCTTGAATTGATGCCTGGCTATCGCCATCGAAGCGCCAGTCTTTATACGACAACACGCGTTGACGTTGTTCTGTGCGGACACCAGCGACATTACTAGTTCCACGATAGGCGCCAACCGTACCGAAGCCATCAATTTTTAACCAGTCACTAAATTCATCAGCTTGTGCCACGGGCACAGCAGTAAAGCTGGCGATACTTGCTAAAACCAGAGGATAGATGTATTGCGATTTCATATTGCTTTCCTTTATTTTTGTAACCAAATGGAATAAGTCTTGGATCGTACTTAGTTGGGACAGAGACAAAAACAGCGCAGAAATAAACAGCAGAAAATCAGAAGCATCAGCAGATTCGCACACCAAAATCACATCTTTGCAACGGTGTTCAATTCATACTAGCAACATTCAGAAATTCGTCAAAGTTATTTCCAGATAAAAACTATCTTGGCAATTTTTTACAACGTTTCCTTGATCTTAGGTCAAGCAAATCCAACAAGTAGCCATATAGGTGCCCATTTCTCTTACGCGATTGCGTTGATAGAGCGACGATCGCGCAAATCTCTCATCCTGTATTGAAATCATTGCTTTTTGAGATTAGCGATCATGCTAACAGGTTAAAAATGTTGCCGTGCATCATCATTTTAAGTTTAACGATGTTTCACAAATTTCGATCGCAAATGCAACAACAAATATCTTTTATTTTTGATATTAGATTTGATGAGAAATACACTTAAACCATCGCAATAAAAACAAAACAAAATGAAAAATATCGATAAAAATCAATGAATTGCAGATGCACATCTAAGCGCAAAGCGCTACCATCACGACTCTATGCATCAAACGAATGCAATCGATTGCGATTGATTGCAACTAAGTAGATGACAAGAAGACAGTTCGATAAATGAGACAGCCATTCACAAAGATAAGAATGAAACAAATGAACAATCAACAAGCGCACACCCATTGGGGACAATTTATTCCTTTGGTATCGGTATTCTTTTTCTGGGGCTTCGTCGCCGCAGGCAATGACATTTTGATCCCGGTTTTTAAACACGCATTTCAGTTGACGCAAACCCAAAGTCAATTTGTCTCGCTATCGTTTTATGTGGCATACACAGTTGGATCCGTGCTCTATTTGCTGATTTCAAAACTGATTAAAGAGGATGTGACTAAACGCATCGGTTATAAAAATAGTTTAGTCACCGGCTTATGTATTTCGGCGTTCGGCACCTTGCTGTTTTATCCTGCCGCAAACATGGCGTCATTTAATTTAATGTTGTCCGGATTATTTATCGTGGGTTTGGGATTTTCGCTGCTACAAACGACTGCGAATCCTTTAGCGATTTCGCTCGGTACCGCCAATACGGCATCACAACGTTTAACCTTAGCGGGTGGAGTGAATAATTTTGGTACGACGATAGGCCCGTTGATCGTCGCATTCGCAATTTTCGGCACGCCTTCTGGCAACAATGAGATGAGTATAGAAAGCGTCAAAATTCCTTATCTGGTACTGGGTGCGGCATTTTTAATTGTTGCTGTTTTCCTCAAGTTTTCTTCAATACCCAATCATCCGAATCCCACCGTCATCAATCTGGAACAAGAAAGTACACAAACTTCGGCACTACAGTTTCCACAATTGCTGATGGGTATGGCAGCGATTTTTGTCTATGTTGGTGTCGAAGTTTCTACCGCAAGCAACTTGCCCGGATACATGGAAACCACGCAAGGCTACCAAACCAAAGATATTGCGCCCTTCATCTCTTTGTATTGGGCGAGCTTAATGATAGGACGCTGGACCGGCGGCGTCGAAGCATTTAACTTACAAGCAGGCGCTGCGAAGATCGCTAAATTCTTAGTACCCTATGCTGCCTTCAGCGTATTTTTACTAGTGAATGCAATCGCACAACATGATTTGAGTCACTTCTACGTGTATGGCGCTGTCGTACTAGTTCTCATTGCTGCGGATATCGCCAGTAAAGGTAATCCAGCCAGAATGCTATTCATTTTTTCTCTACTGGGAATCACTGGCTTAATATTAGGAATGAGTACCAGTGGAATGTTAAGTATTTACGCCTTCACGAGCATAGGTTTGTTCTGTAGTACTTTGTGGCCTTGCATTTTCACTTTAGCCATCAGCGGACTAGGAAAACACACAGGTCAAGGGAGTAATTATCTAATCATGATGATTATGGGTGGCGGCATCGTCAGCTGGATACAAGGAATGGTTTCCGAAAAAATAGGTATACAAATGAGCTATCTGGTTGGTGTTGCCTGTTTCGCCTATTTGGCAATTTATGCGTTGATGGTGCCAGGCATCTTGGCGAAACAAGGAATTAGTTTAGACAAGAAGGCAGCACCGGGACATTAAGTTCGTAGTTCGTCAGTCCACGAAGGCAGTTAAAATGCGCGCAAGGAAGAAATCATCCGATTCTTCATTGACGCGCATTTTTATTGCCCCCTATGCCAGCAAAATCCAATCTAGCAGAGACGAACTCGGCCCCCAAAAAAAGAAGTTTCGCCCCTATAGTGAATCAGGATACGCGCATCTTAATTTTAGGTAGTTTGCCAGGTGATGCATCGCAAGCTCATCAACAATATTATGCGCATCCGCAAAATCGTTTCTGGCATCTGCTCTCAGCGGTATTTCAGACTGATCTAATTAGCCTAGATTACCAATCACGCCTCCAAACGCTGTTCGATCTTCAAGTTGGTTTATGGGATGTGGTCGCGCAAGCGCATAGACGCGGGAGCTTAGATAGCCAAATCCGAGATCGCACCGAGAATGATCTACTCGCTTTACTTGGCACATTACCAAATATCAACACGATCGCTTTTAATGGCGCGACGGCTTACAAATTAGGTCTCAAAGTGCTGGGAGCGCATGGTGAGTTTTATCGACTACTAAGTCTGCCATCAAGTAGTCCCGCACATACCATGCCCTTTTCCGAAAAATTAGCAACTTGGCTTACATTAACTGACGAACGCACGACACCGGATAAATCACACGACAAACAACAAGCATAATCACAATAATTGACAAGCAAGCACTGTCTGCCCGATTCTTTAGGCTGTGCCAGAACTTATATGTGCAATTCGCGTCCAAGCTCGTGCAAGCGCTGATCTGATTCGCGTCGACACAGCCAAAAGTTCTCGTCAGACTCACGTCCAAACACTTCATCAATCGTTTTCTGGAGTTTCTATCATGCGTATTTCCTCATGGCTCATGCTGCTTTGCATGAGTTTCCCGACAATGGTTTCTGCCCAACAGTCTGAAGATAAATTCAAACAGTTAGAAGATCTGTTACCAACCCCGACCTCAATCCGCGCTGCTTCTGGCGCACCTGGACATGCGTATTGGCAGCAACGTGCTGATTACGTTATCCGCGCTAGCTTGGATGAAGATAAGCGCAGCATTACCGGTGCAGAGACCATTACTTATCATAATAATTCGCC
>DLGN01000298.1:12661-18453 GCA_002482715.1 Oxalobacteraceae bacterium UBA7693
TAATAATTCGCCAGATACGTTGAACTATTTGTGGCTGCAGTTGGATCAAAACATCTTCAAACCAGATTCCGATGCAAATACAACCGCCACCTATCCATCACGCGATGCATGGAAAAATCCAAATGCAATGAGCTTCACTGCTATGCATACCTTAAACGAGAAAGAAAAGTTTGACGGTGGCTTTAAGATCGGTTCAGTCAAAGCGGCGAACGGCCAAGCATTAAAGTACGTCATCAATCGCACCATGATGCGCATCGATTTGCCGCAAAGTTTAAAACCGGGTGAGAAATTTACTTTTAGTCTTGATTGGAAACACAATATCAACGATGGCATGGTGTTGTGGGCACGCACGGGTTATGAACATTTCAAAGAAGACAAAAACGATATCTTCGAAATCGCACACTGGTATCCACGGATGGCGGCTTACTATGACGTCTATGGATGGCAACACAAACAGTTTTTAGGCTCTGGCGAATTCACATTAGAGTTTGGTGACTTTGATGTACAAATCACTTTACCGGGTGATCACGTGGTTTCAGCGACGGGCGAATTAAGCAATCCAGATGCGGTACTCAGCGCGATTCAACGTGAGCGCTTAGCGCAAGCACGTAATGCTTCTAAACCGGTACTCATCGTGACGCAAGCAGAGGCGGAAAAGGCCGAAAAATCGCGTGCCACATCACAGAAGACTTGGCATTTCAAAGCGAAGAATGTACGCGATTTTGCGTGGGCATCATCTCGCAAATTTATCTGGGATGCACAAGGCTACAAAACCGGTAACAGCAGTGGTTTAGCGATGTCCTTCTACCCGAAAGAAGCGAATCCTTTGTGGGGTCAATATTCCACCCAAGCCGTAGTCCACACGATAGAGCAATACAATAAATACAGCCTCGAATATCCTTACCCGGTGGCACAATCGGTCAATGGCCCACAAGGCGGCATGGAATATCCGATGATCGCCTTTAACGGCGGCCGTCCTACCAAAGATAAGAAAACCGGTGAACTGACCTATTCCAAGCAAACTAAATATTCCATGATCAGCGTGATCATTCACGAAGTTGGTCACAACTATTTCCCGATGATCGTGAACTCGGATGAGCGCCAATGGACATGGATGGATGAAGGTTTGAATTCTTTCTTACAAACGCTGGCAGAACGTGCTTGGGAGGAAAATTATCAAGACCTATTCCCTAGCGAACCGCGCGGCATTGTTGATTACATGCGCAGTAAAAATCAAACGCCGATCATGACGAATTCTGAATCCGTTTTACAGTTTGGCAATAATGCTTATGCCAAACCAACTGCCGGTTTACACATCTTGCGCGAAACAATTTTGGGTCGTGAATTATTTGATTTTGCCTTCAAAGAATATGCGCGTCGCTGGAAGTTTAAACGTCCAACCCCAGCAGATTTTTTTCGTACTATGGAAGATGCTTCTGGTACCGATTTAGATTGGTTCTGGCGTGGCTGGTTCTACACCACCGATCCCGTCGATATTAGCGTCGATGGTATCGTTCAATATCAGGTATCCACTAAAGATCCTGAAATCGAAAAGGCTTGGCGTCGTGCACAAAAGAATGAAGAACCAGTTTCTTTGGCTGCACAAAGAAATAAATCCCTACCAGCGCGTCGTATCGATACACAACCTGGTTTAAAGGATTTTTATAACGAGCACGATGATTTCACTGTCACGAATAAAGATCGCAATACCTATAACGATTTGATGAAGAGCTTGGATGAAGACGAAAAAGCCATGCTCAAATCAGGCAAGTATTACTACTTAGTCGATTTTTCTAACGTAGGTGGATTGGTAATGCCTTTGATTTTGGAAATTGAATTAAAGAGCGGAAAGAAAGTCGTCGAGCGCATTCCAGCTGAAGTGTGGCGCTACAACTCTAAGAAGCTTACGAAGCTGGTTGTCACCGATGAACCGATGGTTGGTCTAACACAAGATCCGTATTTAGAAACCGCCGACATTGATCTGAACAATAATTCTTGGCCACGTAAGATAACCAAATCCCGTTTGGAATTGTTCAAGATGAACCAACCCACCGGCAATATGATGATCGACTTCAATACACTTTTGAAAAAAGATGAGAAGGATGCGAAAGATGAAAAGAAAGAAAAACCAGTCGAGAAGTAAGTAAGTAAAAACTGCTTCGCAAATAAAAGAGAAAATAAAAAGCGAGCTAGGAATTCATCCCTAGCTCGCTTTTTTAATGTGTCGACAAATTCGTGCTGCCACCATCCATTCATCAGTCTATCGCTCCAATTGATCGTGTGGCGATACCTAGCTAAGTCCCCACAGCAGACGTAAAACGTGGCACATCAAGCCGCAGAATTTTCACCTTTTGGTAAAGCTGATCCGATTCCTGACGTATCTCAATAAACAGTTGATGCTTTTCTGCATCCCAACCAATCGCCTTACCATCATACGGATTCGCATACTGCTTGGTATGATCCTGTACAAATTGAGGGATCGCTGAAGACGCAATTTTCTTCTCAATTAATGCCATCTTCATCGCTAATAAATTGATCTGTGCGAAGGTGTCGAAGTGTTTTTCAATATAAGTTTCGTAGCTAGGTGTACTAACGCCTAATAAAATTTTGGTTATAGGATCAAGCAGATAAAAATTCGAAACGCCAAAACCGAGCAAAGCATCTTGCTTTCCCTGAACTTCTTCCCTATGAATCAGATAACCTCGACCAGATCGCTCCGCTAAAGCGCTCCACATCTGGTGCCAATCATAGGTCAGATTCAAACTTGCATTCGGCCGATTAAACAGGTCAATAAGGAATTTCTGCCAGACCGAAGATTGTGCAGCCACTGACTCCAAGCGAATGCTATGCATGGTTCGCAAGTTAACGCTTGTCTCAAGATCTAAGGCGCGACCTATACTCATTTTCTTTTCGGAAAATCGTCCTAACCAAGCCTGAATGTGTGCTTGCTCATGAATAAGTTCAGGGTAACGCTGCAAAAGTTCATCAACAATTCTAAGATCACGTTGCACCGTCACAGTTGCCAACAAGTGTGAAATTAACGAAGAATTATTTTCCATCCAACGTTGGGAGTACGCAGCAAGTTTCATCAACTCGGAAAAACCTTGGTCGGTTTTTCCTTGCTCAATCAAGCGAATTGCCTTCATACGTTCAAGTTCCATCGCATGAAGTAAGGCACCAAAAGACGGTATGTTTGCAGCAATAAACGGCGGCACGATCTCTTGATAGTCACGACTCGCTTGGATCATCACAAAATTAGCTAGTATCGCTTTACGTGATTGCAAAATTTCTTGTTCTTGTTCGACAGTACGCGATAGATAAAATTGAACACAATTGGGTGTCCTTGTGTAGTCACATATTTCACCATCTAATTTCCTAAATGTCTGTGATTCAGGATGCACATTATCGATCGTAGCATCGTCAAGCATTAAATTTTTTTCTCGATCATAACGTGCTAATTCCGACTCGAGTATCCGCTTGCCCAAATCCAAGGGATCAACGCCATCCTTCGCATTCATGCCAAGCAAAATCAAATAGCCATTATCATCGTCGATGTTTTTAGGCGGCTGCCAGTTCAGGCTCGCTTGCACTTCTGGTCGCAGAGATTGATCCTGCCAATTCGCGACAACAAACAAAAGTACGATACTCGTTACGATCAACAAGATGCCCAACAAACTTCGCAATAGGATTTTTTTTAGCATGGTAGCCACAATTTAGCTTTCAAAAAAATGTAAATTAATCTATGTCGCAGGACAATATCGGAAGTCTTCGCATAACACAACCCAAACCGATACAATTGAGACACATAAAAGATACGGTTAGGAATCCTAAGCCATGCACAACCACGCCGCAGAACCGCAGCTTCCCGCGCCCGTTTTAAGCGCCTGGCATCACACCAGTGATACCGCAAGTCGTATGTTGGTATTGCCAGATGGCTGTCGGGACTTCATTATTCGATCAAATCCTAGTGGAACGTCACTGCACATGGTGAGTCCGTTGGATGACACCGCGCGTTATGTTGAAAGTGATGGCGGTGATACCTACTATGGTTGGCGCTTGCATCCCGGAACATGTTTCAAAACAGCTCAAGGCAAATCGCCAGTAGCGGAGGATTTTTTAAAAGATCTGGTGACACGATTTCAAGCAGATCCAGTGCACGGCACCACTCAAGTATTGAATGTGTTGGATGAACTATTCTGTATTGATACCCAGATCGTCGATGCTTTGAACAGTTTAAAAACCCAGCAAAGCGTACTTCACGCAGCACGCGATTTGGGGGTATCTGAGCGCAGTCTACAAAGATGGCTGACAGAAAAAACCGGACGCTCTCCCATCTATTGGCGCAGTCTGGCACGTGCAAGGCAATCAGCACAAGCCTTATTGACTCGCAAAAATACAAATAGTCGAATCAACTTTGCGGAACTCGCTGCGGATTTCTCTTATGCAGATCAAGCGCATTTATGTCGCGAGTTCCAACGCTGGTTTAGCTGTAGTCCAAGCGCAATGCTGTGCTCAGCGACTTACCAAGAATTAATCTTGGCAGATGGGTATGCCTAAGCTTGCATCGACGTACAAATCTCAACCAAGACACCATCAAGATCGGCGACATACGCAATCGTTTGTCCCCAAGGCATCTCTTGCGGTTCTCGCATTAACTTTGCACCAGCTGCAAGAGCTTTGCGTACGGCTGCTGGCACATCACTACTTACCAGCGCAATTTCAAAGCAGGGATGATGCGGATCCGATGCACTGACTTCTTTTCCTAATTGCCGCATCAAAGCACGTGAAGAGAATGCGAGTGCAGTGGCGCCCGTTTCCAATTCGCCATAATCACCACTCTCATGCAAAAACCTGGTTTGCATACCAAAGGCTTTTTCATAAAACGCCAAACTTTGTTTGACATCATTCACATAAAGAATCGTGTAGGCAAATTGCATGGTGGCTCCATTCACAAGTTAAAAGCTAGCTTAGATCGCTATTACCTTCATCATAAGATCGATTGCGACAACTGTCTTGAATAAAACCGCCAAAAATAAAAAAACTAGCGACACGCGCTAGTTTTTCAGGTTAGTACTATCGGCAAACTTAACTCAACCAACGCGCACTGCTCATCACCTCTGCAAAAAATTCTTTCAATGCGGGTGCTGACATGCGAAACGGGTCAAATTCGGCGGTTGAAGAATATTTAAGAAACAGTGCTGTGTTTTCAGAGGTGGCCGCAATCAACCCCATGTTCCAACCAGTGAATTGGCGCTGGGTGATTTCTTCCAATGCCAACACCTCAGGTTTGTTATGTCGCTTATCTTTCAAAATGTGATGATAAAGCGCATTCACAGCGGAACGTTCGCCCTCTAGACATTGCAAGAAAATACCATTCGATAAACTAAGCGCGCCAGTGACGGCAAGTTGCTGATTATTTTTGCGCGAACTCGCCAAAATATCTTTGACGTCAGCCGGCCCCAAATTCACTGCACGGCTGGCATAAATTAAACGGATCATCATAATTGTTCAATACTTTCAAAGATCAAGGTAAGAAATCAAAAAAGCCGCTGAAACGCCACACAGCGTCGCAGATTATAGAGATTTATGAACACACATACCGCGCAGGTACAAGCATATTTCCGTGACAAAATCAGCGACAAAAGCACTTTCAAACCAAGAAACTATAGATTTTCGTAAGCATTTTCGACATAAAATACAAACGCATGTCGATTTACACCGAGTTCAAACGTCATTGTCTTGAAACTGGCAAAGATGGATGGAATGTGATGGCGCCTTCATAGCACTTAAGA
>DLGN01000298.1:18458-37027 GCA_002482715.1 Oxalobacteraceae bacterium UBA7693
CTTAAGCGCTTGAGGGTGCTTCATCCCCATTCTGAACGCTATCGCAGCGCACGCCAGCTTCTTACTTAGTATGACCCTTTTATTATTTCCAGGAGAACACCATGCAATACATATTACTCATCGCCACCAGTGAAGCCGTTGAAGCGGCAATGGATCAAAACGCATTAGGCGAAATTATTGCCGCTTATGGTTCTTATACCGATGCCATGATGGAGGCTGGTATTTTAGTGTCGGGAGAACGTCTGCGTGAATCGACTACCGCCACCACCGTCAGTATCCGTGATGGCAAAACCCATTTACTCGATGGTCCGTACGCCGACACCAAGGAGCAACTGGGTGGCTTTTATATTATTGAAGTTCCCGATCTCGATACGGCAATTAGTTGGGCGGCACGTTGCCCTAGTGCGCATATCGGTTCGATAGAAGTACGCCCGATTTGGCCGATGTAAGAAAAAATGTAAGACAGAATAAATGCCAACGAAAATCGATCACAGCAACCCGCAGCTGATAGCTGCACTGGTGCGGCGCAGCTATGGTCGTTTGTTGGCGATGTTATCAGTACGTTCTGGCGATCTGGCAAGTGCAGAAGACGCGCTTGCCAATGCGTTTGAAATTGCCTTAAACAACTGGCCAGAGCAAGGCGTACCGAACAATCCAGAAGCCTGGCTATTCACCGTCGCTCGCCGCCAATTAATTGATCAGGCCCGCAGCGCACAAACGCAACAATGTCATCAAGAAGAGTTCCGTTATCTGCTCGATGAAGCTGCCGCCGAATGTGATCCGCTAGCAATACCTGATCAAAGGCTAGCACTGATGTTTGCTTGCACGCATCCCGCGATTGATCGCAGCATACGCGCACCACTCATGCTGCAAACCTTGTTGGGATTTGATGCCGCCAGTATTGCCTCGGCATTTTTAATTGCACCTAGCAATATGGCGCAACGCTTAGTCCGAGCCAAGCACAAAATTCGCGTCGCAGGTATACGTTTAATCATCCCCGATCAAAGCGCAATCGCCGATGGTTTAGATTCTGTGCTCGATGCGATCTACAGCGTCTACACCGCCGCCTGGTCGCAGACCAGCGATGGCGACATCCAACAAGGCAATCTAGCAGAAGAGGCAATGTGGCTAGCACAACTTTTAAGTGAACTAGCACCGCAAGAACCCGAAGTGTTTGGCTTGCTCGCATTAATGTTGTATGCCGAATCACGCCGCGCCGCACGCCATGATGCGCAAGGCAATTACGTGCCGCTGCAAGAACAAGATTGCCAACGCTGGGATCACGATAAAATCGATCAGGCAGAACAATACTTACGCCATGCCAGCTGCATGCAAAAACGCGGACGTTTTCAAATTGAAGCAGCGATCCAATCAGCGCACACTGTACGACGACACCAAGACAAAGCTGACTGGCACGCCATCAACAAACTTTACCTGCAGCTCTATCAACTGACCAACTCACCAGTAGTGGCGATCAATCATGCCGTGGCACTCGCAGAAATCATAGAACCGCAAATCGCCCTAGCCCAACTAGCGCAGCTATGTGACAACATGGATTTAAAAGAACGTCTCCAAAACTACCAACCCTATTGGGCAGCCAGCGCGCATTTGCATCAGCGATGTGGCAATAGTGATGCGGCAAAACATGCCTACCAGCTAGCCATCGGTTTATGTACAGATCAGGCAGCGCGTGGATTTTTGCAGGGACGTTTGAAGGGCGTGGATATTTCACTGTCCTGAACTACCCTCACCCCAGCCCTCTCCCGCTTGCGGGAGAGGGAGTTTTATCCCTATCTCAACTTGTGTAGACACCAATGCCTACAAAGGGGAAAGCTGGAATGAATTTCAATCAGATATTCAAGCATCCTAGCTAGATTTAACATCAGCAAAAGAAATTAGCACATTACTCAAGCGCACCAAGAATATGCTCAGCAATCAATTTATCCGTAATCTGATGTGGACTACGCACACCATAATTGGTCGTCGTCACCAATGCCACGATATCTAGACCAGGAAAAACAACCACCTTGTTGCCACCCGTTCCCGCCATTTGATAAGACTGATGCGTCACGCCTTTTGCGCTATATGGATACAACCACAGCAGATAGCCATACTTGCGTTGTTCATCAACCTCCGCCTGTGGAGAGACTGATGCTTTTACCCATGCGGCTGGTAATATCTGTTTTCCGTGCCATGTGCCGCCATTGGCAAGTAGCTGTCCAAGCTTCAAAAGATCACGACTACGCAAGCCTAAGCCGCCGCCACCTTGCGCCAAGCCCAAGGGTGAAAATTGCCATTCCGTCTTGGTGATACCCAAGGGCGCAAACAGAGCTTTTTGTGCAAAATCCTGCAACGGCATTTTGCTCGCACTTTGCACCACTGCACCTAAAGTCGTGGAGCCAGCCGTGCAATAACTAAACGAGCGTCCATAAGGCGATGCTGAAGGTTTGGGAATCCATGCTGGAAAACCTTTAATCGGCAGATCAAGATAAAACTTCACCCAATCTTCGATCAAATACATGCGCTCTTCATTGCCGCGAGAGAACTGGTTTTGATCATCGCACTCCAGCATCGAGCTCATCGTCAATAAATCTTCAACGGTGATTTTTGCCTTGCGTGGATCAGGATTTTCTAATGCTGTTTTAGGTTTAACGTGACTCAAGATAGGTGTAGAAAGCGTCATGTGACCGCGATCTATCGCCGCACCCGCTAACATACCAGTGACTGTCTTCGTCGCAGATCGGGTATTACGCAATCCCTCTACCCCATCGGCATCATAATAAGATTCAAAAACAAGCTGACCTCGTCGTGCGATCAATACGCTGGTGATCTGCTGAAACGTTCCCTTTTTGATCGCTTCATCCATCGCTGCCAGTTTTGCCGCATCTAATTTTTGCGAAGCGGGTGATTCTTTCACCCAATCGTTCTTATCATTTTGGGGATGGGCGATTGCATGGTTTTCAAGCAGGGCTGCACTTAAAAGAAACCCTAGGGCATATTTACGATTCATATCAAAACTCCATTCGCTAAGTCATTAAATCATTAAGTCAAACATTAAGTCATTCAGTCGTTCAATTACGTGAGCCAAATCTTGAACGATGATTTCAATTGAGTCTTGGATATTTGAAACCTGCTTTCAAACCACTCAGTTTCGTGAACCCTGTTGGCGTTAAACCCCACTGCTGTAAGAACGCCCGATTCAAATGACTTTGATCACAGAACCCACAACTTAGCGCGATGTCCGTCAATGTTTGATCACTCGTCATCATCAACTGCGTAGCACGCTCAACCCGACGACGCCGCAAATCATCGCCAGGAGTACAACCCAGATGTCGCAAATATTGGCGTGCCAAATAAACGCGGTGTACGCCGATCGCATCCGCGATATCGGCAATACCCAAATCCTCATCTGATAAATCCGCAATCATTTCCTGTGCGCGTTGCAACCATGGAGGGGGATTTAGTGACAAAGGACCTTGCAGGTTCAAACTGCTTAAGATGTTCAACGTCAACACCTCCAAATCTAGCTTAACCGCGTCACGCGTAGCAGCCGCTTTAAGCAATCCAAACGCCTGTTGAATCACCAGCGGATCGTGATTGCGGAGTGCAAAATCAGGCAGCTTGATTTGTTCGTACAGATCACGCGAATCATCCGCATCAAAACTAATCGCAAAGAACCAACCACCCTCGCCCGCGAAACGATCGCGATGCACCACATCCGGCGGGTTATAAACCAGCACAGGTCCTTCACGCTGCGCACCAGCCGCCGAAGTCACATAACGGCCACGCGTCGCCAACACCATATGCGCGCCAGCATGGCTATGTTCTTTCACCTCATGCTCAGGCACAGTCGCACGTAAATGACTCAAACCGATACGCGGAAAACGTCGGTCAAATGCATTCGTGCCGTAATACTGCCCTGAGGAGAATTTCTCTACTTTATCTTTCATGCGCAATGCCTCAATGATCTTGGAAATACATCCATTCCAAAACACAATAGTAAAGACAAGCGAGTACGCTTTCCATCGGCATCAGATCAAACGGCAAATCAGATGCATAGCCTGCGAAAATTAAGCGCAAAGCATTGTTCCGTTTAAAAACAATAAAAACTTCAATTCCCCCTTGACCCTGACACTACGTCAGGCTTTATAGTGTGCTGCATATCCTTTTCGTGTTTTATTCATGTTCGATCTGAAGCAGTCAAAGAGGCATCCTATGTTGTTAAAAATTGGCGAATTAGCCCAACGCACTGGCATTACCGTGCGCACCTTGCACCACTATGACAAGCTGGGCTTACTCACGCCCTCGGTGCGGTCTGAGGCAGGTTATCGCTTGTACAACCGCCATGACATCGCCCGCTTGCATCGCATTCAAGCGCTGCGCCGTTTGAATTTATCCTTGCAAGAAATTGCTGAATTAATCCAAGGTGATACTGCGGATCTGCGTGGTGTAATTAGCCAACAAATTCTGAGTTTGGAAGAACAGATCAAACAAAGCCAAGAGCTGCGCGAACGCTTGCTGGAATTGGACGAGCAACTACAACAGCATGACCAGCCGAATATGGATTATTGGTTATCGACCTTAGAAATGATGAGCCTGCGGTCTAAATATTTCAGCCCCGAAGACATCGCATTATGGCGTCAACATAAAGACGTCAGTAGCGGAAAAATGGATATGGCGATGCAACCCATCGTGGCGCAAATTCGCGAATTCATGGACGCCAAAATCGCGCCAAGTGCACCGCAAGTTTTAGTGCAAGTACAAAAATGGTTAGAGACCGTGCATCAATCGGTGCCCAATCCGCGCCTCTTAAAAAATTTCGCGGACATGCATAGAGACGAGCCATCCATACAAGCCATGAGCGGCGTTGATAACGCCATGATGGATTACATCAATGTGGCAGCGATAGAGATCCGTTACCAAATCTATCGACGCTATTTGAGCGAAGAGGAATGCCAATATTTCCGTCCTTCTTTTATGCGCAATATGGATAACTGGACGGAGCTATTTATCGACATCAAAAAATTCATTGATGCCGGAGTTGAAGTCACCGATCCAATTGCGTTAAAGCGTATTCAAGATTGGCGCGCTATGTTTTTAGATGCTTGGGGTAACCGTGTTGAAACGGTACAAAAGATCCGGCAAATCCACGAAAAAGAACCGCGATTAACTATAGGCGGTGGCTTATCGCAAGAAGTGCTCGACTACGCAGTCAAAGGGATACGTTATATCGAATCGCAGAATTCGACAGCATCAACTTCGCCCAAAACGACTGAAACGATTCCCAAAAAATCGCTGAAGAAAAAATCACCGCCGCAATAAGCAGCTAAGCAAAACCTTCAACATATTTTCCAGCCAAGTCCGGCGGACAAGGCTATCCCTTTATCTGGAGTTTTTATGAACAACAACTCAAAGCCAGCACGCGGCTTTATGCGTGACCGCAATTTTCTATGGATGCTAACGGGCGCCATCACCTCGATGCTAGGCGATCAATTCACGCTGATTGCCCTGCCCTGGCTAGTGCTGCAAATGAGTCATGACACATTCACCTTGGGCATCGTGCTGGCACTACTCGGCATCCCGCGCGCGCTGTTTATGTTGATTGGCGGTGCGGTCGTGGATCGCTATGATCCCAAGTCGGTGATGATGGTTACCAAGTACATCAATACCGCGTTACTGGCGATTCTGGTTGTGCTGCTAATGACATCCAGTCTGAGCTTGTGGATGATCTATCTAATCGCCTTGCTCTTGGGATTATCAACCGCGTTTAGTATTCCTGCGGGAACCTCGATGTTGCCACGCGTGGTCGCTGCAGAACACTTGCAGGCGGCCAATGGCATGATGCTGGGCTTACGTCAGATCACCTTCTTTTTAGGCCCTTTGATGGCGGGTGGTTTAATCGCGCTATTAGGCGATCATGCGACGGCATCGCAAGCTGGATTAGCGACGAATTTAAATGCTGCGAACATGATGGATATCGCAGACAAAAAGGGTTTGGCGATGGCATTTTTTGTCGATTGCTTTAGCTATGGATTTTCTGCATGGACTTTATCGCATGTGAACATGCTCGCCATCAAGACCGATCAACAAGCATCAAAGCAATCCTTACTCAGCGCAACCATGAGCGGATTGCGCCATTGCTGGAACGACACCATGATGCGCACCTGCTTTTTATATTGGTCCGCCATCGCTTTTCTAATCATGGGACCAATGCAAATCGCCATGCCTTTATTAGCGCAACAATTTGGAAATAGCGCTGGTGTACTCGGCCTGTTAGCCGGTGCACATGGTGCAGGAACGCTGCTAGGCATGGCGATGTCGTCTGTCTTTCCCAAGCTAAGGCTAGGCAGTTTGGGTAGCACGATCTTACTCATAGATACTTTAGTCGCGCTGCTATTTATGCCTATGGGATTGGTCCACCTCGCATGGCAAAGCGCTGCAATTTTATTAGCCATAGGCGCACTCGGCGGCTATCTACACGTAGCCGTCTTCACCTGGATACAACGCCAGGTACCACCCGCCATGCTAGGACGCGCGATGAGTATTTTCATGTTCATTTTTATGGGCATCAGTCCTATTTCGGCAGCATTGACAGGATGGCTAATGCACATCATCAGCCTCACCCAATTATTCGCAGGCAGCGGTGCTCTGTTGATTGTGATCGTGGTTATCGCTTTGCTGATGTCACCGATACGACAAATGCGTGATGCTGGTAGGGTTATTTGATTTACCTTGATTCGGGGCTTGACACTTTATGGTGTCAGCCCCCTTATCTTGATGGAATACGACACTGGCAATTACCTCCCTTAAAGATGCAAAAATCTCAGAAAAAAAACAATCTTCAAGCTCAATTAATCGTCATTCCTGCGTGCTCTTAGCAGGAATCCAGTGACTTTCGTTGATCAACAAATGCAGCAAAGAAAAAAGATGAAATTTTCTGGCATTTGCGCCATAGTCACAAAATACACCAGCAAACGATATCAAAACTGCGTTGAATCTAGCGCAAGAACTAAGGGTCTAAAATGAGCACATCCGCACTACGCAATTGGGATTCCGCTGAACATCTCAAAACTGAAGAAGACATGTTGCTGTATCTGGATGCCTGCTTCGATGAAGCAGGTGACGATGCAGCCTTCATCGCCAAAGCCTTAGGCAACATCGCAAAAGCACGCGGCATGACTGATCTGGCGCGCGACACGGGACTAGGACGAGAAAGTCTCTACAAAGCCCTATCAGGAGAAGGCAACCCCAGCTTCGCAACGGTGCTCAATTTATGCACGCACTCGGCTACAAATTACATCCTGAATTAGCCAACGCATGAGAAATCGAGATTCAAATCGGTTCTAAGAAAACCCCAAAAAGCACACTAAGAATAAGCTCTTCACCACTTCAAAACATAGCTTCCAACACAAGTCGAAGCACCACGAAAAGTCCCCTCCCTTTCAAGGGGAGGGCTAGGGTGGGGATGGGTTATGGTGACGCAACCAGCAGTTTCTATCACAAGACCAAAACCCATCCCAACCTTCCCCATTTCGTAAAACTTCGGGGGAAGGAGTATTCATCGCGTGCCACCTTATGTAAATGACTATTCCTTGAAGGAAAAGAGTCAAGTCACGAAGAACTCGCCTCACAATTAAAATTAACATCACTGTATAAAAAACCAGTAGAATCTTGCGAATTACCTTTAAGACTAACCCGCCATTTTACCCTATGTCAGCAAGCGCACCTACTCAGCCTGCCAGCAAGAGAAAAACTCCCTCTGCCAAACCTGTGCCCTTAGAGGAGAAGTTTGCAAAGCTAGGTCTGCGCTCTGACATGGATTTTGTCTTGCATTTACCCATGCGTTACGAAGATGAGACCGAAATAGTCTCCATGCGTGATGCAGGGTTTCGCGGTGGCAGTTCGGTACAAGTTGAGGGCGAAGTGACGGAATGCGATATTCAATATCGTCCCCGTCGCCAGTTAGTCGTCACGATTAGTGACAACACTGGACAAGTGGTTTTACGATTTTTAAATTTTTACGGTAGCCAAATTAAGCAGATGGCGGTCGGCATGCGAGTCAGAGCGCGCGGTGAACTTCGCCACGGCTTCTTCGGTGCGGAGATGGTACATCCAACTTACAAAATGGTGAACGAAGGCGCGGCGCTACCTACCTCGCTGACGCCGGTATATCACGCTGGCGATGGTGTCTCGCAAACCATGCTGCGCAAAGCCATTACTAGTGCGCTCAATAAAGTACAATGGTACGACACGCTCTCCCCTGCTCTGCTACAGGAAATGGGCTTGCAAGATTTTGAATCTGCGGTGAGGTTACTCCACAACCCACCACCTGATGTCGATCAATACGCCTTGCTGGAACACGAACATCCAGCGTGGGAACGTATGAAGTTCGATGAGCTGTTGGCGCAACAACTCTCACTGAAACGAGCGCAGGCTTCGCGTCGCTCTCAGGGCGCAACGGCACTACCAGTAGTAGGCGCTTTGACCCAAGCCTTCTTAGCGACTTTGCCTTTCAAACTAACAGGTGCGCAAGAGCGCGTGTTGGAAGAAATCCGCGCCGATCTCAAACAAGCTTTTCCCATGCAACGATTATTGCAAGGCGACGTCGGCAGTGGCAAAACCATCGTCGCAGCCCTCGCCGCGACGCAAGCGATTGATAGCGGTTATCAGGCCGCTTTAATGGCACCAACGGAGATTTTGGCGGAACAGCATTTTCGTAAAGTTGCGGGCTGGCTAGAACCTTTAGGTGTGAAAACCGCGTGGTTAACTGGTAGTCTGAAGAAGAAAGAAAAAGAGCAAGCAAACGCTCTCATCGCTTCCGGTGAGGCACACCTGGTGATCGGCACGCATGCGCTAATTCAAGACACCGTGCAATTTGCCAAACTGGGTTTAGTCATCGTCGATGAACAACATCGTTTCGGTGTCGCGCAACGACTCACCCTCCGCAACAAAGCCGAAGCTGGCAAAATCCCGCATCAACTGATGATGTCCGCCACGCCGATACCACGCACGTTAGCGATGACCTACTATGCCGATCTCGAAGTTTCAGTGATTGATGAATTGCCGCCGGGACGCACGCCTATTGTCACCCGCGTGGTAGATCAAAATCGCCGCGACGAAGTGATAGAACGCGTACACGCCGCCGCGCAAGAAGGCAAGCAAGTGTATTGGGTCTGCCCGCTAATTGAAGAATCAGAAGCACTACAACTGCAAACCGCAACAGACACCCATGCGATGTTGAGCGCAGCCTTACCCGACTGCCGCATCGGCTTAGTCCACGGCAAACTCAAACCTGCGGAAAAGCAAATTGTGATGGATGCATTCACCCGCAATGAAGTGCAAGTCTTGGTAGCGACGACCGTGATTGAAGTCGGGGTCGATGTGCCAAATGCGAGTTTGATGGTGATCGAACATGCAGAACGTTTTGGTCTATCACAGTTACACCAATTACGCGGACGCGTGGGTCGCGGTGCCGCCGCTAGTGTTTGTCTGTTGTTGTATCAAGGGCCGCTTGGTCACACCGCAAAACAAAGATTACTCAGCATGCGGGAAAGCACTGATGGATTCGAAATTGCCCGTAAAGATTTGGAATTACGAGGACCCGGTGAATTTTTAGGCGCGAGACAATCGGGCGAAGCTTTGTTACGTTTTGCGAATCTGGAGAAAGATCAATATCTGGTAGACAAGGCGCGCAATCTGGCGGTGCAATTACTAGCGCATGATTTGACTACAGTGGAAGCCCATTTACAGCGATGGATGGGCCATAGAGAAGAATTTTTAAGAGTTTAGTGATTGATCTATATCAGCTAGACGAAGTACTCAGAAAATTTATGATCTCTGCTAAAGTGTTTTCAGTTATCTTATCGCTTCTGTAGTAGAGAAAGGGGCTTGAGTTACGATCATATTCCGAATACTCAACCGCCCTCTTCACCTTTATCATTCGCCCGCTGTTGAAGACCATCTCACCCGCGAAGAAAATGCAAAAATTCGATTTAGCATCATTCAATAAAACTTATTTATAGAAATAGGAGTTCTCCATGAGTTTAGATTTTTCAGGTCGCGTTGCTATTGTCACAGGTGCTGGTGGCGGTCTTGGTCGTGAACACGCTTTGGCATTGGCCAAGCGTGGTGCAAAGGTGGTGGTGAATGACCTCGGTGGTGCGCGCGATGGTTCTGGCGGTTCAGCAAGCGCTGCGCAAGCCGTGGCGGATGAAATCATCGCTGCTGGTGGCGAAGCGATGGCGAATAGTGCTTCGGTGACCGACTTTGCGGCGGTTCAAGCTATGGTGCAAGAAACCATCGCTAAATGGGGGCGCGTCGACATACTGATCAATAATGCTGGCATCTTGCGCGATAAGTCTTTTGGCAAAATGGAACTTGATGATTTCCGTTTGGTGATCGAAGTGCATTTGATGGGTAGCGTGAATTGCTGTAAAGCGGTGTGGCCTGTCATGAGCGCGCAAAACTATGGTCGCATTATGATGACTACTTCCTCATCCGGCCTGTATGGTAACTTCGGGCAATCAAACTACAGTGCAGCAAAATTAGGTTTGGTCGGGTTAATGCAAACCCTGTCAATTGAAGGTGCAAAACACGATATTCGTGTCAATGCATTAGCACCGACTGCCGCTACACGTATGACTGACAGTCTGTATCCGGAAGCGATGCTCAATGCGATACAAGCAAGCGATGTAGTACCCGCCATGTTGGTACTGGCAGCACAAGATGCGCCTAATCGCACCATCCTATGCGCTGGCGCTGGTAATTTCGAAGCAGCACATATTAGCCTGACCAAAGGAGTTTTTTTAGGCCGCGGTGAAAACGTCGATGAGCAATTATTGGCTCGCTTACAGGAAGTAAAAAACATGACGGCGCAAAGCGTACCGGAAAATGGTATGGCGCAAGGTCATCAAGAAATTATGGCAGCGATGAGTGCTCATCAATCTTAAAGCTCAAAGCTTATTTTTAAATAATGCGGTNNGTCTATTTTTAAATAATGCGGTAGAGATGGAAGCGCTCTTTACCGCATTCAACGCAACACACAGACCGTTCACGACGCTTATCGATCTCTTCTCATCAATAGCCAAGATAATTCAGAAAATATCGACGTTTTCTAATAGAATTCGCGTTTATTGATTGAACTTAAGATGGAAATAAATTGGAACTACTCAATATTGATTGTCTGGGCAAGTGACTCAGACTAGAAGGATCATTAGCTGGTTGGCAGCAATTATTTTGGGATAATAATTTGGTCTCCCAAAAAAACGCAAGTGCAGATAATGAAGGGCCATCAGCACATGAATTTGAAATTCGCGTGACGCCAACTTCAGCGACACCAGATTCAAGCGCCATCGAGCCCACGCAAGCCGATCAAGCGCTTCAACAAACATTCATTGTTCGGCTAGAGAGCAATCTTCTCTGGCAACCTTTTTCTATCGACTATCGTCTGTTGGTCAACAACGAATTGGTCAACGAAGGTAAGAGAACAAGCAAGGATATTGAACGTCAGGTTCCTGTGGTGCAAGTTAGCACACCACAGAAAATGAGCTTGCTGGGAATCGCTTCGTTTGGAATCAAATTACTCAAAAGCGCGAAAGTCATTAAGGTCATACTAGCAGGAGCAAGTCTGGCCGCATATTCTTGGCTGTTTTCATTTCAATTTGCGGTGGCATTAATTGCCTGTCTGATGGTGCATGAATATGGCCACATCCGTGCCATGAAATACTTTGGTATGAAAACCAAGGGTATTTACATCATTCCATTTTTAGGCGGGCTGGCGCTGTCAGACGATAAAATCAATACGCGCTGGCAAGATGTCACCATTTCGATTATGGGCCCGGTATTTGGTCTGCTGCTGTCGCTCTTACTGATGGTCGTGTATTGGATCACTGGGAATATTTTCTTTGCAGGACTCGCCAATTTTAACGCACTGATTAATCTGATCAACCTGCTGCCTATCTTACCTCTGGATGGTGGACATATTCTCAAAAGCATAGGCTTTTCCGTCAATGGTAAATTTGGTTTACTTGCACTCGTGCTTGGTTCGGCGATTGGCATTTTTGGTAGCTACACATTAGGTTTAAGCTTTCTAGCTTTCTTCATGTTAATCGGCACGGTTGAAATCGCGATGGAGTGGAAGTTGCGCCATCAAAGCCATCTCTTGCCTTTAGACCGTTATGGGCAAATTTTTTCAACGATTTGGTACTTCGTCACAGTTGGCGCGCTGGTCGCGATCATGTGGTATTTCGCGAAAAGTGGCGATCAGATTTTGTCTGCGCCGATGCAAATTTTGCGTAGTTGATAGAAAACCGTGCGTCAGTAAATTTCACACCGATCAAGGATGCGTATGAAAAATCACCTCAAAAAATACTGGCGCACTAGCATCTTCGTATGCAATTTAGTGTTACTTCCCACACTAAGTTTTGCGCAACAGAGCTCATCGTCAACAGACGCGACAAGTACAATCAATGCAAGCGAAAGTAAAGCATCAATACAAATCCAAGACTTGACTTGGCTACTAGGCAGCTGGACCGCTAACACCGGGAAGCAAATCATCGATGAACACTGGGCATTACAAAAACAATCTTTGATGGGAATTTCCCGTACCACGGAAGCAGAAAAGAGCAAAGCAGTCGAGTTGCTCTTCATCGAAAAACAAGACGAAGACTGGATACTGCGTCTACGATTCTTCGGTCCGGCTATTGATCGTGCTACACGCGGCAAGGACGAGCCTTTACGCCTGAAAGTAATGCAAGCAGACGCCGAACAATTACGCTGCGAAGGCATAGGCAGTGAAACTGGTACGACACTGACTTACACCAAACTATCGGCACACAGCATGCGAGCAGAGATTCGTAAAGTGCGCGAGGGTAAATTAGTATGGTCAGAGACGTATCAATTTCAACGCTAAAATTAGTACATAAAAAAACGCTGACCTTATTCAGGTAAGCGTTTTTTATTCGCACCAACTGCGTGCAGGAATACAAGTTGCGGCTACAAACTGCAACTACAAACTATAACTCAGACGTGCATAAACAAAACGTCCCGAACGTCCAAAAGGTGAAAAGTTGGAGAAGGAAGTTGCGCCAGCTGTATTCAATGCAGGCATGCGCGGATCGCTGTAAGCGTCAAATACATTGTCTGCGCCGACTGCCATTTTCAAACGTTTTGTGAAGTTGTAACGCAACTCAATATCAACCAATGTTTTAGGTGACAAAACTTGATCCAAGGCCGCTGTTGTTCCAGGATCGAGCACTTCACCATAACGGGTTGCGCGGAAAGTGGCTGCATAGTCTGCTAATTTCCAATCAACGCTGGCATTAATCTTATTGCGCGGTTGACCACGTTCAAAAATCAAGACGTTCACGCGATCAAACAACACTGGTGACGGTGTCAGTGCAGATAACTGCGCAGTCTGCGGCACTTTGCTTACTTCAGTTTTCGTGAAATTACCCGCCAAGGTAAAATCAAATCGTCCCGATGATTCCGTCAGCATAGGCCAGTTAGAAACAATATCTAAACCTTGTGTCGTGGTATCGACACCATTAATAAAGAAGCGCCCACCACCGATACCAACGAAGCCTTGAGCAGTCAAATAATTACGCACATTGGCTGCAGTCAAATTTTCTGACAACACAATACGATTACTAAGCTCAATCCTGTAGGCATCAACTGTGATGCCTAACTTACCAAGGCTAAATACCGCACCTAAAGATTGATTGAACGATTTTTCCGCATCGAGTGGCTTAGCACCCAATGCAATCGCGGCCGGATCGCTGGGTTTAAATGTGGTGATTTCAAATGGCACACCATTGATGAAGTTGGTCGCTGTCGAGGTAAAAAACTGTTGTTGCGGCGATGGCGCTCGGAAACCATTCTGCACAGAACCGCGTAGTCCAAATTCTTTATTGAAATCATAGCGAGTCGAAATCTTACCCGTCACATTATTTCCAAAATCAGAATAGTGCTCAGCACGAATCGCAGCGGAAGCTTGCCAAGCTTTAGTCAAATTAGCTTCGACATCGACATACGCACCAATCGCACTGCGACTATTATCTGAGGCATTCGCTGGTGTAAAGCCCGGGAAGACTTGCGCACCCGGCGCTGTTGGACTGCCATTGGCTAATTTCTCGCCACCGAAACGATAGGAATCAGGTTCCCCTGCGAACAAGTTATAGCCCTCTCTACGTGCTTCGAAACCCGTCGCAAAACTAATCGGTGAGGAAAATTCTGGCAAATTAAAACTTCTGACCGCGGATAAATTGAAGACTAACTGATCATAAGAAAATCCACCGGCCTCAAATTGCTTTTTACTAGTCGGCCCAATTGATCGATTCAAAGTATCTTTGATCGTGAACTGCATCTTATTCTTGCCATAACCAAGCGATGCGTCCATATCCCACAAACCCGCTGTCCAGCTAACACCAGCCGTCGCGCTGTAATCATCAACCTGTGGTGCAATCTTAGGCAAAAAACCATTGGGGTAAACAGAAATAATATTTTGATCCTGCAACGCACGACGGAAGAAACCCGCCGATAGTGCGTCGCGCTTTTGATAGCTAGACCATGCGTATAACTTCGCACCACCTTCTAACATCTGCCCTGCATTCACAAACACCGTAGATTGCTTGACATCTGGTTCGCCATACCATGCATTAAAGCGGTTGACATCTTTTTCACGCGGATCAAAACTGCCATTCACAAGTGGATATTGTTGACGAAAATCCCAGCCACCACGCTCGGTATGCTTTTGATCTTTCAATTCAGCAGCAACTGTCACGTAGCCGGTTTCACCAAACGATAAGCCTTTCCAGATGCTCACAGTCGCTGTATTGCCATCGTTGCGGCTACGCGAAGTTCCTGGCGCAGTCCACGTCGCGCCAGTGGGTGTCGTACCAGGAATAAAATCATATTCTGTGATGCGTTGACCATAACTGGCGGTCACTTCGCCGCCATCGCGATTTTCACGCAAACGTAAGTTGATGACACCTGACAGTGCATCTGAACCGTATTGCGCCGATGCGCCGTCGCGCAACACTTCAATATTTTTGACGATAGCGCTAGGGATGGTATTTAAATCAACTGCTGCAGCGCCACGCCCCACCGTCCCGTTCACATTCACCAACGCGGAAGCATGCCGACGTTTCGAATTGACGAGAACTAAGGTCTGATCTGGGCCCAAGCCTCGCAAGGTTGCGGGACGTATGGTATCTGTACCGTCGGTCAAACCAGGGCGGGGAAAGTTCAAAGAAGGTAAGGCAACGGAAAGCGCCTGATTGATTTCACTGACACCTAGATTCTGTAATGTTTCTGCGGAAATCACATCGACAGGGGCAGACGTGTTAGTCGCTGAACGATTCTGCATACGGGTACCGGTCACGATTACCGAAGTCGGTTTTTCATCTTGCGCTTGTGCCGCTTGTGCCGCTGTTACTTGTGCGTGCGCTGATTGCATGACACCAAAACCGGCGCCAAACAGAGAAGTGACGGCGAGCGCGAGTACCTGCTTTTTGGGAATAAAGTGCTGCATTGAAAACCTCCAAACGAAAAAATGACACAAGGTGCAAATAGAGAAATGGGGGTGCAGACAAAACGACGTGAATTCATCATGACACCAAGAAAAACCGAAGTCAATTTAAGTCCACCTGGATACAACAATAAACCAGGCCGATTCTGCTACAGTACAAAAACCGCGCAAGATCAGTGCGAAAATATCGCTATGCACCGCACCGATGCACTGTATCTGGGCAAAATAAGTCTGGTTTTATCTTAGGTAAAAATTCACTTTAGTATTGATTCAATATCCGCTCATGCAAAAATTTAAACAATTCTCTCCAGCTTGCGAACGCAATCAAGATCCGATTCTCACGCATTTAAAAACCTATTTAAGTAAGGCGATGAATGTTTTAGAAATTGGTAGTGGAACTGGTCAACATGCCGTGTACTTCAGTCGCCACTTACCTCATCTGCAATGGCAAACCAGTGATAGAGCAGAAAATCACGCTAGCATTCACGCTTGGATAGAGGAAGATGGTAATCCGAGAGTTCTCGCGCCACTAGTGCTTGACGTAGGAAGTCAACATTGGCCGACTCAGATCTTTGATGGTGTATTCACTGCGAATACTTGCCACATCATGCATTGGGAAGAGGTTCAGCAGATGTTTGCGAACCTTCGCCAGATTCTGTCAGCTGAAGGGGTTTTTATTGTTTATGGCCCCTTCAATTATGATGGTCAATTTACCAGCCTTAGCAACCAAGAATTCAACGCCGCATTGCAAGCGCAAGCCGCGCATCGCGCCATACGGGATATCAGCGATATGCGACAGCTTGCAACGCAAAATGGCTTGATGCTGTTAGAAGATTTGGCGATGCCTGCAAACAACCGCCTCTTAATTTTTAAACGAATTTAAAACTTGAGCAGCAGTCGCTGTTATCCAATATCGGTTCAAATAAAGAAAATCAATTTAACTCGACTCAACTAAATTTAATTTAAATTAGGCTCGCAAACGCAGGCGTCCACCAGCATCATGTTCTTCATACGAATGCATCGACGAGACTTTGAAAATACTCACCAGATCCGCCAATTTTTTCGCTTGGTTTTGCAAAGATTCTGCGGCTGCAGCCGCTTCTTCTACCAAAGAGGCATTTTGCTGAGTTACAGTATCCATTTGCATCACCGCCTGGTTCACTTGATCGATGCCAGTTGATTGCTCCGAACTTGCTGCGGTAATTTCAGCCACAATATCACTCACACGTTTGACGCTATCGACAACTTCTCCCATCGTGTCGCCAGCTTGATGTACTAAGGCCGATCCGGCCTCCACTTTTTCTACCGAATTATTGATTAACTCTTTAATTTCTTTCGCTGCTGCAGCGCTGCGCTGTGCCAAACTTCTCACCTCTGATGCCACTACCGCAAAACCTCGACCTTGCTCACCTGCACGCGCTGCTTCGACCGCCGCGTTCAATGCCAAGATATTGGTTTGAAAAGCAATTCCATCAATCACGCTAATAATATCGACAATTTTTTTCGAAGAGTCATTAATCGAATTCATCGTTGAGACGACTTGTGAGACAACTCTACCACCACGTGCGGCGACTTCGGATGCCGATCCTGTCAAGACATTTGCTTGCTTAGAGTTGTCCGCATTTTGTTTCACGGTTGACGTGATCTCTTCCATTGATGCGGCGGTCTCTTCTAATGAGCTAGCCTGCTGTTCGGTGCGTGCCGATAATTCAAGATTACCAGCCGCGATTTCACTTGATGCGGTAGCGATGGTATCGGTGCCTGAGCGCACCTGACTGACGATCACGCTTAGGCTGTCACTCATCTTTTTCAAAGCCTGCAATAAACTGCCAAGCTCATCATTGGAACTATCATCGATATTTCTGGTGAGATCGCCTGCCGCCACCGTTTCGGCCACCAAAACCGCTTCACGAATCGGTCGTACGATACTATTCATCAACCAAACACCCATGCCTATAGCAATAAGCACTGACACCGCCAGGCAAATTGCAGTCACTATTTTAAAATTCGCAAATGCTTTTTGAGAGTTGTCGTACTCTGCTTTTGCAACACGTGATTGCAATTGAATCAAATTATTCATCACCTCGCGCACTGGCAAAAAGAAGCTACCAATTTTATCGGTAACAAAATGCTTGGCTGCGTCCATATCACCACTTTTCAAAGCAAGGATGGCTGGATCTAAGGCTTGCGTCAAAAACACTTTACGTTTTTGCTCAAAATCTTGCGCCAATGTTTTTTCTTCAGGCGTGAGAAAGGTCGCCATGTATTCCGACCATACTTTATTTGCCCGACCACGATTCTCTTCAATTTCCAACAAAGATTTAGCGATTTGATCAGGCGACTCGACCACTGCACGAGAGATCGCAATTTGATTGCGCTGAATTAATCGAATCACTTCATCAAGCTGACTTAAGGCTATCAAGCGATCATCGTAGATCGTTTTAATCGAGCTATTGCTGCTGCTAAGCGCCAGGAACCCACCAACACCAATCAGAAAAGCGACCAGACTCAGTATCACCAGACTCGCAATCAACTTCGCGCGAATAGTTAAATTTGGCAGCATAAGATTCTCCTCGTTAGACAAGCATGATTGATGAGTATGATCTTGGTGAAATAGCTAGATGGCTAGTTTGCGCCTCTATTTTATTTTTATGTACAACTGGAATGAAAAGTGTCGCGGGAAATCAACACACAATAAGGTAATCAATATGCTCCCCAAGTAATAAACAATATAGGAATATTTCAAGCAGAACGCAAAGTAAACCAGAACACACTGCCACCGTGCATACCTTTCTCATATCCTACTTCGCCACCCAACTTATAGACTATACGCTGTACGATCGATAGCCCTAATCCATGTCCTTCCGCAACGGCAGGATTGAACCGAACAAACTGTTCAAATAACTGATCCTGTTGTTCACTACTCAAGCCGCCGCCAGAATCTTTCACCCAACACTTCACATAGCCATTTGCCAGATCGGTTGCGCCGATTTCAACTTGTGGCGAGTCACCACCGTATTTAATCGCATTCGATAAATAATTC
>DLGN01000298.1:37079-41373 GCA_002482715.1 Oxalobacteraceae bacterium UBA7693
CTCTTCAACCCATTGCTCATTTCCTTGCACTGCTGGCCAATGCCCAGAGAAATGAATGCGCGCGTAACGTTCTGCGGCAAGAGAAGATAAACGATGATAGGCCTCATGTGCCGCATGTTCCAAACTAATTTTTTCTAAGGGCAGATTGTCGTCTTTTCGCACTCTTGCTAATAACAATAGCGAATCAATAATCGCATGCATCTTTTTGGATGATTGCTGAATACTGATTAACAGCATACGATTTTTTTCTGCAGATAACTCAAGATTTTCCGCGTTGAGCAAATTGGACGCGCCCATTAAATTACTGACAGGTTGTTTTAAATCGTGCGCCACTGTATGGGCGTAAGCATCAAGCTCGCGATTCTGTAAAATTAGTTCTTCTGATTTACTTTCCAACAGCATCGTTTTGCTTTGTAAGTCAGCTGTGCGTTCCGCAACTAATTGTTCTAATTGTTCACGATAAAGTGCCAGCTCTTGGTCTAGAATATCGCGTTTTTTCATATCACGTTGAATACTTGATCGCATCGAATTTATTGCATACACAACCAAATCCAATTCATCTTGCGCCTCACTGTTTGGTCTATCCAACTGCAATGGCTGATCCAAATTCGTCAAATCAAGTTGTTGCACATATTTTGCGGTTTTCACCAAATGACGCTCTATCCAACGACGAAAGATGAATAAAACGAACAGCGCTGACATCAACAGACTGACTGTCGTTGTGATTGCAATACTTTTCGCGGTGTCCCACATGCGTGCTTGTATGTCTTGCGCCATCAATTCTACGTGCAAGCTTCCCATGTCAAAAGTATCGCTACCGTCACGATAAATGATCTTAAATTCTCGCGCCAATAAAACCTGACGATGTGCAGGATGCTTGCGTTGCCAGTCGTCGTTTAACTCACCTCGCAAATGCAAGCGACCGACATCCGGAATTTTTGCGATGCCATCTAGCAAGGCCTCAATTCTCGGCACATCGACTGACCACATACCTGCGGCGAGGCTAGGCAGATAACTATTTTCAATTTCAGTAAAGCGCTGCTCTAAATTGCTAAGCGCTGTTTGATAAGCACGATAGATTTGCACACCAGTTACTAGGCTAGCCACCAATAATGTATAAACCAAGACTGCTAATACGATCTTGTGTCCAAGGTACTTACGTTGACGGTCTGGCGCTGGATGAAACGTCTCTGCATTTGTCATTTAATATCCTAAAGCAGGAGAGAACCAAAATTCACTTCTTTGCAATGGCGTTTCCGCAGACAAGTAGGGATTATTTAGTCGAACCACTGAACGTTGATCTAACTTCGCCTGCTTAATCGCGGCACCAAAGTGCTGCAGAAATAATTGGCGCATGCTGCCGTCTTTCATCGCCATCAATAATCCTCGCTCTATCGCCGCAGCCAAGCTGGTTTTCTCTTTCTGCACAAAGAAATATAAGGGTGCAGGATAATTCAACACCCAACGCGGTGCGATGACTAAACCTTGTTGTTGATGTGATTGAACTTCGGATTCAATTTCTGTCAAAGAACGCGGGAAGTAACGTATTCGCCCACGTTCTAACATCGCAAACAATCCTTGATAACTTGAACTGGGACTGACATTAAATCCGTTTGCACGCAAAATCGGGAAATCTGGCCAATCATGCCCTTGCCCAGAACGCAAAACCCGAAGCTGTTCCGCATTATCGAATTGGGCAAATTGATCTGCATCCGTCGCTTTAATCAATAACAGCCGCCACCCAAGCAATCCGCGGTCGATTGGAATTCGAATGGGTAATAAATCTTTTTCTCGCTCAGGTGTCGTGAAGGTCCACACCACGTCTAATTCTTTTCCCATTTGAACGTGCCGCAAGGTGCGCCATTGGGGCATATCATGTTTACTAGCTTGCGCTTGATAAGAAGCACCGGATTTTGATAAAGCAAGTTTAAGCAATGAAATAGGATAATGACCACGTTCATCAGCAGCCATCGAAGCGGCCCAGGCATAGGTAACTGTGTTTTGCAGCGGCATAGACTGAGTCGCCCACGCTTCCGACAAAAGCATGCTAAAAATTAAACACAGGTGGCCACACCAGTAGCTCAATTGGCGAAAACTTAGTGCGAATAATAATGTGACAGCACTCTTCATAAATGCCACTTAACTTAGATGAAACGTTATCTTGACTGAAATGCTGACGATAGCTTCGCCTTTATCTTAGCTGATTTTTCGCAAACCACATTGCTTCAAATTGCAAAGCCGTCGACAAGTGTTGTAAAGAAGTAAGGCAATGCAAACATACTATTTTTACAGCTTTGAAAACTAAGGTCACAAAGTAAGATCTTCCAATTGCACAGTTTCGGCGCTTGTGCGAAGATGAACTAGAAGCTGGCTAACAGATATCTCATTCCTCATTCAAAAAATCAGCGTATAACAATGAAGATCAAACTTGATTTGTTTTCCGCATCAGTCGCGATGTTCGCTCCTCGAACATCTTTATTTTTTGCCCTCGTATTTCTGCTGTGCAGTCCGCCGGCTTTATCACAAACCACACTCAAATTTTGCTTTGAAGATGAGGCACAAATACCTTGGACACGGCCAGATGGTAGTGGCTTAACAATCGAGCTGCTAAAACGCGTTGAAGAGAAACTAAACGAGCGTTTCGAGTTTATCGCCAAGCCATGGAAGCGCTGTCAGGAGGAAGTACGCACTGGTGTGCTCGATGGTTATTTTGGTGCCGCGATATCAGAAGAACGTCAACGATTTAGCGTGTACCCAAGTTTACCGGATGGTCAGGTCGATGTAAGCAGCGCTCTACATATTGATAGAACCCGAGTTTTTCTTCGTAACGATAGCGCGGTTACATGGGATGGAAAAAATCTGCTTCAGGTACAAAAACCGATTGTGGTTCAACGCGGTTACCTGATCGGCAATATGCTAGTCAAACAAGGATTTAAGATACGTGAAGTACGCACGCTCAATGAAGGCCTGCGCCTACTTGCCAACAAGGAGGCAGAAGTCGCGATTCTGCAAGGAATAGAAGCGCTACATCTAGCGAAACAAGATGTGCAACTAAATACCGTTATTCACATCCATCCCTTAGCATTCGTTTCGTTACCATTACATTTGGCGATTAGCCGGCACAGTTATCAACGCGATCCACAACGCTTTCAGAGGATTTGGAGTACTATTAAAAGCACACGCAATTCAGCTAGCTATCAACAACAATTAGAAGCTGAGAACTTGCGATGACCTGCGTTGACCTACGTCGTTGTCGACGCAGAATTGTCAAATATCGCAAATTTGATCGCGTACAATTGCGTTCAGCCTTGCACTCATTTATAGTCAGTTGCGCTTGCTCATACTCTCGTGCTCAAGCGCAGATTTTTTTGTCGATTCTGACAATCCCCAGCTTTCCTTCACCATCACTTCTTTATTTACCTGGAGCTTCGCATGAAAAAATGTCTTCTCGCAATCACGATCTTGGGTTCAATGATAGCGGCACCGACGATGGCGCAAACCGTAACCGCGCAACAGTCAAAAATGGTGACCTGCAATAAAGATGCGACCGAAAAAAAAGGGGATGAGCGTAAAGCCTTCATGAAGGAATGTTTGTCTGCCAAACCCGTTGTCGAAGAAAAGAAACTCACAACACAGCAAGACAAAATGAAGACTTGCAATGCCGATGCGAAAGGAATGAAAGGCGACGAACGCAAAAAATTCATGTCGGATTGCTTAAAGAAATAATCCCCGCATTGAATTTATTAACTATTTGAACTTACCAACACTTAGCTATTCATGCCAAGTTTTTTAGCATTTTAGTCGAAGCGGTTCTACATATTTTTCTATTCATGTAGAACCTCTCGACGACGCTTTGCAAACATCATGTGAAATCACATCAATACCAAATTATCGCGATGTATTAACTCAGGTTCTTCCACAAATCCTAAAACACCCTCGATTTCTGAAGATGCTCTACGCATAATCCGGCGAGTATCACCGCTGCTATAATTAATTAAACCTTTCGCTATCAAATGCCCAGCTTCATCAATACAGGTCACCACCGCACCCCGACCAAACTCACCTTTGACATCGTACACACCAATTGCCAGCAAAGATTTACCTTCTTCACGCAACTTGGTGACTGCCCCAGCATCTAGCATCACTTGCCCCGACGTCTGCAAGTGATCCATCATCCATTGCTTACGTGCGGCCAGCGGTGCCATGTCAGAACGAAGTTGCGTGCCAAGCGCCGCACCGTTCGCTAAGCGTACCAGCACATTTTCTTCGCGCCCCCAGGCAATCACAGTATGCG
>DLGN01000168.1 GCA_002482715.1 Oxalobacteraceae bacterium UBA7693
GGGAAGGGGCTAAATGCGCGAACATCAACTTTACGAATAGACTCAAAGATTCCATCTCAAATCATCAAAAAATTCTCTCTAGCCAACAAAAACACTACAAAACCCAGCACATGCTTGTTATGCTGCGCATCCCGATGAATGTTTAAGGTCTGTTATTCATGCAACGCCGTTCCCTGTTTCTTGCCTCTGCCGCATTGATCATTTCTGGATTAGCTGTCTCTGGCTATTATGTCTTCCGCTCTGAATCACCAATACCTACCCCGCTTAAAACCGTCTTCGCAAAGAAGCCTCTCGTCACAGATATGTTGTGGGAGGCGCAGATCACGCCGTTTGCGGTTCAGTATTCGCTCAACCAAGACCCAAATAGTGCGGAGACCTTTAGCGATCCCAATGGCATCGTTTTTGATGCGCAAGGCAATATTTATATTGCCGATGCGGGCGAGCATAATCGGATTTTGAAAATCAATAAGAAGGGCGAGACAGTCATCTACGCGGGCAGCACTGAAGGTTTTGCTGATGCGGTTGAGGGTGGTGCGCAATCCGCCAAGTTTCACACACCATCTGCGCTCGCCATCGACAAGCAAGGCAATCTGTATTTGGCCGATACGGGCAATCATGTGATTCGCAAAATCACGCCGAAAGGGCAGGTTTCTACCCTGGCGGGGAATGGTGTCGCTGGCTATCGCGATGGCGCAGCACAGCAAGCACAATTTAATGGCCCTATCGGCGTTGCGGTTGCCAAGGATGGCAATGTCTATGTGGCAGATACTTACAACGACAAAATCCGTGTGATTTTGCCCGATGGCACGGTACAAACTATTGCCGGTGGCGCAGCGCCCGGTTATCAAGATGGCGTAGGTACAGCGGCCTTATTTGATACGCCTAGCAGCATCGTCATCAATAGCAAAGGCGAACTGATCATCGCCGACACGCGCAACAATGCCGTCCGTAAAATCAATGTCTTAGGCGAAGTTTCTACTCTAATCGCTAGCGATCCGCAGGATAGAGAAGCTTTACTACGCCGTCCTGTTGGTTTAGCGATCACGCATGATGATCACATTTATGTCAGCGAACTCTCGCACGGTCGCATCCTGCAAATAGCTCCGACTGGCGAAAGCCGTGGCGTCACGGGTGTTGATATCGACATTATTCCCGGTGACGATACCAGCCCACGGATGCGCAGTCCGATGGCAATCGCAGTCAACCCGCATGGCAATCTCTTGGTCAGCGACAGTGGCATGAATATGCTTCATCAAGTGCATCGCAAAGATTCTTACGAGGGTCGTAGCATCGGTCCGCAGATTTTCAAGATTGTCGAACCTGTCGCTCCACTTTTGCCGCCATCTTTGTGGCCACTACTCCCGCAAGATCAGCCCCATGAAGTGGTTGGCACTATCGGTGAAGTGCGCGGCGAATATGGTGGCGAAAGCCGTCATCATTTTCATCGTGGCGTTGATATGCAAGCCAATATGGGCGAGTCTGTGGTCGCCATCAAAAATGAAAAAGTCAGCTCACCAGTGCCCGCTTGGGCAGCTGGCACCATCAACGAAGGAATGCGAGTCAGCAAGCTTTCGTATATCCACATGAAAGTGGGTCGTAAGCTGAATGAAGCTGTACTTGATCCGCAAAAATTTAGCGTGATCAAAGATGCCAGCGGCAAACTCCAACAAGTCAGAGTCAAACGCGGTACTCGCTTTGAAGTTGGCGAAGCCGTTGGAACGATCAATAGCATGTACCACGTTCATTTGAATTATGCGCCCGAAGGCGACGTGGTCAACCCGCTGTCACTACAATTTATTGGTTTCAAAGATAGCGTCATTCCGCAAATCAATCGTATCGACATCGCAGATCAAGACGGCAAAATCTTGGGCAGACCGGCCATCACAGCGATTAAAGCCAAGGGCAAGAAGAAAGACAAAGCGCCCGTAGCAATCCCGCCAAACAGTGGTCCATTAACGCTGTCACGCAGCTTAGAACAAGTCAGCATCATCGTCGATGCTTTCGATCAAGCCGATGGCAATATTGCGCGCCGTCGTTTGGGCTTGTATGAACTCGGTTATCAGATCCTGAATGCCGATGGCACACCGCTACCAGGTTTCGAAAAACCGAAAATGACGATACGCTTCAACCACCTACCAGCCGATGAGGAAGCCGTCAAAGTCGCCTATGCCGAAAATAGTGGCATCACCGTACACGGCAGCGCAGCGACCAAATTTTTATACAACATCACCAACGAAATTCACGACGGTCACGCCATCATCAAGTTTTGGCAGATCAAAGATTTACCTGCTGGGGATTACCTGATTCATGTACATGCTGCTGACTATGCCGGCAATGTGGCTAACCGCAATCATGTATTGCGGGTGCGCTTGGAATAGTTTTTGAAAGAAGGATTTTATGCCGCAAAAATTTGGCTCTCAATTTTGGTTCACATCCCTGCTATTTGACATCGAGCAAGGTGAAGACGAGGAAACCAATCCGCTTTGCTTTGGGCGACAATTATCGAATTGGTTGCGAATCAAATTACGCGAAAAAGGCTACGATGTAGAAGACGTCATTGCCGAAGATTGGGGTTGGTGCGTGATGTGTAGTCGCAAACCCTTTATGCTCTGGGTCGGCTGTGTGAGCATGCATGATTATGAACATACTCGACCAGAAGACCCGCTACCAAGGGGCTGTGATGTCACATGGACTTGTTCAGTGGTAGCCGAAACCGGATTTTTGCAAAATTTATTCAATCGCGTCAATGTCGATCCTGCTCTCAATAAGCTCGGAATTGATATTGAACATATTTTGCAGGAAGAACAAAGCATTACACTAACGAGTGAGCCATAAATAAACAAAAAAACGAGCCTGCTGATTTAAGCCAAACATATGCACCAAGATATAAAAATACGCCGCGCGACTCCCGATGATGCGAGTGCAATTGAAGCGCTTTACCGCGAGTTAGTGAACAATCCCGCCATTCGCGTAAGCCCGCATCGCCTTGAGCAAGTGGCTCGAGATGAACATACTTTTTTACTAGTTGCCGATTGCGACGGAGCAGTAGCAGGAACGGCTTTGCTCTCACTATGCTTAGACGTCATGTTTGGCGACCAGACTTTCGGCGTTATTGAAAACGTCGTGGTGAGCAGTAATGCTCGCTCGTCTGGAATTGGCGCAATGCTGATGCTCGAAATTGAACGCATCGCTACCACGAATCAATGCTCCAAACTCATGCTACTTAGTACAGCAAGCCGAACCGATGCCCATCGATTCTTTGCACGTCATGGTTTTCAAGATAGCAGTAAACGAGGTTTTGTTAAGTATCGTCGTGACTTTAATTTGGCACCATCATTGTGATTCCTAATCTATCATCTACTACACAACAACCATGATCAAAATCCTAGAAAATTCCAAAGAGCACCTAAGCGATTTCATCCGTCTCAACGAAGAATGGATCAGCCATTATTTTCAACTTGAGGAAACCGATAAAAAGCTGGCGGCCGATCCGTATCAAGTCATCGACAAAGGTGGCTATATATTCTCCTTAATAAGTGACGAGGAAGTGGTCGGTGTCTGCGCCTTGTTTAACAACGGCGATGGCGTTTACGAACTAGCGCGCATGGCGGTATCGCCCGCCCATCATGGTAAGGCTTACAGCAATTTATTGATGGAGCACTGCCTTGCAAAACTCAAATCCATACAAGCAAAAAAGGTTTATCTGGTATCCAACACCAAGCTAGAGGCGGCAATTCATCTATATAAAAAGTTTGGTTTTCAAACCGTTTCTGAAGGCCCTCATCCGGTCTACTCCAGAGCGAATATCGTGATGGAATACAAAATAGAGATCTAGCAATAAATATCAACTACACTAATGAATTACGCTTGTTAGCTGCGCTTACTAACGACACTTAACAAATCGTAGTCACATGAGAATTTACCCACGGAGACAACATGAAAAAAACCGTTCTGCAATGTTTCATCGCGCTTAGCCTCGCCAGCTTCGGCAGTCTTGCAACAGCACAAATCGACTTGAACCACGCACATCGTTCGAGTGCGGATAAAGTGCGGGATGTCACCAGCAAACCACTCGAAACCATAGCCTTAATGCCGATCAAAGAAGGCATGACAGTGTTGGATCTTTTGGGTGGGAATGGCTATTTCAGCGAGCTGCTGTCGCAGCAAGTCGGTGCCACAGGTAAAGTCCTGTTGCACAATAATAAGGCTTACCTGCCTTTCGTCGGCAAAGATTTAGAAGCACGTTTAGCCGATGGTTCTTTAAAAAATGTAGTGCGCTATGACCGCGAAGTTGATCAGCTAGGTCTGGCAGAAAATAGTCTGGATGCGGTGTTTTTCGTGATGAGTTATCACGACATGTATCACGTCAAACCAAACTGGAAAATTGACGACAAAGATTTGATGGGTCAAATCAAAAAAGCCCTCAAACCCAACGGTATGATGCTGGTAATCGACCACTCTGCGCCACTCGGTAGCAAGCTGGCGCAGACCCAAGATAATCATAGAATTGATGAAGAATTTGTGAAGGCCTCGCTCACCGGTTTTGGCTTTGAAATCGTCAAACAAAGTGATCTGTTGCGTAATCCTGCTGATCCTAGAAATAATCTGGTTTTTGAACCTAGTGTGCGCGGTAAAACGGATCGCTTTGTGTTTGTGGTGAAAAATGTGAAAACGAGCAGCACGGGTTATTAACAGTAACCCATCGCCATCCCAACCTTCCCCTTGAAGGGGAAGGGGCTGAAATCAATTTGCAGCGCTATCAAGAAAATTATTCCAGGCAGCAGTGGGAGCTAGGGCAAGGTTTTCAACACAGGGCTGAATGCGCTCGCAATGCCTGCCCCATAAAATCAACAAAGCTACGTACCTTAGCTGAGCCGTCCCGCCCTTCTCTGTGCACAATATGGATAGNNGGCAGCGGTGCTGATTCATATTCGCTCAATACCGTCTTCAAAGTGCCCTGTTCCAATTCGCGTGCTATTTGGTAGGACAGCAAACGTGTGATGCCGGCGCCCTTTAACACCGCAGCAATGGCACCGTCATTGCTGGTGACAGTTAAACGCGGTTTGATACGAATGGCTGCCGCATGATCGCTATCACCAAATTTCCATTCGACTGAAGGACTCACACCCGCGGCGGCAACGATATGATGCTGCTTCAAATCCTCGGGTGTTTGAGGAATACCATGTTGCGCCAAATAATCCGGTGACGCGCACAAGACTCGCCGCACTTGCCCCACCCTTAGCGCACGCATGCTGGAATCCGGCAGCGCGCCGATACGTACCCCGACGTCCACGCCCTCTTCCATCATATTCACGACACGATCTAAAAACAATGCAGACACATCGACCGCAGGATAACGCTGTAAGAATTCAACGATATGCGGCATGACAAATATTTTGCCGAACAAGACTGGTGCTGTGATAGTCAAATGCCCACGCGGATCGGCATTAATCCCGGCTGCCGCTTCATCGGCTTCCTGCACCTTGGCGAGAATTTGTCGTGCATCATCCAAATAGCGTTGTCCAGCGTCGGTCGGCCTGACAAAGCGGGTCGTCCGATTGAGTAATTTCACACCCAGACTCTCTTCCAATGCCGCCACAGCCCTTGTGACTGCGGGTGGCGACATACCCAGACGTCTGGCTCCTGCCGCAAAACTTTCTTCCTCAGCCACCGCGATATACACCGCTATTTGATGAAACCTATCCATAGATTCTTTCCGAGCTTCGCTCAATTATTCCGATTTTCGCAATAATCAATTGTAATCCATGAGTATTCTTCATTTCAATGACTATAGGCACAATGCATGCATTCGCTGAACACCGACAAGAAATACCGGATCAAGGCGATGCAAACCAAATCGACATTCACTTATTGAAAAGGAAATACCATGAGCCGCATTAATCTCGTCACCAATGAAACAGCCACGCAAGAACAACAAGCTTTGTTCGATGCGATCCAATCGCAATTGGGCGTAGTACCAAATTTTTTAAAAATCTTTGCTAACTCACCAGTGGCTTTGAAATCCTTCCTCGGCTTATACGGCGTAGCGAATGAAGGCAGCTTAGATCCTTTAACCCGTGAACGCATTGCGCTCGCTATGGCTCAGCAAAACTCTTGCGAATACTGCCTATCAGCGCACACAGCATTAGGCAAAAAAGCGGGCTTGAGCAATGATGAAATCACGGCTAACCGCGCTGGCAGCAGCCAAGATGCAAAAGCGGCGATCGCCGTGAAATTGGCGCGTTCCTTAGCAGAACACAAAGGTGAAATCACCACAGCAGAATTGATCGAAGCACGCAATGCAGGTTTCACTGATGGCGATATCGTCGAGATCATTACCCACGTTGGCATGAATTTATTGACCAATATTTTGGGCAAAGCAAGCCGCGTAGAAATCGACTTCCCGAAAGTCAACTTGGCGTAATCGTCCAGTGCTCAATGAAGATTTTTCATTGAGCACAACTAGCCAAAGCACTTCAGCACTTAAGCACTTCACACTTTCATCATTTAAAAGGAATACATCATGTTTCACTCAACTTTACGTCGCACTATCTTGGCTTCCACTTTATTGGCAGCATTTGCGGTTTCCGTTGGCACGCCGCTGACTGCACAAGCACAAGATCAAAACTCAACTGCTGCTGTCAATCTTGATACCCAAGGTGTGGCTTTGCACGGCTACGATCCAGTTGCTTACTTCACCGTGAAGGCACCAACTTTAGGCAAGGCCGCTTACACGCATACGTTCGAAGGCGCGACCTATCGCTTTGCGTCTAAAGACAATTTGGAAAAATTTAAAGCACATCCAGCACAGTACGCACCGCAATTTGGTGGCTTCTGCGCCATGGGCGTGGTCTTGGAAAAGAAGCTCGATGGTGATCCGCAAGCATGGCGCGTGGTCGATGGCAAACTGTATTTGAACGTCAACAAAGACATTCAGAAAAAATGGTTAGAAGATGTGCCTGGTCATATCGTCAAAGCCGGCCAAGCTTGGCCATCGATCAAAAACAAAGCGCCGAAGGATCTGTAATTAAATCAGTAAATGAGTCTGTAATTAAGTCTGTGATCGAATCACACTGAAGCGATTTGATCTCATCCAATGTATATCGAGATCAGATCGCTCATCTTAATCAATTAAAGCTTGTCAATTAAAGCGCGACTATCCAAACGAAAGAGAGAACACCATGCCTGAAATCACCATGTATAGCACCGGCACCTGCCCTTATTGCGTCCAAGCACAGTTACTCTTGGATCGTAAAGGCGTCGAGGTCAATAAAGTGATGATCGATCAACTGCCACAAGAGTTCGAACAAATGCTTGCTCGCACTGGCCGGAGAACTGTGCCACAGATTTTCATTGATGATTTGCATGTGGGCGGCTTTAGCGATTTGCACCAATTAGAGCAAACAGGACAGCTCGATCAGCTATTACATGGCGTTGCCGGAAAGAGCAGCTAATATGCAAACCAAGCCAAGCATCTCATTGCTAAAACCCATTGTTCATGCGCAGCAAGGTTTGCAGATCTTGTTGCCAATGACGGATCTGCTATTGCGGCTTTATGTGGCTAAAATTTTCTTGATGTCCGGACTGAGTAAATTACGCGATTGGGAAATGACCGTTTCCTTGTTCACCGACGAATATCATGTGCCGCTATTGTCGCCTGAAGTCGCTGCTTATGCAGCGACAGGTGCTGAGTTAGTTCTACCCGTGCTCTTGGTCTTGGGTCTGTTCAAACAACTTGCTTCGCTTGGTCTCCTAGCCGTCAACATTGTCGCCGTGGTCGCCTACTACAGTGTATTGCAAGACATCCCTGCTGCACTACAAGATCATATCGAATGGGGCTTGATGCTGATGTTGATTGCCTGCTCGCCGGCTAATTTATTTCAAGTTGATCACTATTGGGGTCGGCGCAAGACTAAGCATTTGTTATAACGATCGCGACCACAAACCCATCACAGCTGCAAGATTCTTTTACACAATCCAACATCCTGGAGAACACCATGCCACGTGCATTCGCCGCTATCAATTTCACACCTAGCGTCAAAGCTGCGCAAACCCGTTACCACAGCCGTGAAGCGAATATGGGCTTTGAGTTAGCAGACGACACGCGTAGCGATTTGACCCTGCGTGAAGCGGAATTCATCGAAGCACGTGACAGCTTTTACCAAGCGACGGTGAACGAAGATGGCTGGCCGTATGTGCAGCATCGTGGTGGGCCCATTGGCTTTCTTAAAGTCTTGGATAAAAACACCATAGGCTTTGCTGACTTTAGCGGCAATCGCCAATACCTGAGTGTGGGCAATTTGCAAGCGAATGAGCGCATCGCCATGATCTTGATGGACTACCGCGAGCAGAGACGCATCAAGATATGGGGCCGCGTCAAAATCGTTCACGAACACGAAGCACCCGAGCTCATCGCTCGCTTAGAAATGCCAGCCTATCGCGCTCGCATTGAACGTGCTTTCATCATTACGGTCGAGGCCTGGGACTGGAACTGTCCGCAGCACATCACGCCGCGCTATACTGACCGCGACATCGAACTCTTGCTCGCGCCCATGCAGGCGGAAATCGCCACGCTCAAGCAAATGCAAAAATCCAGTGATGAAACAAAAACGGCAAGTGCGCCGACCGTGCCAGCTGCTGGTCTTGGCAACGGTCCATTGAGTCTAGTCGTCAGCGGCATACGACAATTAACACCAAAAATTCGCGCGATAGAACTGCGTGATCCACACGGCGCAGACTTACCCAAAGTCGAGGCTGGGGCACACCTAAAGCTTCCCGTCATCTTAAACAATGGGCAGGCTGCCGTGCGTCATTACTCAATCGCATCGAATCCGGCGCGGCGCGATATTTATGAAATCGCGGTGTTACGCGAAGATCAGGGCGAAGGCGGCTCCGCCTTTGTGCATCAATACTATCAATTGGGAAGCCTGCTGCATTGTGAGCTACCAAAGAATGACTTCCGTTTATCCAGCAACGCCAGATCCGCTCTCTTGATCGCTGGTGGTATCGGTATCACTGCCATTAAACCGATGGCGCAAACTTTAGCGGCAAGTGGTAATGCATTCGAGATGCACTATGCGGCGGCTTCAGAACGCGACATGGCGTTCGGTGATCGTCTACGTCGCGACTTGGGTGCTCGATTGCATTGCTATTTTTCGGATCAAGGGCAACGTCTCGCCATCGATGAATTACTGCAAAATGCCAACAAAGACAGCGATATCTATGTATGCGGCCCGAGTAGATTAATTGATGCCGTGTTAGAGGCAGCGAAGCGCTACGGCTTTGACGAGGAGCAGGTCCATTACGAACATTTTTCCGCCACAAAAACGAGTGAGAATCGTCCCTTTGATGTCGTACTTAAACGCTCGAATAAAGTCATACCGATTCAAGCCAAGCAAACCGTCTTGCAGGCTTTAAACGACGCTGGCGTTGATACGCTCTCCGATTGCGGAGTCGGTAATTGTGGCACCTGCGCGGTCAAAGTGCTGGAAGGTGAAGTCGAGCATCGCGACCATGCGCTCAATGCTAAGCAACGGCAAAATAATTTGATGTGCGTATGCGTCTCTCGTGCCCATAGCGACACGATTACCCTAGATCTCTAAACCCAATAAGGACACCGATGAGCATCGAAACCAAACCACCTTTACCTCCTTTCAATTTAGCCAGTGCAACACAAAAAGTACGCCTAGCCGAAGACGGTTGGAATTCGCGCGACCCGCAGCGAGTCTCTTTGGTGTATACCGAAGATAGCCAATGGCGCAACCGTCATGAATTCCCCGTCGGTAGGGCTCAGATCGTCGAATTCCTCCAAAGAAAATGGCAACGCGAACACGAGTATCGACTGATCAAAGAAATTTGGGCACACGATAGTCATCGCATTGCGGTTCGCTTCGCCTATGAATGGAAAGATGACACCGGGCAGTGGTTTCGCTCTTACGGCAATGAGAATTGGGAATTCGAAGATAATGGCTTGATGCGGAAACGCTACGCCAGCATCAATGATCTGCCTATCAGCGAAACCGAGCGTTTGTTTCATTGGCCGCAAGGCAGACGACCTGATGATCATCCTAGCTTAAGTGAATTGGGGCTGTGAAAGATCAAGTCTGACTAGCGCAATTCGAATCGGCTGATCAATTCATTTTGCATCAAAGTTAACAAGTTTGCGTTAACTTTGATTATGATGGCAAGCAGCACTTAGCGGTATGGACATCAAAAACTAGGAGAAAACCATGGCGGAATCAGAAAAACTCAAAGGCCCTGCTTCATATTTTCCATCCATAGAAAAGAAATATGGATTCCCTATCCAACACTGGTTAGACCTACTCAAAACCCAAACAGCACTCAAGCATATGGAAATGGTCGCTTGGCTAAAAAGCGAGCACCAAATGGGGCACGGCCACGCCAACGCCCTAGTGGCGGTTTTTCGTAGTCAAGAGGGCTTGTGAGAGATGCTTACAGATCAAAAGCCACAAAATTTAAGTCTTGCAGATTTGATTACCTGTCTCAGAATAAAGTAACGCACTTAGATGAACATTAAAAACGCCAGACGCTTAGCAACAGCAAGCATCCTACTAACACCTATCGTACTCATGACGGTAACAGCCTACCGTTGGCGCACTGGCTCGTGTGCTGGCGATGTACACGGCAGCGTGTGGATATTAATGTTATTTGCAGCTTCACTGGTCATGACTAAAAATCCCTACTCGGCAATCGCTGCCTGTCTTGCCTATCTGCCGGTCGGCTATATCTTTAGCACCGAACCATGTACTGCCCCGCGCTCACAAGGTGCGGGTGGTTTGATCTACTTAATGGCGCCGTTGTTTATCGGTTTCGTACTATTTGGAACAGTGATCGGCGGATGGATTTTACGCCTCGTGTTTGGTATCTCGCATGAAACACCGCCGCTATCCTCGCCGAATGATGCCGATTCAAACTGAATCAATAAAGACCTCTGCACAACCGTAGCGAGCGGCCGAAGTTTGAATTGAGGAGAGGACCTGTGCTAGAGCACAGAGAGCACCGGAAATTCAAAATTCGGCCGCGCAGTAGCTTGTGCTGAGGTCTCTCACAAGCCTTTCTGTTTAAGAGCCTCCATCTCAAAATCACCGTCGTCATGCAAACGCAGCCATCCATCAAACTTTCCCAAGCCCAAGGTCTTAGCGAGCGACAAGAGTAGGCTTTGTCCAGCAGCTGGGCGATCTGGCATGAGTTGATAAACCGGATCGGTAAACGCTTGAGCTGGCGTGACAAACGTCCATCCCATTTCTTTAAATTGCGTGACCACATCATCTAGCCACAGCGCATTGACCAGATTGTGATGAAGCAATAGCACTTGTGGAATATCCCGCCCTTGAAGTTTGTATGATAGATCGCGGTACGCCAAAGCGCGCTGTTTGATGTGGGCGAGGTAGGCAAGTTTGATTTCACCGACATCAGCTTGACTATCGCGTTTTAAGACTTCAATCAGCTTTTCGTTGAAGCGCCAATCGCTAGTATCCAAACTCACGTAAGCATTACGGTATTGCTGCTCTCGCAAAAAGTTGCGCATACCATCGCGTTTTTCCGGCGTATTGCCTTCGCGCAGATAGGTGTAGCGAAACCATTTTTGATAGCCAGGCATGGTGCTGATGATTTTGTCACACGCGAGTATCTCTTGTTGATAGTGAGCCAAACTAACACTCGCGCTATTTA
>DLGN01000089.1 GCA_002482715.1 Oxalobacteraceae bacterium UBA7693
ATTAAAAAATGGCGGCAAAGTCAACGGTAGCCGCCGTTACCGCGAGGCTTTGGATGTCTTGTTGAACTAAATTTTTATCGATGATGCTTCTGAAAAAACTGCCAGATGATGTCATTGAGATTGATATCGTTAGCGGTCTTTCCAATGGGTAAGCCAATATTGAAAGGATCAGATCCCGCCCAAGTATGGCCGCCATTATTGATAGTCACCAAGCTAGCTTGATATTGCCCAGCCTTGTTTTCGATTATGTCGACATCAGTACCATCGTTGGGATCACGATTGAAGCTCTGTTTGTTTTCCATAGTTGCATCTCTGGCTTTGCCAGTATTCTGTTGTATCCAATATTCATAACTTGCCAGCGCTGACAAATAGCCATCTGGTTTGCCGGCATAAGCTACCACTTGATCCGCAGTACCCATGGCAATCATCACGCCTACAGGTTTTTTCTCGCCACGTGGAACTTGGTTTTTTTCGACAGGCACAGGAAGGCTGGCACCGACAGAAGCAATCGCAGCGATTCTATGTGAGAGCTCTGCTGCTAGTCTTTGCGCAAAGAAGCCACCACGTGATAAACCTGTTGCATAGATTCTTGCACTATCAATGCGGAAATTCTTTTCCAGCTGATTCAATAAACTATCAGTGAAGCCGACATCGTCGGTGCCGTCTTGGTAAGAAGTACCGAAGCCCACATTCCAATCTTGTTTTCCGACGTTACCCAGACCTTGCGGATAGACCACGATGAAATCAAATTGATCGGCGGCTTTGTTCATCTGTGTGTACAACATTTGTTCGCGTGCTGTCATACCGCCGCCATGAAAATTCAGTACCAGCGGATATTGTTTATCAGGATTGCTGGCATAGGATTTTGGTGTGTAAACGATGTAACGCCTTTTTTCTTCTTTGTGCGTGAGCCCTTTTTCTTGCGCTTGTACGTTGTCGACATACAAGGATGCAGTTGCCAGTAAACCGAGAGACAAGACAGTGCTCAAAAATAGCTGAAGTGATTTCATACATTTCCTTTACTAAGATTACATAGCCAATGCTACGAAAAGTGGGCTTAGTTTAAGGAAGTGAGGGTGAAATTTTGGTGAAATGATTGGCTTATTTATCTCTCGGGTTCAGCCTGATACTGACCTCGAAATATGTGGCGCTATGTTGAAATTCGATTTGCCAATCGAGAGCGTGAACGATACGGGTAAGTAGATTTTTCCCGTGGGTAAAACCGCTTGTGTGTGATGGGGTTTTTGGTGCAATCGAATTGCCGATGACGATACGATCGTTGTCAATACTGATTCTAATGATGACTTGATCGCCACCATGAAATAAGGCGTTGTTTAACAAATTATTGAACAATAGTGTCAGCAGATGTGGGTTCGTCATCGCCGTCGTTTTCTTGTCAAATACGGCTTCATCCAAGTCGAGCGTGAAGTGGTGTTGATGCGCTTGTGCAGTCTTCTCTAGATTTAAAATGGCATGCTCTAGATGTGCCAGTAAATCAGTTTCTTGCAGTGCCAAATTCTCTGCGCGCGCCAGTGCTAATAATATCTCTAAGGTCTGATCGATCTCTGTCATGGACGAGGTCAAGAGTTGGCGATCTTCTTGAGTCAATGCAGCATTAGCGTCGCGATGTAGTAGATTCTTAATGATGGTCACGGGTGTTCTAAGCTCATGGCTGACATCACGCGTGAACAAGCTTTCGCGTTTTAGTGCCTCTTGTAATGACTGCAAATTGTGCGCTAATGTTTTCGCTAAAAATCCAATTTCGTCAGCACGATCTGATGCAGAGAAAGTTGGTGCTTGTTGATCTTTAACACTTAATCTGAGTTCATCATTCAATTGCAAAAGCGGAGCAGCAATATGTCGCGCTAAACGATAGGCCAATAGCAAAGCGCCACCTGTCATTAATAGGGCGATTACCAACATGAAATCAGCCAAATTTTTAGACAAATTATTCACGACTAAAAATGGACTGACCTCGGCGACTAGATACGCGCCTTGTTGATCGTCGGTCAGGCGTAGTACGTGATAATGTAAGCGCAGTTTTGTGAATACTTCAGCTTTGCTTCTGCCTTCAAGATTGGCAGCCTGCACGTCTGCTCGGACGGCCTCTGGCAACTGCGCAAAGTTTGGTATCAGTTGCAGATAATTGCTGCGCGGTGGTTGCCATAGGCTAGTTTTCGCATATTGGTCGCGCAGGTTTTTTGCTTCGTAACTCAAGATACTTTCCAGCACGGCATCTTCGGTAACATAGGCGACCAAGACCGCTACACCGGTATAACTGACACATAAAAATAGCGTGAAGCTGGCCAGCGTCACAAAGAGTTGTCGCTTGATACTAGTTTTAAATCGGGCGAACATCATCGTGTATCACCAATTGATAACCAAGATTGTGGACAGTGCGCACCAGATCATATCCAGCCACACTTTCTAGCTGTTTGCGCAAGCTGTAAATATGCGATTTCAAAGCATCGCTCTGCGGTGGTGCGTCACCCCAGATGTCATGCAAGATTTGTGAACGGCTGACAGCGTCGGGATATTTTTGTGCCAGTAAGAGCAGAATCTTAAAGCCAACTTGCGTCAGCGGAATGCTCTGATCCGCATAATCAGCACGCATCTCTCTGACGTATAAACGTAAAGCGCCGATCTGCATTTCCTGCTTCACATGCAATTGTTGACGACGACTTAAAGCCTCGCAACGTAAAGCCACTTCACGAAAATCAAATGGTTTGGTTAAGTAATCATCGGCACCTGTCGCGAAGCCCTGCGCTTTATCTTCAAACGCATCACGTGCAGTCAACATTAAGATAGGCACATTGCTCGGCGCTTGCGCTTTGATCTGTTGGCAGACTTGAAAGCCGTCAATGTCTGGTAAATTTAAATCTAGTAACACCACATCAAAGTGTTCGGCACTGGCAAGTTGCACAGCGTGTTTGCCTTCGCTGGCAAAATCAACTTGCCAGCGTAGACCAGACAAGAAATCACCAAGCTGCTTGGCAATATGCGGATTATCTTCAACAATTAATAATTTGAGTGGTTTCAAAATCGAGGAAATAGCTTGGTTTAGTCTTTTTTATTGTAATCCAAATGCCTAAACTCGCATTTGGATTTTTGTTCATGACCGGACAAATGCCGTTGATGCTATGTTTTTTGCGTTTTATCGGAATACCTTTAAAAGCCGAGTTTGCTACGGTTAAGATGAGCCCATGCAATCGAATAATGAGAAATATCCTTGTTGTACGATTTACGTATCTCATCAGGACTTATGCAAAACTGTCGCGGCTGGGTGCTAACAACAACGCTGGTTTTGCGTAAGCACTACGAATATTGAATGACCTTTTGAAGGGAAATCCCATGTCCAAATTAAACGCTATCGCTTTAACACCTATCGCCTTTGCTACTTTATTACTCCTGCAATCCCCGATTACTTATGCACAAGATGCGGCAAAGATGAAGCCCTCAGCCGTCAGTGCGACAGCAATCGCACAGCAACTAGATCAGATTGGTGCTGGCTACTATAATAAAGCAGATCAGCCAGGTGCCACGGTGATCGTGATGAAGGATGGCAAAACCTTGCTGCGTAAGGCGTACGGTTTAGCCAATCTCAGCAATAAAGAAGCACTGCAAGCGGATCACGTCATGCGCTTAGGTTCGATCACCAAACAGTTCACTGCAGTCGCGATTTTGCAATTGGTGGAAGACGGCAAAATCGCCTTGAATGATCCTGTCACAAAATTTTTCCCTGATTATCCTGAAACTGGTAAAACGGTCACCATAGAACACTTATTGACGCACACCTCAGGCATCCCAAGCTATACCGGTAAACCAGGATTTGTGGCGAAGTCGGTCAAAGATATCAGTGTCAGTGAAATGGTCGATAGTTTTAAAAATGATGCCTTGGAATTTGAGCCTGGCACGTCCTATAAATACAATAATTCTGGCTACTTTTTGCTCGGTGCGATTATAGAAAAAGTCAGCGGCGAAACTTATGCAAATTATGTCGCCAAGCGTATCTTTACGCCTTTGGGTATGAATAATACCGCGCACGAAGGTCACGAACGTAGTCAGCAAGCGCGTGCGCAAGGCTACTCGCAACGCGGTGAGGGTTTTGACCCTAGTATGAAGATCAGCATGACACAGCCTTATGCTGCCGGTTCTCTCACTTCGACGGTGGATGACTTGGCGAAGTGGGATGCCGCGATCACGGCCGGTAAATTACTGAAAGCCGATAGCTGGAAACGTGCCTTTACTTCCTACAAATTAAAGAATGGTCAGGACACCAATTATGCCTATGGCTGGGGCGTCGGACAGTTTGAAGGCCAGCCTATGATTTCGCATGGCGGTGGTATTCCTGGATTCTCAACTTACGCCTTACGTCTGCCAAAAGATCAAGTGTATGTCGCAGTCTTGCACAATGCAGATCGTGGTTTGCCGCAACCAGAAATGATCGCCTCGCGCTTGGCAGCAGCGGTAATCGGCAAACCAATTCCTGAGTTTAAAACCGTTATGCTTGATGAAAAAACCTTGAATCAATATGTAGGGGTTTATCGTATTGATGAGAAGAATCGTCGCATCGTTGTGCGTGAAGGAAATAAATTAGTCATGACGCGCACCGATGGCCCACGAACAGAAATGCAAGCCTATTCGCAAAATGGTTTTTTTAAAGATCAAAATTCTTTATTGCGTGTCGAATTTAATCGCAATGCCAAGGGAGAAGTTAGCGATGTGGTGGTACACCAAAATGGCAATGCTGTGGTACATCCAAAATTAAATGAAGCTTTGCCAGAAGCTCCAAAAGCCTTTGCTATGTCTGTTGAACAGTTTGCAGAATTCGCAGGTGATTATCAGATCCAACCTAACTTTGTCTTGAACGTGCGTCGTGAAGGTAATCGCTATGTTACACAAGCGACTGGGCAAGGACCTGTGGATATCATGCCAATCAGTGCAGATACCTTTAATGCGCCTGACGTTGGCGGACAGTTGAAGTTCGAAAAAGATGCGGATGGTAAAGTCACGCAATTGATTTTGACGCAAGGTGGACGTAATACGCCAGCGAAGAAAATCAAATAGGCTTCTTACTTTTGTTTGAATGTCCCTTCTCCCGCTTGCGGGGGAGGGTAGTTAATACAGACAAAAATACGTCAGAATTTTTTCAACCAGTCTCGCTCCTATTTGTCTTCAACACCAACAATTGATCAATCCTAAACTGGTCAATATCAACCACCTCAAATTTGTAATCACCAACCATCACAAAGTCGGTACGCTTGGGGATTTTTCTTAGCATCGTCATCATGAAACCGGCGATAGTTTCGTAATTGCCGCTTTCTGGTAAATCGTCGATATCTAAGGCACGGCATACATCTTCTATGGTGGTCGCACCATCAATCAACCAAGAGTTATCATCGCGGCGTACGATTTGATCTTCCAAGTAAGGATGCACCATCCCATCCATCAAGGTGCTTAAAACATCGTTCAAGGTGATGATGCCAACCACTAAAGCGTATTCATTCAGAATTACCGCGAAATCTTCCCGCGTAGCTTTAAATTGTTCCAGCATCTCAGATAATGTCAGCGAATCAGGAACGACTAAAGCTGTGCGTAATGAGAGTTCTTGAACCTTGGAAAAAGCTTGATTGGTCAAGATGCGTTTAAGGATATCTTTGGATTCGACATAGCCAACCACCTTATCAATTTGCCCATCGCAGACTAAGAATTTGGTGTGCGGATGTTCGGCGATTTTTTGTCGTATGCTTTCCTCGTTATCTTGCAGGCTTAAGTACACGATACTGTCACGCTGAGACATCGCGGAGGGAACAGTGCGGCTTTCCAGTTCAAACACATTGCCGATCATGCCGTGTTCGCGGGTTTGCAGAATACCCGCTTCGGCACCCGCATTGACGACCGCGTGAATTTCATCCGACGTGATTTGATCATCACGTTCAGTGGGTAATTTGAAGGTCGTAAAAATCAAATTCGACAAGCCGTTAAATATCCACACCAAAGGTTTAAATAATTTTACGCACAACATCATTGGTGCGACGACAAACATCGCAACACTCTCTGGCGCCACCATTGCCAGTTTCTTTGGCATGAGATCCGCAAATAAAATGAATACTGAGGTGACGAAGATAAAAGAACTCAGAAAGCTTAAAGTATCAATCCAGCTCGCATCACCAAACACCGAATGAAATATTTTGGCGAAGTAGGGTGTCAAAGACTGCTCGCCCAAAATACCACCCAGAATCGCAATCGCATTCAGTGCGATTTGCACCACCGTGAAAAAATGCCCAGGCTCCTGTTGTAGCGCCAAGACCTTGCTGGCGCGCGGATCGCCATCGGTTTCCAGTATTTGTAGTTTGACTTTTCGAGCTGCTGCTAGCGCGATCTCGGACATAGAAAAAAAGCCACTGATTGCTACCAATAGTAAGATAACCAAGAGATGATCAAATAACGCCATGTTGCCTCCATCAATGATAGTGAACATCATAGCCGAGCTCAGGGTAAAACAGGAAGCAGTTCAGTGAATGCTTAGTATGGTGAGGCAGAGCTTATAGCGGTGGAACTTGGTTTCTTTATGCGGAAAGTGGCAAAATACCCTTGTAGTGCTTAGCTAGAATGCGCAGTATGTTTGGTGATTGTCTGTTCAGCCCACATCTTGGCACTGTCAAAATCATTAAAAAAATGACGCAATCCGATGCGATGATAAGTCGATTTGACCAGATCTTTTCCATCGACATCATCGGCTGCGACAATCACGTTTTCAATGCAGTGGAGTTTGGTTTGGCTGACTTGAATTGCACGCGAAATGCGATCGATCGCATCGGCTGGACACAAGATGGAATCATGCACGATCGTAATGCCGACATACGGACGTTCAGCGGAAAACGTGCTCGCCAATTGAAAGGCTTGCGCTGCCCAGTATTCCACCAGCTCGCGATTCCACGGACCTGTCAGTTCGGTGATCAGAAGTTGCCCTTCCATCCAAACTTTAAACCTGCCGTGGGGGCGAAATATAGCATTCATGCAAATCCTATGTGCTAAATCGGAACGAATCAGCACTACAATTAATATTTTAATGATAAATATTAGAATTATAAGCGCAACACGTGAGTAGTCATGACAGATAAACGATAAATTTCGTTAAATCACCGAGATTTGGCGCTGTGATTATTGGCAGACCTTAACCTGAAAGTATTGGTCTGCCAAACCGGCTTGCTAAGATAAATTCTCCTTGCTATTTCTTTACCGCGATTGGTTTTGCGCCAGATAAAATCGCAACCGCAGATAAAGTTGTTTGTGCCGCATTTAGACCCAACATAAAATCTTTATCAGAATAAGTTGTGTACACATCGCTAGGTTGATGCCAGTTCGGGTTCCAACCCGCGCCGATATGCATACCGCGCTCGTTCTCGCGCAAAGAGATGGCAGGAACTAAATCCATAAACGGTACTGAATCGGTGTTCGTCATATGAAAGCCCACCGCTGCAGGGTAGTTGGTCGCATATTTATCATTTGCAGCACGGAAGAACCATGCCAATTTCGCTGCGCCTTCGGCTTGCTTTGCGGTTGATTGAAATTCAATGTTGACATCCGCTTCAGCTCTTTGTTCTTTTGGTGATACGTAAATAGGTTTTCCGTCTGCACCGAGTACTGGCTTACCATGTTCATCCAGTTTTTCGGTTGGCATTCCATGGTCCCATAGCATCATATCGTGTTGTATCATGCCCAGCCATTTTGGCTCGGGATATTTACCTGAGCCTTTTGGTGATTCTATGCCTTGCAAATCCTTACGCTGAGCAACATAAGCGTAGGCGCCGTTCAAGCCGCTTTCTTCGTTATTCCAAAATACAAATCGTATCGATTTATCGGTCTCGATTCCGGGTGCGCTAAAAATTCTTGCCAGCTCCATCACCAATGCGGTTCCCGATCCATTGTCGTTCGCTGCTTCACCAAAGCCAATACCATCAAAGTGCGCGCCGACGATATACATTTCATCGGGATTGGTTTTACCTATCTTGGTGCAGTAAACGTTCTCCCGCTGCGAAGTGCCAACCGGAGTTTGCTCAGCATTTAAGGCACGTAATTTTTCATCAGCTTGCAAAAGTGGATCAGTATTCACACCAGTTTTTGCACGCTTGCCAAATAAAGTACTACCACCTTGACCAGGTGCACCACCTAAGCCACCGCTAGGAATCACATTGCGACGTGGTGCTGGCGCGGCTCCCGGAGTTGCCGGTGGTGCCTGCGTATAGTCAAATTGCATGCGTTCAGTGTTGGTGCAACCATAGGACTTCAGCTGTGCCTCTATCCAATCTAAAGCGCGACGATTACGCTCAGTACCCTGACGACGATCACCAAATTCGGTCAATGATTTAATCGTCGCCTTATATTTTTCTAATTCCAATTGACGCACCATCGTCACCACAAAATCATCTTGTTTGAGTGCGCTAGCTTGCAAAACATCTAGTGATTGTGCTTGTGCAAATCCGACCAAGCTCGTTCCACATAAAGCACCGATTAAAATACTACCTTTAATTTTTTCCTGAAAATTCATCAATATCTCCGAGCGCATGATTGGGATCAACGTGATTAAAAAGGCACAATTGCTCATCTATTTTTTTAACGCAATTGTGCCAACAAATTGTATTCTGCAAGGGAACTAAGGCGAAGGCCAAAGTTGCCAAAATGCGATAGCGCTGACCGTACCATAAATCAAAGCATCGAGTAAATTCTTTAAGCTAGCAGACCAAGGTCGTCCCATCCAAATGGACTCCTGTACCGTACCGCAGCCATACGCGATCAGAGAAAAAATCCCGACAAAGTGTCCCGCAACTGCTGGATTGGCATGTAATCCATAAGCTTGTAAGGCCAGCAGGCCACCTAGCCCTGCAAGGACTAAATTTAGAATGAACCATTGCGTCAGATATTGCCCCATCGCTGGAGCACCGGGTGTGCGTAAAGTGATCAGTGCCACGGGGCCTTCGCGAAATTTTTTTTGCATTGCCTCAGATTCTATTTCCTTCATATCTGTGCAGTGTGGTGTCGAATACAATCCCGCCTCAAGTTGTACACTGTTTAAAACTTTGCGTACTTCGTCTTCATTTGGTAATGGTCGGTATTCTGAGTTATGCCATTTAAAAACCATATGGATCAAACTACTGGCAACAAATACGCCTATCGCAGCAACCAGAATCGGCAGCCATAAATTAAGTAGTGTCATTTTGTCTCGCTTTGATTTTGAAATGTTTTTTTCCTCTCTGAAGTGAAAGGCGTGCTGACAATATACGCCATACAGATTCCTATTTCACGCTTCGAATATCGAGAGGTGCGGTATTTCCAACAAAGCAGACTGTTAAACCCGTTTAGATAGAAATTCGCTTTTTGTGAAAAGCGTAGCGTGGTTCATGGTTGCAGCCAACACAATTGCTGCTGTCGTGCAGCAATTGTGTTGGCTAACGTACATTCAGTTCAGTGAATGAAAGCGCAAAATCTGATTTCACCTTTGACGCATAACTGATTGACCGAGAAAATCAATATGAAATCTACATCACCGATTTGTAAGAATGCTTCGTCCAATACCATGAGTCTGGTATTTAAATGTGTTTTTGGGTTTATGATTTATGCGATTTTCGTATCTAAATTGACCGCCAATGCGAATGCAGAAAATGTCATTCTCCAGACCCCCCATTTTGTCCTACCCTTTAGCATCCATCATTAAGGCGACACCGAGAGCAACGATTACTAACCAAGACAAAATTGACCTGCGTAAATTGCTAATCAGTCGGACGCACTACCAAGACAGTGAAATCAATCTGGAGATTGGCTTACATCAGATTAGTTTGAACATCCTTAATTCACGCTCGAATGAAATCAGCAAAAAGCTGCGACTGCAAGATGCAACGTCGATTGCGTTGATCTTGGAACGCGCAATCAAGTCAGATCACCAATTTTCTGATGTAACCGCGATCCACGTCAGCTATATGAAAGTGAATGACGATAAGACGACATTGATTCAAGCTTTCGATTTCTATCAAACGACAGCGGGTGCTTTTATTCGCAATCGGAGCTGATTTGTTCTGTATATTCTGTATTTTCTGTATGTCGACCGCGTGTTGATCTTATCAAGATTCATTCAGATCAAAGTGCAAAGCACCAATTCAGGTGCAGCATTGATGCGTATCGGTAAATTTGAGCAACCAATTCCTCGGCTGACGATCAGTTGCCCATTATCTGGAATGTCGAATAGACCATGATGATATTGCTTAGATAAATGGCCGTGCGGCAGCATGAAAGGCTGGCCGTGTTTATTAGCGATTTGCCCGCCATGTGTGTGTCCGGCAAAAGCCAGGTCAAATTTTTCGCCGTTTAAAAATAGCAAGCCATCTGGTGCATGTGTCAATAACAAGCGTATCGACTCAGTGTTTTTGAGCGTCTGCTCAATATCAACTACACCCGTCCAAGGATCATCGGTGCCGCATACCGATATCATAGAAAATGGCTCTGGTAATATCGCGTTTTGATTGATCAACACTGTCACACCCGCTTCGCTAAGTTGCTGATAAAGATAAGCATCATCTACCCATAAATCGTGATTTCCAAATACAGCGAATTTCCCCAAGGGGGCATGGACTTCAGCGATCATAGGAATTAACTCCTCGATGTACTTCGCTTTGTACGATATAAAGTCACCACCCAACAGCAGGAGGGAAATTTCGTGTGTCGCGATTACATCGATAGCATCACGAAAAATTTGTGGATGTGTCGTTGGACCAGCATGAAAGTCACTTAAAAATGCAATGGTCAACGGCGCTGGCAGTGGTCGTAACGGTGCAAGTTGAATTGTGTATTTAGTGAGGGATAATTTGCCATGTAGGCCAAGTCGATAGCAGAATTTCGCGATCAAACCGCGACATAGCAAGGTATCGAGAATTAACTCGCCTAAATGACGCCAGAAATTATTATGTTTGCCGCGCGTAGATGGCATTTTGTTTGAAACGGTCATGAATTTTTTGTGTCTGCTTTTCCATTGATGTACTTAGTTGTCGAGGATTACGAATATACGAATAGAAGTTTAAATTTGTAGCTAGCTGACCCAAATATTCTCTATTTTCACCACTTCCCAGCGCCACCATTTTTGCTGCATCAACACCAAGAAACCTATACCCGCATTTCTGCCAGACGCATTAGAGTACATAAAAAGGGCTTGCTTTTTATTAAGATCGATACCCGCCCGCGTGAATGAAAATAAGCCTGTTGTTTTGGGATACCTGCCATAAAACAGCTTCCAGCTCTCTTCTAGTGTTCTTGAATCACTAAAAATATCAAAATAGGTTTGCTGGGACAGCATTGCAAATTTCAATTCACTTCTAATAAACCGTTTAGGTATCTCGAAATTACTTAGCTGCTTGTCAGCATGCAGTAGATCAGTTATGACAGATTCAGTTGCTTCGGGAATCCGCTTCTTTATTTCTGAAACACTGTCGCTTGGGATATGCGGTGATAAGGCTGTTGTTTTCGAACGAATAATGATAGAAGCTTGACTGGCATATTCCATGGAGAGATGATTGAGCAACGCAGAGTAAGCCTCTACTTCTTCTCGACGTATTTGCGCGTTCGCAGGAACTATACAAAAGAAAAACAATATCGTGCACGAGAATAGAAGATGACCGATCTTGAGCATAGTGGATTTTATGTTTGAATTTTGCTTGAGTTATTTGGCTTCAATATCGCCATTGTCGTCATAGCGCACGTGCTTATCCATGACTTTATCCAGATTTGTATCGATATCACATGCCTTCAGTTTGCCTAGCTCGAAAGAGCAAATTTTCTTTGGATATCCCGAATAGACGTTGATATATTCGATGCTCGTCATGACACCAAATTTGTAGTTTGTGATGAAATCAGGAAAACCGTCGCCATCGGTATCGGTTTTTGATACGGTCATATAACCCTTATCAAAACTTGCCGTAGTCTCAAAGATGCCATCAAAATTATCATCAAACTCTGAAACTTCCGGCAAACCGTGTCGATTATAGTCGGTGATGACGTCAATCTTTTTATCTAAGTTTCGATCGCCTTCATAAAGCAAAGGAACACCCGTTGGACTATATGTCCATTTTTCATCAAGTTGTCCGTCATGGTCATGGTCATTTCCTGCGTAGTCATAATGCGTTCGAAAGAAGGCCAAACTAATCATTACACCGATAACCATACCGAAGAAAACGAGAATAAACGTAGGGAGTCTACGTTGCGGTTTATTTTCAGTTGTTGGTTGATTTGTATCTTGAATTTCATTCCAGTTATCAATGATTTCTTTTGCGCGTTCGGCATCAGCTTCGGCAACCACTAAGCGTACTAAATTATGTGAAGGTAATTCACCCACACCGCCTTGCAGATATTCACCTTCAATAAAGGCTGCAATATCTTCTTGTTCCAGCATATTTTTTAACATATGCGCTTCTACGCTATTACTTGCCTGATAAATGGTTTGCATACGGAATTGTTTCGATTGAATTAATTAAAGATTGAGCAAATCTTACTGATTATACGTTTCAAATAATATTATCATTTGTTTTTAGAGTAAGTCTTTGCACGCCGTGCTTATGAAAGAGCAATTTCTCGCATTAGCAAATAGTTATTCTGTTGTTTTGATTTTGGCATGCTTTGCCTATCATCACGCTTTCTTAAGTAAAGACTGCGCCTACCTCAACATGAAAATTCGTCATATTGACCTTGATGATAGAAGTATCAATCCGGAGCACGAAGCTCTGGCATTGCCTCCTATTGAGTACGAAGTGACGCATGCGCATGAGCATCCCATCTTGCGGATATTGAGTTATGCGGTGGTTGCGATTTTGATTGGCTTGGTCGTGTATTTGGTGTTTCGCCTATTTTTTGGTGGCAATCAACAAACCGGTATGGCCTTGATATCGCAGACTTTGCAAGATCCCTTGTTCTGGAGTGCGGTTGGTGTCGGATTTTTAGCGCAAGTGATCGATGGTGCATTAGGGATGGCGTATGGCATCACCTCGAGCAGTTTTTTGCTTGCTGCTGGTGCGCCGCCAGCCTTGGCGAGCGGCGCGACGCACTTGGCTGAAGTGTTCACAACGGGTATTTCAGGTGTTGCGCATTTGAAAATGGGTAACGTTAACAAGAAATTGTTTTTTGGTTTGCTTGTGCCAGGCATAATCGGTGCATTAGCAGGCACCTATATTTTGAGCAGTATTGATGGAAAAGCGCTCAAGCCATACATTAGCGTGTATCTATTGTTAATGGGCATTTATGTGTTTAGTAAAGCCTTTCGTCACATTAAGGCCAAATCTGAAATCAGCACAAAGAAGGTGATTCCACTCGCATTCGTTGGCGGCCTAATGGATACCACGGGCGGTGGCGGGTGGGGGCCTATCGTGACGACTTCTTTAGTCGGCTCTGGGCAAGATCCGCGCACAACTATCGGCACGGTGAATTTTGCGGAGTTCTTTTTGACCGTTGTGGTTGCTGCGTCATTCTTTTCAATTCTAGATCACACCGTCTGGATACTCGTCGCTGGCTTGGCCTTGGGTGGTTTAGTTGCCGCACCATTCGCGGCTTTCGTGACCAAACATTTGAAAGCGAAAACCTTGCTGATTTTGGTTGGTAGCTTAATTAGTTTGGTCAGCACCTTTAATTTGTATCAGGCGTTTTTGAAGTAACGCATCTGTCGCTATACCAAAAATGATAATGGATAGCGATATAGACAGATGCGAGGGCACATAGAACTTGTGTTCATTTTGTGCCAGTTTCTCTATTTGAGCATTTCTTTCTTTAGACGCTCTTCTAAACGAAGTGCGCCGGTTTGCGCATAATTTACACAAGCCTTCGTATCAACTAGCGGCTTCGTACCATCTAATCGCGCAAGCAAGTCGCTTGCCGTTCCATGTCCCGTAATCAAAATATCGCACGCGGTTTTGGCGACACGTTGTCCACTTTCACGTAATGCATTCGCTAAAGAGTCTGGCGCTGAGTAACGGTAGGTATTGTCTGAAATGGAGCCTAAGCTGTCTGCAAAAATCAAATTTTTACAAACCGATTTTTCGCATTCTTGCCAAGCCCAACCCGAACCACCTGGCGCATGGCCTGACATGGGAATATGTTGAATCTGTGTATTGCCCATTTTGATGGCGCTACTGTCCTCGAATCCATGAACATTGGCAATCGGATCGAAGCCAGTTAGCTCATTAAATTGCGGGTCGCGACGATCATTTTTACCAGTCTTGAGTACATCAACAACATTACTACGGCTTAAAACTTTTGCCCCCGTAGCTTCTTGCATGCTAGCTACACCACCCATGTGATCATGGTGCTCGTGGGTCAGCAAAATCGTTTTAATGTCACCGAGTCTGACACCCAAAGATAGAATATTCTGACGCACAGCTGCAGCTGCTTTTTCTGGTGCGCTATCAATTAACACATGACCTTGTGGCGTCGCGATTAAGACGACGCTGATGCCGCAAGTGCCGACATACCAAGTATTGCCATAAATGCGACGTGGATACGTAGGTTCATTCCAATCGTCGAGGGATTTGCAGGCGGTTTGTGGCGATGCTGGTGTTGGCGCGCTTGGCATTCTAATTCCAACTCTGGTTGCGTTCGCACTTTGCGTGAAGCCTAGAATTGCGAGGCTGGTGATGAGGATGAGCGGGCGGAGTTTGGTATTAAGAACGGCTCTTTTGATGATGTTTATTGTATGCATAGCTCTAGTCTTGGTTGATTAATTGCGCTGTTAGTTGAGGAAATTGAAGGTATTAATCGTGGGATCAAATTTTTCTTGATTACTGTCAATGATAGCCGCAGCCTCGTTTAAGTAGTGTGCTTTCAGTTTTATGTCGCCTTTCAATGCAGCGATATTGGAACGTTTGAGTAGTAGGCGTTTCTGATCGGCTGGATCTTGCTTGTGCTCTTGTTGTGAAGCCTCGTTTAATAGAATTTCAGCCTCTTGAAGTTTTCCTTGCCGAATTAGAATTTCGCTTTTATCGATCATCAAGTCCATAGGACGACAGAAGTCTGCCCACGGCTTGTCTAGTCGTATAATTTTTGGCACTTCGGCTGTTTTGATAGACATTGATTGTCGTCTTTCGCGCTCAGCTTGATCGAGGATGGATAAGGCAAGATCTAGTTGATTCAAACGGACATAAGCGGCAGCGACTCTCCTCGCTTTGGCGTAAGGTCCAGTCAACTGAGGCCCAATTGGCCATACGATGACTGGAGAATTCTCCTTAAAATTAAGTGAGCTGATGATTTTTGCTAACTCAATCTCCAAGGCCGACCATTGCGATAATCCAATCAGTGCTGATGCTCTTGCAATCGAGATTTCTAGTTTAAATTCCCTAACTTGATTGATACTGGACGTCGATTTTTCTGCATTATCAAATGCCTGCAAAGCGAGTTCGTAAGAATTGCGGCTTAGATAAAGTAGCCCGCGATCATATTCGATCACAGGAGTCAGGCTAGGATTGTTAGACGGTGCAAGGGCTTTGCGTTCAATTTCTAGTTGCTCTACTATTTGCAGTAGCCGCTCTGCGTCTGCTAAATCGCCAGCCATGTGTGCCATTTTCGCCAGAAAAAAATATTGGAGTAAATATTCATCAAAGCGTCTTTGATTTGTTGGTTTCGTCAGCGTTTGAAAATGTTGTTCGATAGGTTTCCAGCATTGCGATGAACCTATTTTTTTCTCACATGCGATCCAAGAATTTCGAGCCGATGTTTCATCAGCAATCGACGGACAAGCCTGCGTCAGCATGCAAAGAAAAGAGAAAGAAAAAGAAAAAGTCGCTGCTTTAAAGTTCATGGGATCTCAATCATCATAATCCGGCAAGTCGCCTTTACTACTAGTCCAGTTTTCTGGATACAAACCGTTTTGAACTAATGAATGAAAAGTTGAATACGGCCAATCTATCACACGCTGCACTAAGCCATGTTTAAGTGGATTAATGTGAACATAATCCATATGCGCAGAAAAATCACGTTCATCACTAATCAAATGCTCCCAATAACGCCTGTCAGCAACGCGTGTTCGTCGAGGTGAACGAGGCATTTGGCAGCGACGTTATTGGGAGCATTTGATTAGT
>DLGN01000137.1:0-169 GCA_002482715.1 Oxalobacteraceae bacterium UBA7693
GTATAAGCGTTTTTTCAAACCAGAAACCGAAGTTGGATGTCCATACGGACGCTCGCCCGTCGCCAAATGGTAAAGCAAGACGCCTAGCGAAAATTGATCGCTGCGAGGTTCGTTGCGTATGCCTAATACTTGTTCTGGCGCGATGTAAGGACCGGTTCCCATCGGCAGG
>DLGN01000137.1:209-2004 GCA_002482715.1 Oxalobacteraceae bacterium UBA7693
CACTTATCATGGCGTGACAAACCGTAATCAATCAAAACAGCTTCACCATCTGCACGAAACATAATATTCGATGGTTTTAAATCCAGATGAATGACATGTTGGCGATGCAGATCTTGTAGTGCGGTTGCGACTTTAATTCCGACTGTGACGACCTCATCAATCGGCAATGGTGATGCGTCGAAACGCGCGCGAAGTGACACCCCGCCGATTTGTTCCATCACGATAAATGGTTGGGTGTCAAAGTCTCCAGCGGCGTAGTATTTGGGGACATGCTGGCCTTTTAATTTCGGCATAATCATCTGTTCAACTTCAAACGCGACAATCGCCGTTGGATCATCGATGCTAAACATCAAAGGCACCTTCATGATTAGCGCAGGGAAACTACCATCTGCATTGCCGTGCCGTTGCCGTAAATCGGTGATACGCCACAATGCCGCCATACCGCCAGTATGCAGTTTTTCTTCCAGCTGATAATCGTCAACGATCATGCCAGCTTGTAAGCGGCTGAGTTTTTTTGCGGTAGGTGCAAGTGTTGCTGTCGTTGTTGCCGCCACATGATCTGGTGCGGTGATTGGCGTTTTTGGAGAGATATCAGCAGACATGAATTCAAGCTCCGTGTATTAAACGATGGGCTAAGCTAGCTGGCAAACCGGCCGCCAATACTTTTTGCGATGCGGTCTCTGTATCGTAAGGTACGCGAAAAAAAGTCAGCTCTAATTGTTGTGTATCAAACAGTGCGTAACATGCTGCTGGATTGCCATCGCGTGGTTGGCCGACCGAGCCAGGTTGTGCCAACCAGCGACGCAGTTTGCTTAAGGGCACACTTACTTCGGTGTTAGGTGTGAAGCTGCCGACTTTCCCTGCTTGATTCATATGATACAAACTTGGCGTATGCACATGGCCGCAAAAAGTAATCTGCGCGTTGGTGGCACGCATACTGCGCGCTGCTTCCATCGTACCATCGACATATTCCCAACGTTCAGGTGCCCAGGCATTTGCATGTACGAATAAGCATTGATCAAGCATGAATTGCATCGGCAGTTCGCGAATGAAATTGGTTTGCACTTCGTTTAAATTTTGACGGGTCCAGTCAACTACAAACCGCGCAGTAGGGTTCATGTCTTTGCGATCATCTTGCAATACGCCTATGTCGTGGTTACCCATGAGCACATAAGCACCCTGATTGACATACGCCATCACTGTGTCAATCACCCAGCCAGGGTCAGCACCATAGCCAACCAAATCACCTAGAAATGCGTATTGATCCGCTGAGCGTTCTTTCGCATGGGCGAGACAGGCTTCGACCGCCTCTCGATTCGCGTGCAAGTCCGTAAATACGGCAAGTAACATGACAATTAACCTTCATTCTGAGCTTTTATTAACAGCCCTCATTTTAGGACGAGTTGGAAGATGATTTTGTGTCTATGTGAGCTGTCTTAGAAAAAGACACAATTGCGCGATGCGAATACAACGTTAGTCAATAAAATTGAAAAATAATTACAGCGTATCTGTTTACGATAGAGTATTTTTATTACTTTAGGCTTATACTGAAAAGATTGATTTAAAGAAACTTTTCTTTCATCATAACCCACTTCCCCCAGTGTGCGCGCAATGACAGAATCACATCCTCAATTTATCAGTCCGGCCGAACTACAGATAGGTATGTATATTTATCTGGATATGGGGTGGATGGAGCATCCCTTTCCTGTCAATAGCTTTGAGCTGCGTACCCAGGAGCAAATTCAGAAATTGCGTGAATTAGGATTGCAGAAAATTCGCTACGCACCAGAAAAGA
>DLGN01000137.1:2041-14446 GCA_002482715.1 Oxalobacteraceae bacterium UBA7693
GAGAAGCCGACAACTTCAGAGAGCCCTGAAGAGCTAGCGATCAAACAACGCCGTGCGCTACTGCACCAGCAACAAGCGAGTTTGATGCAGTCAGAACGCCAATTTGCTCAGGCTACGCAAGAATTCAAACATTTGACGGACATCGTTCATGCTCAACCATCGTTGGCCAGAGAATCTGCGACCAAATTAGTACAGGGCATGCTAGAAGGAATTTTGAACGAAGAAGAATCGGCGATACGCTTGCTATCAGAAAAGGCCGGTGAGAAAACCGCTCTGCATAGCGTGAATGTAACATTAATTTCACTGCTGTTAGGTAAAGTGCTAGAACTGTCTAAAGAGGACATGTTGGAATTGGGCATTGGTGCATTGCTGCACGATGTCGGTAAGATGGAGCTGCCAGATCGTTTGCGTTGGTTAGATGAACAAAGTAGCCCAGCTGAGCGTCAGCTTTACCAAAGTCATGTTGCGCACGGAGTCAACATTGCACGCAAATTACAACTATCACCGAATGCCTCGCTGTTAATCGCCCAGCATCATGAATTCGCCGATGGTAGCGGTTATCCCGGACATATTTCAGGTGAAAAAATGACGGTCTTAAGCCGTATCATTTCTTTAGTCAATCGCTTCGATAATTTATGTAATCCAAGTAATGTCGCCCATGCAATCACACCGCATGAAGCCTTGTCGCAGTTATTTACGAAGAGTAAATCGCAATCGGATACCCAGACTCTGACGGCCTTTATTAAGATGATGGGCATTTATCCTCCAGGCTCGGTCGTTCAATTAAGTGACGAACGCTATGCCTTGGTGGTCTCAGTTAATTCGGCACGTCCAATCAAACCAAAAGTGATTATTCACGACCCCGCGATTCCGCGCGAAGATGCTTTAGTGATTAATCTGGAACATGAAACCCAAATTGGCATCCGTCGTAGTTTGAAACCTGTACAGTTACCGAAAGCAGCCTACGATTATTTGTCGCCCAGAAAGCGTCTGTGTTACTTTTTTGAGCGAGCTACCGATCCACTATCGCTTGCAAGTCACATGAAAGGACCATTGCCATGATACAGCGCCAATGGGAAGCCTTGATTGAGGGAATGATAGAAGGTGTGCTGCTAGTTGATCCTTTGCAGTTGCATATTATTGCGGCGAATCGTTCAGCGCATAAGTTATTGGGCGCGCCGGCAGCGAGCCTGATTGGTGCACCAGTAGTGGATCTGGCATCTTCTCCTGAAGATATGTTTTTTTGGGAAGACGTGGCTGCTGGTTTGTCGAATAATATTTACTCTGAAACTTTGCTAAAGCGTTCTGACGATAGCATCGTGCATGTCGTCAGACGTGTGAGTTTGGTGCATCTCGATATGGAAACGGCGCTCTATGTGGTGGCCATTCGCGATCATACCGATCAACGTCACGTTGAGACTGAACTTGAAAAACTGATCGCTGAATTACGTGCGACACTGGAATCGACTGCCGATGGAATCTTGGTGACCGACTTAGATGGCGGGATACGTAGCTATAACCACTTGTTCGCGAAGTTGTGGAATTTACCCGAAGAGTTATTGACGCAAAGAGAAGATGCGGCCATTTATTCTTGGATGGATCAATGTATTGTTGATGCTAGTCATTACAATGAACGTTTGGCGATTATCCGTCGTTCGCCCTTGTTAGAGTCCAACGATATTTTGGTACTGCATTCTGGCAAAGTGCTTGAACGTGTGACGTTGCCACAATATGCGCGCGGTCGGCCGATAGGACGTGTTTACTCATTCCGCGATATTTCGCAAAGATTGGCAGATCATGCGCGTATCCAACTGGCGTCAAAAGTTTTTGAGGCCAGCACCGATGCCATCTTCATCACCGATCAAGAACAAAAAATCATTACAACGAATCCAGGATTCGAACGCTTAACCCAATTTACTGAATCTGACATGAAGGGCTTGAGCATAGAACAGTTTTTGCTCAATCAAGGAAACACGGAGTTAATTAAAACTTTGCAACGTGAACTTGACCTACAGGGTTTTTGGGAAGGAGAAATCTGGAATCGACGTAAAGATGGCCATGCATATTTATGTATGATTTCCTTGGTGCGGGTGCAAGATGACGATGGAAAAATCTTACATACCATCGGTTTTTTCAAAGATAGAACCGAGAGCTACAACGCCAAACAAAAGATAGAAGAGCTGGCATTTTCTGATGCCTTGACGGGCTTGCCTAACCGACTGTTGTTGGAAGAGCGCATCAACCAATCGATTACCCATGCCAGCCGTTCTAATGGTGAATTCGCTTTACTGTTTTTAGACCTCGATAACTTCAAGCAAATCAATGATTCCTTAGGACATCCATTCGGTGATCGTGTCTTGATTGAAGTTACTGAACGTCTAAAGAATTGTTTGCGTCAAGTGGATACGGCGGCCCGACTTGGTGGTGATGAGTTTGTCCTTTTGCTGCATCAAGCAAATGCCAGCGGCGCAGAGATTTGCGCGCGTAGAGTACTCGCTGATTTAGCCGCGCCATTTAGTTTGGATGGAATTCAATTCAGCGTTACTTGCAGTATTGGGATTGCTTTGTATCCTGCAGATGGTAGCAAAATTGAAGATTTGATTAAGAACGCCGATAGCGCGATGTATCACGTGAAAGAGCGCGGACGTTCTGATTTCCGTTTTTATCAGCGCCAAATGAACATAGGCTTGTTGTCGCGTATGAAGATTGATCACGCGATGCGACAGGCTTTGGAGCATCAAGAGTTTCGTTTGCATTACCAACCTTTACTTTGTTTGGAAACGAATCAAGTATTTGGTGCGGAAGCTTTGATCCGATGGTATGACAAAGATATGGGAGAAGTCAGTCCAGCGAAATTTATTCCGATAGCGGAAGAAAGTGGTTTGATTGTTGCTATTGGAAACTGGGTTATTCATACCGCAATCGCGCAAGCAGCTGCATGGAATAAAGATGGGCGGCATCTGAGTATTTCTGTGAATGTCTCTGCGCTACAGTTTCAACAGGCAAATTTTGTTGATAACCTTGCCAATGCACTGGACGATGCACATCTTGATCCAAGTTGTATCGCTTTGGAATTGACGGAGTCGATTTTGATTCGCGATGTTGAAGAAACCTTGAAGAAGCTTAACGCCATCGCCAAACTAGGCGTTAAGATGTCGATCGATGACTTTGGTACTGGCTATTCCAGTCTGAGTTATTTAAAGCGTTTCCCTATCAATAAATTGAAGATTGATCGTTCGTTCGTCATGAACCTGACAAAAGACGAAAGCGATATTGCCATAGTGACGGCAATTATCAGTTTGGCACATGCCTTAAAACTGAAAGTGATTGCGGAAGGGGTGGAAACGCAAGAACAAAAAGATTTGTTATGCGCACTCAATTGCAATGAAATTCAGGGATTTCTGATTGCCAAAGCGCTCAATCCGCATGATTTTGAGGCTAGATTTTTGCAACGGGATACTGCGTTAGAGCAGTTAGAGCAATCGGTTTCTAGCAAACAACAAGTGACTAAATAAGTGACTATCTAAGTAACTATCTAAGTAACTATCTAAGTAACTGCAATAGATCACCAGTGCGAGTTCATATGGCGTTGTTTTGTCAGACAGAATTTGTGATGTAATCTGGTGAAAAGATATTTTTTATTGCCTATAACATCATAGTGTAGCTATTTGTCGTTACACTATCGCCTTTCTATTTCATCTTTTATCGGATTGTTTATTTTAATTAAGGATTACTTCGCATGAAAAAAAGTTCAATTGCGCTTGCGGTCGTTGCTGCTTTAGCGGTTGCTTACCCTGCTGCCTCATGGATGTCGGGCAAACGTTTGGAAACCAAGCTGTCACAGACAGATAAAAAAGATGTGCTGTTTGCTAATTTTAAGATTGTGAAGCAAACCTATACCCGCGGGATTTTTTCATCGAAACAAGAAAGCACGATTGAGTTTGATATTGCTGGCATGTCACCTGCCGCGAGCCCTATGAGCTTGCAAGATCAGGCCGGACAAGATCCACAAAACCCGCAAGATGCAACGGATGCGGTGGATGCCGATCCTCATCAGCCTGAGATGCCAAAGATACTTAAGCCAGTGCAGTTTCAGGTTGTGAACAATATCCAGCATGGTCCTGTTCCTGGTATTTTGGGTATTGCTGCCGGCAAGATAGAAACAGAGTTTGTACTCGATGCGACAACCAAAGAAGAAATTAAACGGGTTTTTGGCGATAAGAAATTTATCGAGATTCGTACCGTTTTAAATTATGGCGGTGGCGGTAAATTAACGATTAGCAGTCCAGCGGTCAACACGACAGTCGGCATGAATCAAGACAAGTTGGATTGGAAGGGCGCAAAGTTGGAAATTGATTTTGATGCGGCCTATAAAAAATTGAAGTTCGATTTGCATTCGGCTGGCTTAGATGTGCTGGTGGCAAAAGGTGCGACTTCAGTGAAGGTTGGCGAGATCAAAATGCAAGGTGATGCAGAGCGCGCCTATCCAGACGGTTTCTTGTATCTCGGCACTTCTAAGGCTAGCATTGCTTCCATGAGTTTTTCCAATGCGCAAGCAGCGAATAAAGGCTTCAGTGTTAAAGAAATTAGCTTGGAAAGTACAACGACTTCCAAGAACGATTTGATTGATTCTGCTTTGAAATTCGGTATGGCGAATATCACGATGAATGATACGCCAATCGGCAATTTCCACTACGACTATTCATTGAAGCGTTTGCATGGACCAAGTGCTAATCAGCTCTTCGTTGAATTGTCGACGATTGATCAATACAAAAATAATCCTGAGAAAATGCTAGAAATGCAGCAGAAGTGGAAGCAATACGGTATTGAAATTTTAAAACACAATCCAGAAATCTCACTCGATCGTTTAAGTTTGACAGGTAAGAGTGGCGAATTGAAAGCGTCTGGAAAATTCCAGTTCAAGGACGTTGCTGCGGTAGACTTTGAAACGCCGATATTGCTGTTATCTAAAATTGAAAGCATGGGTGAAGTGAGTTTGGCCGATGCGATGATCGATGAATTAATTGATGGCACACAAACCGATCCAGACGCACGTGGCATGATGCGTAGCCAATTTTACGCGCAGATTGAAGGCTTTGAAAAGCAAGGCTATGTTAAGCGTGAAGGCAAAACCTTGACTTCTAAAGTGAGTTGGAAGAATGGTCAGTTAATGGTGAATGGCAAAGTATTTCCACCTAAACCAGAGATCGATCCAGCAGCAGAAGCTGCTGCGATGGAAATGAAATAGCCAACGATAGAAACGTGCTGTTGAAGTAAAAAAGAGCTGGGGTCAAATGAATGACCCCAGCTCTTTTTTTTTGTATCCCGCAATTGCCAATGAACGATAGCTATTTGCGGGATTTGATTGCTTACTGTCTGATATCAGATGCAGATTATTTCACGCCGTGCATTAATTTCTGCATTAACGGTGCGATCAGGAACAACACAACGCCTGCGCCTAACAGCGAGTAGAAGCCGAAGGTATAGCCGCTTAATGCAGACGCCACAGACATTCCGCTATCACCACTGACGTGACTGGCGAAAATTCCTGATAAGTTGTTGCCGATACCAGTTGATAAGAACCAGCCACCCATACCTAAACCTACTAAGCGTACTGGCGCCAATTTTGTCACCATCGATAAACCGATTGGTGATAAGCACAATTCGCCGATGGATTGGATGACATAGACCATGAACAAAGTCCAGAATGGGATTTTGCTATTGTCGTCGACCAAGAATGTCAACGCATACATTAACAAACCAAATGCCAAGGCATTACCGATCAAACCGAGACCGAATTTACGTGGAATCGATGGATTCAAATTACGACGTCCCAACATCACCCAGATTGCAGCAACGATAGGGGCGAAACCGATAATCGCTAAGGAGTTGACACTTTGGAACCATGCTGTTGGAAACACGAAGCCACCTAAATCACGATCAACGATGCTTTCCGCAAGGAAGGTAAAGGAACTACCGGCTTGCTCAAAGAACATCCAGAACAAGATATTGAAAGTAAAGATCAATAACATCGCGATCACTTTGTCGCGAGCTACGTTACCGTTGCGAATACCTTCTACCAACAACATTACTGCCAGGCCGATGAACAACACTGTCAAAATACCTTGCAATTTCGCTGCGCCCATTGACAGCAAGAAGTAAGCGACTGGGATGACACACAAGCCACCAATCGCGACATAAATCACGCGGGACATGCTTTCCGTACCTTCAGCAGGTGCGCCTATGCCTTTCAAAGTGCGACGACCAATGGCGAACCAGACTAAACTCAATAACATACCGATACCAGCGGCGATGAAGACAATCTTATACGCTGGGGTGTCGCCAGTACTGAACACTTTTTGCGCTAGGAACTGGGTAAAAATCGGTGCTAAGAAACCACCAACGTTGATACCCATGTAGAAAATAGTGAAACCGGAATCGCGACGCGTATCAGCGATGCTGTACAACTTACCAACCATCGTCGAGATATTTGGTTTGAACAAGCCGTTACCGATAATAATCGTGGCCAAGCCCAGTTTGAAGATCTCTTCATTTGGAATGGAGATCATAAACAGACCCGCAGCCATGAAGACCGCACCAATCAAAATCGAACGTTGATAACCAATCACACGGTCTGCAACGTAGCCGCCAAACAAAGCCGCTGCGTACACCAGCGCCAGATAAGAGCCATAAGTCAAATTTGCTGCTGCCTGACCAGAACCATCGCCTTTATAAAACTGTTCGACGATGTAGAGCACCAAAGCCCAGCGAATACCGTAGAACGCAAAGCGCTCCCAGAATTCGGACATGAATAACATCCAAAGTGGAGCAGGATGCCCCATGATTTGCTTAAACTCTGGAATTGGGGTCTCTTGACCCGGTGTGATTGCAGCACCGCTCATGCAATTTTCTCCTGTTTATATTTTGTAAAACGCTTGTTGAAATTATAAAAAGCTCAGATTTCCGTTGTGTTGTCTTAATTTTCCCATTGGTAGACAAGTTCAGCTGTACTAATGGTTTGCAAAAAATACAGAGATTTTCAACGACGGTGCATTCTAAACTAGAAATGCGGGCTGTGAGACCAATTTGTCGTATGCGGAAGGGGAAGATTTGTTGCGCATTGCCGCAATTAGTTCGCAGCAAGAAAGCTATCGACAAGTCGAAAATCTTGTGCAATTGCTAGTGTGAAGAAATGAGTTCGAACTACATGACCGAAGATCGCTGTTCAGAATGGCGTCCGATCAAAGTTAAATTGGCTTGGGATAGCGATTTAGGGACTGCTATTAAAATGTATCGGTGAGAATCGTTCGGTCGCGGGATCATATTCTGCGCCCCAGAACACCTCTCCGCCATCGCAGATCACCAGTGCATTCTGGCGCCAATCAGGATTGTTTTGTGCGTGTTGGTCAATCGCGTTGATATAGACTATTTTTCGTTTGTTCCCTTTGAGTCCAGCATATTGAAAATAAACCTGTTGAATTTGCTGACGTATTTTGGGGTAATGTTTGCTGAGATATTCGTTGAGTTTGAGTTCAAGTTTCAGAATGATATGGGGGGATGGTGTCCAGCTGCTATCGACACCTGGAACAGAGGGACGCGAGCACTGCCTGCCCAAAGTTAGCGCTTGCTCGCCTTTGAGCACACTACTGTGGCCGCTAGGCCATGCTGGAAAATTGTTGGCGACAGTTTGTGCGTATCCCGTGCTTGTGATACATGCGCTACTCAGTAGCGTAAGAGTAAAGAAGAGGGCGCGCATAATGTCCTTGGTCAATTATTCGTGTTGATTTGTTTGCTCTAATTTTGCTAACACCCGGAAACACAAAACCACACCAGCAATTCCGAACAAGACGACGCCGAGACCGTATCCCGCAATCACACCGCGCGCGCCAAACCACATTCCGCCAAACCAGACAAAGGGAATCACACCGATTGTGGACCGTCCCCAATTTAACATGGTTGAATAGAGTGGGTAGCCAAGATTATTGAATGCCGCATTGGCGACAAACAGGCTGCCGTTGAATAAGAAACTGCCAGCAACGAAAATGCAGAAAAATACGATGACATCGGCTGCTGCATCTTGAGCATCAAAGGCACGGGCGATCATATGACTAAACACGGCGAGTAGAAACCACACGACTAGCACATAAATCAAGGTCAATTTCAGGCTATCAAGCATGGTAGATCGTAAGCGATCAAAACGTTTTGCTCCAAGGTTCTGACCGAGGATAGGACCTACTGCGCCCGATAAAGCAAACAAACCTGCAAATGCCATGGGAATCAAACGAGACACTACCGCCCAACCGGCAACAGCCTGATCGCCATATTTTGCGAGAACTGAAGTAACAGCGGCGTTGCCAACGGGAGTCGCCACGTTGGTGAGTATCGCTGGAATGCCGATGGTAGCGAAGGCTTTAGCACCGCGGCGAAAGACTTCAGGCTCCGGCTTGCTGTAAAAGCGATGGCTGGCAAAGATACTGTAGGCGCCGATGCTCACTAATACGACACGCGCTAGAACGTTTGCGTAAGCCGCACCATCCAAACCTAAGTTCAGGCTAAAAATAAAGAGCGGGTCGAGGATGGCGGTGGCAATTGCCGCACCCAAAGTCACATACATCGCACCTTTGCCATCACCTAAAGCACGCAATAAAGCACTGAGTCCCATACCAATACTAATTAACGGAATGGAAGGCAATACCAATTGACAGAAGCGTTTGGCAAGCCGAGCTGTTTCTGCTTGTGCACCTAGAACGCTTAGTAAACTATTCAATAGCGGATAAGTAATGATGGTTAGTAAAACAGAAATCCCCGCGATCAAAATTAGTGACGTCGCGGCAAATTGTCGGGCGAGTTGACTATCACCACTCCCGATGGCTCGTGATACCGTTGCAGCAGTTGCAATGGATAAGCCAATTGCGATCGAGGTATGAAAGAACAAAAGCGTACTAGCATAGCCAATTGCCGCAGCCAGCTCGGGTTTGCCTAATTGGGAGATATAGAGAAGATTTAAAACATCCACTAAAAAGACCGCAATCAAGCCAATCGAGCCAGTTGCGGTCATATTGATGACGTGACGCATGGTGGAACCATGCACAAATTTTCCGTGTATCGTGGGGGTACTGGTCATGAATTGATCTACCTAAGCCAACATAAACAACATAAAGTTGCCATAGTGTAGCGGATTAATCCAAATTCGTTGCTTGCATGGGCGGAATGGCACCTTCTTTGCGTCCTTTTGCGATCGCTTGGTTGATGCGATTTAAGAGGTCTTGATTACTTGGACTGATACGCATAGCAAAATGATTATTGACGATCGCGATTGGTTTTGGAAGTACGCAGAAAGCAGACTGCTCAGCGTGGCCGAAAGACTGGCTAAGTGCCGCGTAATTCTTGTTCAAGGTTTCCTGCATTTCGCGGTGATTGCCAGTGACGCCATACCAGACGATGGCATCCATACGTTTTGCCATCAATTTCTTTAAGCGAGAAATGCCGGCACCAACATCATTTTCGACTCTAAACAATACATGCATGTGTTGGTCGAATTCTTCACCCGCACTAGTGCCGCGTACGATGCCGATCAATTTTCCTTTCAGATCGCAGATCCGATCAAATTTGAAAGTAGCGTCGCATAGTGTAACTAACCAGTTACCGTTGGCGTTGATTGGGTCTGAAAATGCATAGCGTTTTGCACGTTCTTTGGTGTAAGACATGCCCATCAAGACAATATCATGATGTAGCGCGTTATCCAGTGCGCGTTTCCAAGGGACTCGTTTAACTTCAAAGCGAACTTTTAGTGATTTTTCTATGTAACTGAGTAAGTCTCGACTGATTTTGTTGATTGGTAGGGGTTTGCCTTCTTTATCAAATTCTTCTATGGTTTGTAGCTGCACCACTTCATGTGCATAGGCAAAGCTACTAAGATTCAAACTTAGTATGATGATGCCGCAACGAAGAATACCGTGAAGATTCATGATGGTTGAGTTGGTTGGCTTGTAATTGATTGTAGCAAAGCCTCGAATACTTCAAAGGATTTGTTGCTACTGAAATTGTATAAATTATTTCACTGTTGCTGGTCGGTTGCTGATTTGTTGCTTAAATGCTGTTTCGTCTTTATCTCGTGGCAACTCTACAGATCGGGGTCATTCACTGAGCAAAGAATGAATGAGGTTAAAGATCTATTTTTATAGTTAGTCTTTTTCATTAAATGCAAAAGACGGAGGCAACTAAATACAAAGATTGCTTGTCCAAGCGCACACTGTTAATTTCCTATGTATTCCATCCGTTACGCTATGCTTTGCTTTGTTCTAAAGGACCCGCTATGTCAGCCCCATTACCATCGAAATTTGTCTTGAACATCATTTCCGCAGCAGTTGTGCTATTGAGTGCGATGCCTGCAAGTTATTCCGCAGCACAGACTGCACAGGGTGTTGGCGTATCAGGAAGCACTTCCGTCACAACCGCTGGCTTCGCCCAGCATACGGCAGGGATGAAAAAACATAGCGGTTTGTTTGATATCTGGACTAGCCAGGAGCAAGCAAAGATTTTGATGGCAGTGCCGCAATTAGATCGTCCCTTTTTGCTGGTCACCTCGCTGCCATTTGGACTGGGATCGAATGATGTCGGGCTAGATCGCGGGCAAGCAGGAAGAAGTAAATTAGTCAGATTTGAACGTCATGGAAAACGGCTGTTCTTAGTACAAGAGAACACCCGCTTTATCGCTGATTCACAAAATCCAGATGAACGCGCTTCTGTGCGTGAAGCTTTTGCTGGCGCGGTGTTGTGGGCTGGAGATATCTTGGCAACGGAGGGCAATACCTACTTGGTCGACTTCTCGTCTTTCTTATCGACCGACAGGCATGGTGTGGCCGATACTTTGACAAGAACTCGCCAAGGGAATTACGTGGTCGACGAAAAACGCAGTGCTGTATTGAGTCAGCAAGCGAAGAATTTTCCTGATAACACCGAGCTAGAAGCTTTACTGACTTTCGCGGGTGCTGGCGACGGCCCGTTTGTACGTCAAGTGGCAGCGGATCCGAAGAGCTTGCGTGTACATCAACACGTGAGTTTGATCCGCTTGCCTGATGGGTATAAGCCGCGAACTTATCATCCTGGTTCGGGAGGCTTGGATAGCGAGCAGATGGACTTTGCGACACCGCTGGCGGACAGTATAAATGTGCAGTGGCAAGTTAGGCATCGCTTAGAAAAGACCGATCCAAACGCAGTGGTCAGCACCGTGAAAAAGCCGATTATTTATTATTTGGATCGCGGCGCGCCAGAGCCAGTGCGGACGGCTTTGTTGGAAGGTGCCCGTTGGTGGACGAGTGCGTTTGAGAAGGCGGGTTTTAAAGACGCCTATCGCGTCGAATTACTGCCGGAAGGCGTTGATCCCATGGACATCCGCTACAACACTATCATGTGGGTACATCGCGCAACACGCGGTTGGTCATACGGTAATGCCGTGACTGATCCACGTACCGGTGAAATCATTAAAGGTGCAGTGACCTTGGGTTCGCAACGTGTGCGACAAGATATTTTGATCGCTGAAAGTTTGTTAGCTCCTTACGGTAAATCAAGCAGTGCAGAGAAGAAAAATGCGGCGGAACAAATGGCCTTGGCGCGATTACGTCAACTGTCTGCGCATGAAGTTGGGCATACGCTGGGAATCGCCCATAACTTTGCGCCTAGTCGTCATGGTAATGGTTCTGTGATGGATTATCCGCACCCGATTTTAGGCCTGAATAGTAAGGGTGAAGTGGAATTAAAGGATGCCTATGGAGTAGGTGTTGGACCTTGGGATGACTTTGTGGTTCAACATTTGTATGCAACTTTCCCTGGGCAAGATGAAGAAACTGCTCTGGCAAATTTGCGCGAAAAAGTCAAAGCGCGTGGCTTGCAATATGTGTCTGATACTGATTCACGCGCAGCAGGTGCGGCACATCCAAATGGTCTGCTATGGGATTTCGGCGCTGATTCCATGAAAACTTATGATCAATTGATGCAGGTGCGTCAGCGTGCTTTGAACAATTTCTCAATGGCTGTCTTGCCACCGCAGCGTCAGATTGGTGAGTTGGAAGCGCGTTTAGTTCCTGTTTATCTTTTGCATCGTTATCAAACCGAAGCGGTGGCGCGCTTGATTGGTGGTGCCGAATATGAATATGGTTTAGCGAAAGATGCCAATGCCGGAAGAATAGAAGCTGGCACGAAACCAGTTTCTGCTGCATTACAACGGCAAGCTTTGCAAAAAATAATTGCGAGTTTGCGTGCGGAAAATTTAGCTTTGCCAAAAAATGTATTGGCGATTTTAACGCCGCCATCAGAAGGCTATAACCGCACCCCGGAATATTTTTCAGGTCGCATGAATGTTGTGTTTGATGCGCTTTCGGCGGTTGAGGCGGGCGCAGCGCAAAG
>DLGN01000051.1 GCA_002482715.1 Oxalobacteraceae bacterium UBA7693
CATCCCCACCCTAGCCCTCCCCCGGCGCGATTGATAGGGGGAGGGACCTATCAGTGGGATGCAACTTATGTAGATACCTATCCCTTGAAGGGGGGAAAGAATCTACGAGAGACAAGTGCTGTTGACAGCTTCTTCAATGGGGTTTTTCAACAAAGCCTGTAAACGCGCAGCCCCAACTGGCTCTTGTTCTTGTAAGGCAATCACCGCCCAGCGCTTAGCATGTTGTTCCGACACTGCTTGAATCTGCGCTAATTCATTGTGCGCCCGTTGTTGCAATAAGGCTGATGTGGGATGCGCTAAGGCGAGGCTATTGTTAATGACCCAAGCCCAAGGCTCAATCCCCGCGCGTCGCAAATCATGTTGCAAGCTTGCCGCTTCCAACACCGGCGTGGTCTCCGCCAGCGTGACAATCAGTATCTTGGTTTGCTGCGGATCTTGTAGCTGCATCATCGGCGTATTAAAACGCACCCCGGTGCTTTCCATTTGACGCGCGATTTCGCGGTGATAAGCACCCGTTGCATCGAGCAATAACAAAGTATGCCCGGTCGGCGCGGTATCCATTACGACAAACTTTTTTCCAGCTTCACGAATCACGCGTGAGAAAGCTTGAAACACGGCAATCTCTTCGGTACATGGCGAGCGTAGATCTTCTTCCAATAAGGCGCGACCAGCATCATCCAGATGTTTACCTTTACTCGCCATCACTTGCGCGCGATAAGCTTCCGTCGCGGCTTGTGGATCGATACGACTGACGCTCATATTTTCGACTTCGCCACCGAGTGCCTCCAATACATGCGCTGCGGGATCGGAGGTCGTTAAATGCACGGCGTGACCACGACGCGCTAACTCAACTGCGAGTGCCGCTGCCACTGTGGTTTTGCCAACACCGCCTTTACCCATGGTCATAATCAAGCCATGACCATCGGCTGCTAAATCATCAATCAAGCTGGATAAGTTTGGGCAGCTTGCCGTAGTTGATGTTTCGCTTGTTGATATTTCGCTGGTTGGTATTGCCGCAGAAGATGGGCTCAACAAAGCACGCAGCGCAGGCAAGCCAACTAAGTTGAAACCTAGCAAGGGAATATGGTCAATCGGTGCATCGACTAGTACTGCTGGCATCGCGTTTAGCGTGCTTTGTTCACGTTGTACGATGGCTGCTGCCAACTTGTCATGTGCCGCCTCGGCTTCTGGCATCACGCCATTGATGACTAAATATTGATGTTGAAATCCGATCGCTGCTAATTCTTCGTGTGTGCGTGCTGCCTCACGTAAAGCCGCCGTTTGCGCACGCGCAACCAAGACCATGCGTGTGCGTTGCGGATCAGCTAAGGCTTCCACCGCAGCATGATATTGCTCGCGTTGCTTTTCTAATCCAGCTAGCGGGCCCAAGCACGATGCATCGCCTTTGCCTTCTTCTAAAAAGTCGGACCATGCACCAGGCAATTGCAACATGCGTATGGTATGACCCGTTGGCGCTGTATCGAATATGATGTGATCAAATTGGCTGATCAAAGATTGATTGGTGAGCAAACCCGTGAACTCATCAAAGGCGGCAATCTCGGTGGTACACGCCCCAGACAATTGTTCTTCGATGCTGTTGACTACTGCATCTGGTAATACCCCACGCACCGGGCCAACGATCTTGTCGCGATAAATTTGCGCTGCTGCTTGCGGATCAATTTCCAAGGCAGACAGGTTCGCCACGGCGCTGACGGGCGTGATGTGATTGCCGATCGTGATGCCAAACACTTGGCCGACATTCGACGCAGGATCGGTGCTGACTAACAGTACTCGCTTGCCAAGATCCGCCAAATAAATGGCCGTCGCACAGGCGAGCGAGGTTTTTCCCACGCCACCTTTACCTGTGAAAAATAGAAACGCAGGGGTTTGTTCAAGAAATTTCACAAGCGACTCCAGTCGTGAATAAATGCATCAATTCGGTAAAGCGAAAATGGAGGCTAACAACTTTGACCTTCACCACAACAAGGCGCAGACGCTGTCGAGTTTGCGCTAGTGCTTGTGCTTGTGCTAACAGTAACAGGCAAGATGCTTAAACCAAGCCAACGCGCTAACTCCGCACGACGTGGATAACGATTCGTGAGCGCGATTTCACCATCGAGCAAAATCAAGGGTAAACCTTCTTGACCCGAACGCTCTAAAAAACTTTTCACGACTGCGTTCTCAGCAAATGCCATCGGTTGTTGTGCGAGATTAAAGCGTTCTATCTGCGCGCCTTGCTTCTTCGCCCAATCGATATCCGCGGCAAAGCTGACTAATTGTTGATCTGCATCGACACCGCAGACACCCGTATTGCAGCACATGGCGGGGTCAAAGATTTGTAGGGTTTTCATATTGCTTTTCCAGTTTCAATGTTGACATACCGAATCGATGTACATTACAGCATATAGATCCAGTCACACTTTGCGCTAACGCATAGTTGGTGGATTAAGCCATGATATTGGCGATCTTATCCATCTCTGCCTTTAACGCAGCTTTGTCGTGCTGCAAGGTGTCGAGCGGTAAAGCCAAGAAAGCTTCGATCCGAGACCGCAAAATACGATATGCCTGCATAAAGCTCGCATCGATTTCGTCATCGGTACCGGTCGCATGGGCGGGATCTTCCACACCCCAATGCGTGCGTAATACAGGCCCCAAATACGCAGGGCAAGTTTCGCCTGCTGCGCTTGCGCAGACCGTGATGACGATATCGGGTGTCGCGGGTAAGTTATCCCAAGATTTGCTGAAATAGCCTTCGGTGTTGATGCCTTCACGCGCCAATAATGCCAGCGAACGAGGATGCACTTGCCCAGTCGGCTTACTACCCGCGCTCATCGCGCGCCAACCCGCTGGTGCTAAGTGATTGAATGTCGCTTCGCCCAAAATGGAGCGGCAAGAATTACCCGTGCAGAGAAATAAAACGTTCATGATGTGATGATCCTGAGTGACAATTATTGAGAGGAGGATTTCGGATACAACCAGTTAAATAAAACAGTCGCACAAGCAGCACCGACTAACTGCGCCACAATAAAGCCCGGCGCATCGACAGGGCGTATGCCAGCAAAAGTATCACTCATCGAGCGCGCTAAAGTCACAGCTGGATTGGCAAAGGATGTAGAGGAAGTGAACCAATACGCCGCCGTGATATAGGCCGCTACTGCGAATGGCGTAGTGGCTGGTCGCGTACGAGAGGTGCTGATGATGACGGCGATTAATCCAAACGTCGCAATGCATTCACTCCACCATTGCGATGCACCTGTACGTATATGTGTTGAGGAAAAAAACACGGGCAAATCAAACATACCATGCGCTGCTGCAACTCCCGCAAAAGCGCCAACAATTTGCGCGACGATGTAAGGGAGGATGAGCTGTGTAGGTAAGTTCTTTTGCCACGCTTCGGACAAGGTCACCACGGGATTAAAATGTGCGCCGGATAAATTGCCAAACATCAGAATTAAAGCGATTAAACCGGCGCCGGTAGCCAGTGCATTCGCTAGTAAAGCGATAGCAGTATTTCCGCTAGAAAGTGTTTGCGCCATGATGCCTGAGCCGACCACAACGGCGAGTAAAAATGCGGTTCCCAGAAATTCAGCGACGAGTTTTTTTAACATAGAATTGCCAGCGGTCATACTTGGGTTTCTCCGATTTTTTTCATCTCGTGGTGAATCGCATTTTTCTCCAACATGGACAACGGCAAGCTCACAAAAATGCTGATGCGCGCCATGATTTGGCGGAAAACTTTGTGAAACAGTGCGCGCTTTTCTTCATCACTACCGTTTAATGCAGCAGGGTCTTCGAACCCCCAGTGAGCAGTCAAAGGATGCCCTGGCCAAATCGGACAGACTTCGCCAGCAGCGTTATCACATACAGTGATAATGAAATCCATTTGAGGGGCATCGGCCGCAGCAAACTCATCCCAACTTTTGCTGCGTAAATTCGTGACGGGATAATCTGTGTGCTCAATTTGCTCAATCGCAAAAGGATTCACCGTACCATTTGGAAAACTGCCCGCAGAATAGCCTTGAAAGCGTCCATGACCCATGGTCGTAATTAAGGCTTCCGCCATCACGCTGCGTGCTGAGTTACCGGTACACAAAAAGAGCACATTAAAGGTTTTGTCTGTCATGTTGGTTTTACCGAGAAAAGTAGAAATAGTAGATATGCGTGTTTTTTAGTTTGCAGCATCACAAGCTAGTGTGGAATTGGTCGAGCAAGGATTGCCACCGCAGCAGCTTTCCGTCAGAAATCCTAATAACTCGTTCATGACTGCAAAGTTAGCCGAGTAAATGATGAACCTCCCATCCTGTCGCGCCATGATCAAGCCAGCATGCGACAGCTCTTTTAGATGGAAGGATAAAGAAGAAGAAGGCACCTCAAGTTGCTCAGCAATTTTGCTAGCGGCTAAGCCTTCAGGACCAACGGCGACCAACAAACGAAATATTGCTAGCCGTGATTCTTGTGCCAGTGCGGCGAGGGCGGTGATGGCGGATTTGGTTTCCATGTAGGCCTTTGAGATTGAGTTTAATTAATAGAGACCTCTGCACAACCTACTGCGCGACCGAATTTTGAATTTCCGGTGCTCGCTGTGCTCTAGCACAGGTCCGCTCCTCAAATCAAACTTCGACCGCTCGCTACGGTTGTACAGAGGTCTCTAATAGGACTTACGCAAAACAGACGCTAGCGTCGTTACAGTTGCCTCGCCGTACAATTTGTACTGACTTCGGCGACGCGGCCCCGACTAAGGCATTCGAGGGCAGGCTCTAGCTAGTGCAATTTTGCGTAAGTCCTAATCAAAATTTGTTTAATTTCGATAATTCTATATTTATCGAAATATAGAATCAAGCTTAATTTAAATGGCGATCAATTTTTAAGTCAGTCTTAATGACTAAGTAGGATGCTTGTGATTGTGCGATCGTCTAGGATATTTTTCATTTTGACGTGAAATGTCCTGATTAGTCTAAGTCGACAAAGACTCTTTGTAGCCAAGTCGCTATTGAAATTCTGAAGTTACGTTCTTTTTTGACTAGCCGCGATGATCTGCGCAGTGACAAGATCAACATCGACTAGCGGATTTGCAGCAACTGAGCGACACCACATTTCGCCGTCCAATACACAGCTAGACAACATACCAGCAGGCAGTGCAGCAAGAAATTCTGAGGTGGATAGATGACGTGGTCGAAAGACATTAACTGCCGTTTGGGGGCGATTCCACAACTCAAGATGGTCTGTTTGTTCGATATTCTGGGCGAGCGTATCAGCAGCTTGCATCAAAAATTCAAGGCGTTGTGCAAGACCATTCTGTCCCCACGCTAACAGCGTCGCAAGTAAAGGAATTGCAGCAGCAGAACGTGATCCTTGCACGCCGACATTGGGTTTCGCCAAATATCCGCCGCCAAAACTGATTGCTTGATTTGCCGCGCTTAAGTCGCGGAACATAATCATGGCGGAGTCTTTGGGTTGAAATAGCCATTTATGGGCAGAGATCGCGACCGAGTCAGCGTTCTCCATGCCGTTCAAACGAGCAGAATACTTAGGACTCAAGCGCAGTGGTCCAGCCCATGCCGCATCGATGTGCGTCCATGCGGCGACACCACTTAGTGTTAAGGGATCAATCGCGCCCGTTGCGGTAGTGCCAGCGTTCAATACCAAGCATGCTTCTTCTAAATTCGGAAGTTGATCAACATCCAAGCTTCCCTGTGGATCAAGACCAACTTTGACCAGCTCCAAACCAAGCAGGCGACACGCTTTTTCTACACTCAGATGCGCTGCTTGCGATGTCACCACTTTTCGAATTCCCGCAACATCACGTGCAGCCCAAATGCCGGTTAGATTGGCGATGGTAGAGCCTGAGCAAAAGTGACCTCCCTGCATACCAAAAAATGGGACTAGCCAATCGAATACCTGCTTTTCCGCTTGGGTGGCAAACGGTGAAGTTGCTTCATGCAATAAATTTTGGTTGAGACTGGCATTCCACATCGCCATCGCCCAGGTAATCCATGGAGTTGGTGGGTCCATGTGTGCCATCGATGTATGTGCACCAAGCTGTGCAGCTTGACCAAGTACCTGAGGTGCAAGCAAATTCAATACTTCAACTTCTCCTAGACCAACAAGTGGTAAGTTAGTTGGCAGATCAGACACTTCTGTACTTCTTGAAGTCATTAGCCTGAGCGCTTGCGTCAAACCTTCTATATCAACAAAACTGGAATCGAAACGATGCATACAAAATCCTAGAAAATTTGAATCTAATTAAAATAGGACTTACGCAAAATTGCGCTAGCTAGGCGTGTAGCCGAAGACAGTGCAATTGCACGGCGAGGCGACAACAACGACGCTAGCGTCTGTTTTGCGTAAGTC
>DLGN01000068.1 GCA_002482715.1 Oxalobacteraceae bacterium UBA7693
ATCGCCGTTGCCATGAAAATTTGTGGAATCGTGAATCCTTGCTTCAACATCAGCATTGCAGCCAATGCTGCCACGACCATGAATAAGGCATTCATGATGTTCATACCGGCAATCGTACGCGACAAATGTTGCGGATCGCAACGCGTTTGAATCAATGCAAACAAAGGCACGATATACAAACCACCAAAAATACCAATCATAAAAATATCGAACAAGATTTTATAGCTACCGACTTGATCGAGAAAACTCATCGCGGTCACAGCTGCCGTATTCGTGTACATCAAACTCGACAAATACAAATCAAATCCAAAGATCGATAAGCCGATTGCACCGAATGGAACCAAACCAATTTCAACCTTGTGTCCGGACAATCGTTCACACAACAAAGAGCCTGCGCCAATACCAAAAGAGAAAATCGTCAACAATAAAACGAAAACACTGTGATCACCGTGGAGATAATCTTTAGCGTAAAGAGGGAATTGCGCGAGCAAAATCGCACCATAAAACCAAAACCAAGAATTCGCTAATAGAGAGAGAAAAACCGGACGATTTTTTCTACTAAAACTGATGTTACGTACTGTTTCAGTGGCTGGATTCCAATTGATCTTCAAATCGGGCACGGGTGCTGGTGAGATAGGAATGCGTAAGCTAAACAACCAACCCAAAACCGCAATCAAAATACATCCACCAGCGACCAACTCAACACCCCAAGGCTTATGCACAACCAACATTGCACCTAAAATTTCGCCTAAAAGAATACCGACAAAGGTGCCCATTTCAATCACACCATTACCACCGACTAATTCATCCGAACGCAAATGTTGTGGCAAATAAGCGTATTTAACGGGACCAAACAAAGTGGAATGAATCCCCATGCCCGCGACCGCAGCGACCAGAATCCAAATATTCTTGCTCATCCAGCCATAAGCCGCGATTGCCATGATGGCTATCTCTAGCAGTTTAACGTAGCGCGCAACTTTTCCCTTTTCAAACTTATCAGCTAATTGACCCGAGGTCGCAGAAAATAAAACGAAGGGCAAAATAAACAAACCTGGAATGAGATTATTCAACAAGCCAACTTCCATCGTTGTCCAAGTCAAAGCATCGTAGGTCAAGACCGTGAGCAAGGCTGTTTTGAAGACGTTATCGTTAAATGCCCCAAAAAACTGCGTCCAAAAAAACGGGGCAAAGCGACGCTCTTTCAATAGGGTGAATTGGCTATGTTGGCTCATGTCAGAATAGACTCGCAAAAGCGACCATTAACAAAAAAGCCAATTCTAAAGTAATTAGCTTTGGAATTGGCTTATTTTTTAATGCACGAAAATTTACAGTGATTTGTTCATATGCACGTGTTGAATACCGGCTTCCATAAATAATTCGCCTTCGCGATTAAATCCTTCGCGCTGATAAAATGGTTCCGCCGAAATTTGCGCATTCAATTGAACCGAATGCATACCGCGCATTTTTGCTTGCGCCATTAATTGACGTAAGATCTCTGCGCCGACACCACAACTGCGTGCAGTACTCAAGACAGCCATACGACCTATGTGCCCGTCTGGCAGTAAGCGCCCTGTGCCTATAGGCTTGTCTTGCGCATCGTAAGCCACTGCGTGCAGACACTGTGCATCCATCACATCCCATTCGAGCTCTGCGGGGATTTTTTGTTCATCGACGAATACTGCTGTGCGCACGGCTTGCGCATCTGCCTGTAATTCTGACCATTCACCGAGTTTTATTTGAATATTCGTATCCATATTGATCTCTTTGTCTTTTGCCAGTTATTCTGGAATCAAACGCACTAATTGCTTGCCAAGATTTTTGCCTCTCAGCAGACCGATAAACGCCTCTGGAGCTGCCGCTAAATTTGGCGTAATACTTTCTCTAAATTTTATCTTACCTTGCGCAACCAATACGCCTAATTCTTTCAAGCCTTGCGGCCACAAATCAAGATGTTCGGAAATAATAAACCCGCGCAAAGTCACGCGCATACTGAGCAAAATCCGCGCATTGTGTATCGCCATGTCACCACCGTCATAGCCTGCAATCATGCCACAAAGGGCAATCCGAGCAAACGAATTCACACGGGCTAAGCAAGCATCAAAACTAGCTCCACCAACATTTTCGAAAATCGCATCAATACCATCCGGCGTTGCCGCTGCAAGCTGCTGTTCCAAATTTCCAGTTTTGTAATCAACGCAGGCGTCAAAACCCAACTCATCGACCACATACCTACATTTTTCCGCACCGCCAGCGATACCAACCGCACGGCAACCACGCAATTTCGCCAGTTGTCCGACCACACTACCAACGGCACCACTTGCTGCCGAAACTACGATTGTCTCGCCCTCTTTCGCTTGCATGATTTGAGTCAATCCATACCAAGCAGTCATGCCCGGCATTCCCACCGCACCGAGATAGGCAGATAAGGGAATATGGGTGGTATCAAGCTTGCGCAATAGGGTTCCGTCAGAGACGCCCATTTCTGCCCAACCCATCATGCCAATGACCTTGTCGCCGATCTGAAATTGTGGATTTTTGCTGGCGACAATTTCGCCTACCGTACCACCTATCATGGTTTCGTTTAGGGCTTGTGGCTCAGCGTAGTTTTTCACATCGTCCATACGAACTCGCATGTAGGGATCAAGTGAAAGGAAATGATTACGGATCAGGACTTGGCCGTCATTGATCGTTGGAACAGGGACAGTCTCCAAACGAAAATCATTAGGCGTTACTTCACCGATTGGGCGTGAGGCTAAAACGATGCGTTGAAAATGGTTAGTCATATTTAGTTTTTCCTGTTTTTACATTCACTTCTACTGCACGAGGAAGAAGGGTTGGAGAGTCGACGCTTGCTTTGACGGTAATTCAGCACCCGCCCTACGAAACAATAAATTAAATTCAAACTTAATCACTACCACCCATCTTCACCAAACCAGCTTTCGATTTGAGACTACGCAAATATTTGTACGTCCCCATCGCCTTTGCCACTAATTTGTCGCCACTCCAGATTTCACCATCGCAAAAACACATGGTGGTCGATTGGTGAAAAGCGACACTGCGTGCTTCGAGACGCCCGCCAACCACTCCACCGGGTTGTAAAAAAGTGGTTTTCATCTCCACCGTGACTACACCCTTTTGATCGTCATGCAAAGAGCGCCCCGCCATCGCCATCACCACATCAAGCAGAGTCATTAAGACCCCGCCATGCGTGATTTGCCAGCTGTTCATGTGGTGGTGGTGCAGATCCAAAGACAAATTCGCTTTGCCCTCTTTCATCTCACCTGAAACGATGCCGAGATAATCGAGGAAGGGGTTTTCAATTTGAGAAATTACACCAGAATTTTTGAGCGAATCAGACATCTTTTTAATCATCAAAATAAATTAGCAAACGGAAAAACGCGTTTATAAAACTTCAAACAGTCCAGCAGCACCCTGCCCGCCGCCGATACACA
>DLGN01000132.1:0-4048 GCA_002482715.1 Oxalobacteraceae bacterium UBA7693
TGTGCGGAGGCGAGTTTGCCGTCTTTGCCGCCCCAAGTAAATGGAACCTTGACCACTTCACGACCACCGCCTTCACGTGATGCTTCGACTAATAAGTTGTAATCACCTGCAGGCAATTTTGCCAGCGCGGTTTTATCACTGGCAAAGCTGAGTGTATGTTCGCCAACAATTCTTGTCGCGCTACTCACGCCGTCCATAGGCATGGACACATCGCGACCACTACGACGCCACCATTGACGCATATCTTTCAACCATTTCGCGCCTTCGTTATCGCGCTTTTTGAGGTCATACCAAACCGATAAATTGGCCGCAAAACTTTGATCAGGACGTTCAACCCAAATCGCCACATAAGGACGATGATATTCAGCGACATTGAGTTTTGGAACTTCAACTTTTACCACTAATTCCGCTGCCATCGCAGACGTGCCTAGTAAAGTGCTGATAGCGAAGGGAAGTATTTTTTGCATAAATTTACCTCGATAAATATGAGTCAGATTAAATAGAAATTCTCTTTTTTTGTGCATAGCTGAAGCGCCCGATGATGATTTTTTTAGGGCGTTTCTGACGATGTTCTGTCATGCGTTTTTTTATAGTGCGACACTAATCGCAGATAGAAAAACAGTAAAACAAAGGAAACGAACGGCTGGCATGACGAAGACTCATCGGCTGGCAAATACAAACAAAAACGGTCAAACTTAGTGAATAAACATAATACTCAGTAGCATCGGTATCACTAAACCTGCGACCACCAAAGGCCAGGTTAAGCGACGGTTGCTGGCATGCATTTTGAGTAAAAATAATCCTGTAATACAAAAGATCAGACAAGCCAAGGCAAAAATATCAATGAACCATGACCATGCGGTACCGGTGTTGCGGCCTTTGTGCAGATCGTTTAAATAAGCGATCACACCACGTTCCGTTTTTTCATATTCCAGTGCGCCGTCTTCTAAATTGACTCGCAACCAAGCATCGCCACCTGGGCGCGGTAAGGCGACATAAATTTCTTCTGGTGACCATTCCGCTGCTTTGTTGGCGGCATCAATACGATGTTGCGTTTCCAACCATTGCAGCATGCTAGCGGGCAAACTAGTGTCTGCATTTTTCTGGCTACGTTGCTTTACTTCCGCATTTAATTGCTGCAAAAGACTGGCGGGAACTTGCCCGGTCTTTTGGCTGGTTTTTGGGCTAGCTTCGATATCGGCAGCATGATTTAAGGTGAAGCCTGTCACAGCAAATAACATCATCGCGATTAAACAAATCGCGGAACTGATCCAATGCCAGTTGTGTAAATGACGCAGCCAAAAAGCGCGTTGTTGTTGAGGAGTAGACACGTTGTAAATACTTAATAAATTCGTCAAGGTGGTGATGTCAGCAAAAAGCTTACCGACAAGACATGCTATTTTAATTGAGAATCATTCTCAATTGGAATTATTTGAACAATTGATTTGTATCGCATTGTTACCGATAGTCTGACGCACGTTGGAAAGCTGGTTGGAAAACTTGTAACAACAGACGAATTCAAATCAGATCAAACTCCAGCAAACTCGATCAAGTCTCTGCCCACATGCGGATCAGATTATGATACTGCGCAGTCAGCCCTAAGACCTCCGCACTGTCACCAATTTGCCCGCGTAAGCTTTGTATGTATTGATCCATCTCAAACAACATGTTGCGACGTGCATCGTCACGGATCATGCTTTGCGTCCAAAAGAAAGAGCAAACGCGCACCCCGCGTGTTACTGGCTTCACTTGATGCAAGCTGGTGGATGGATACAAAATCAGATCACCAGCCGGTAACTTGACTTCATGTGCACCATAGGTATCGATCACTTCTAGCTCGCCACCCTCGTATTCGTCAGGGTCGCATAAAAATAAAGTCGAAGACACATCTGTGCGTATGCTGAAGTCGGCATTCGGTACCTGACGAATAGAACCATCGACATGTAAACCATAATGCTCGCCGCCGGCATAGGCATTAAATAAAGGTGGCACGATGCGTAAAGGAAGGGCGGCTGAATAGAAAGTAGGATTCTTCTTTAGCGCCGCCAGTACCATTTGCCCCAGTTCTAATGAAACCTCAGCATGTTCTGGTAATTGGCGATTTTGTTTTACTAGCGCACCTTGCGCACCAACGGTTTGTTTGCCGTCTACCCAATTCGTTTCTTGCAGACGTTGACGTAAATAATTCACTTCATCCAAAGTGAGAACGCCGGGGATATGCAACATCATGATGATTCATCCGTAATAAATAAGTGATTGGCCGTCATCAATATCGCTACCCAATTTGTTTTTGTCTAGGGAGGCGCGGATGGTTTCAGTTTTTTTGAATAATTCCGTGCTTCTCTATGTTTTGAGCGTCTGATGCTTGGCGTTGACAGGCATTCTAAACAATCTTTAATGCAAAGTAAATGGGAATCATTCTCATTTACTTGTTGCAAATCAAAATGAGAACGATTATCATTCGTCTTAATGTTTTTCGCCAGCCATCGAAGCCGTCCACTCCAAGCGGTTGTCACTAGCCAGCCTTCTCCCTTTATTTTGATTGAAACTTAAGCTAACTACTTTCAACCACAATGAACTTGTGTTGAATGCTGTGCCTCTGTTTCTGATTCATTTTATTTTCATATTTTTAACATTCCTAACCGGAGAATTTTTGTGGCATATATTCGTAGTCGTCAACATCAAAAAAACGCGGTCCAGTTCAAACATACTTTGATCGCTATCGCCGTTTTGGCAGCACCGCTGTCGGTGCAAGCACAAACCGAAGCGCAAAAGAGCACGCAAGAGCAAAGTAAGAAGGAAAATGCTTTGCCTGAAATTAAAGTGCAAGGAACGCAAGATATCCCTTACAAGGCAGAAGTATCTAGCTCCAGTAAACTGGTGAAACCCTTGTTGGAAACGCCACAGATGGTATCGGTCATCAAAAAAGAACTCTTGCAAGAACAAGGCGCATACAACTTGATGGACGCTTTGCGCAATACGCCAGGTATCACAATGCAATTGGGTGAAAATGGTAATACTGCCGCGGGTGATACTTTCCAGATGCGTGGTTTCGCGAGTCAGTCTTCCGTTTTTGTCGACGGCGTTCGTGATTTAGGAGCGATTACACGCGACACATTTAATGTAGAACAAGTTGAAGTCGTCAAAGGTCCGGCAGGCGCAGACGTTGGTCGTGGTGCAGCTTCCGGCTATATTAATTTGGCGTCTAAAGCAGCGATGTTGGACGATGTGACGAGTGGTACTGCCAGCATCAATAATGGCAATAACAAACGCGTCACTGCCGACATCAATCGCAAAATCGGAGATACGACAGCCTTGCGCTTGAACGTGTTCAAGCAAGATGGCGGTGTTGCAGGTCGTGATCAAGTCGAGAGTAATGGCTACGGTATCGCGCCGTCTATCGCAGTGGGCTTGGGGCAAAAATCACGTGCTTATTTTTACTCACAACACATTCGTCAAAACAATGTACCAGACGGTGGTATTCCTACCGTTGGCCTAAAGGGCTTCTATAACGCGAATGCCTTATTGTTGAATGCGCCTAAAGTCGATAGCGAAAACTTTTACGGTAGCGTCAACGACTTCGAAAAAGTAGAAGCGGACATGGCTACTGCCAAGTTTGAATTCGATTTGAGCGACACGACAGTCTTACGCAATATCACGCGTTACGGCCAATCCTCCATGAAACGTGTGGTGACAGGTATCAACGGTGTTACCGCCGCTGGCGCGCAAGATACTTGGACTGTGGCTCGCTCACGTCAAGGTTTGGATCAAAGTAATGAAATTATCGCGAACCAAACTAGTGTTAACAGCAGTTTTGATACCGCGGGCTTGAAACATAGTTTGTCTGCAGGTGTTGAGCTCTTGATGGAAAAACAAAACACCAATACTTTAGCCGTGCCAACAGGTGTCGTTGTGCCAGCAGCCAATCTGTACAACCCGAATGCCAATGTGAGTTTGCCTATTCCTGTGAAAAATGGTGCAACGGCAGAAGGCCAAACCAAGACTGTCGCCCTTTATGTCTTTGATGCGATCGATTTGAATGACGCAT
>DLGN01000132.1:4061-23308 GCA_002482715.1 Oxalobacteraceae bacterium UBA7693
TGAACACAGGCTTGCGCTATGAGCGCTATAACACAGAATCACGCACGGTCAGTTTATCCACTGCAGCGGCGAATCCAACACTGCCAGTTGGCACTTTGATTCCTGCGAAAGTAACGAAGAGTGATGATCTCTTAAGTTGGAAATTAGGTACTGTTTACAAAGTTGCTAAAAATGGTCGTTTGTACGGTGTGTATGCAACTTCATTAACGCCGCCAGGTAGTGCGAATTTTTCGCTGAGCAGTGCGGCAAATAATATCAATGGTCCTTTAGCAGATGCACAAAAAACCACCAATTTGGAACTAGGTACCAAGTGGGATTTGTTAGACAAATCCTTGTCATTGACAGCGGCTTTTTATCGCACCGATAGTACTAATGAAATCGTCCAAGTCGATAGCGTTACGAATGCCTTTGCCCAATTTGGTAAGCGCCGTGTCGAAGGTGTTGAAATTGGTATCGTTGGACAAATCAATCCAGATTGGCAAGTGACCGCTGGTGCAGCAACCATGAAGACAAAAGTCTTGCAAGGTTCCACTGGCAACAATGCGGCTGGCGCTGCAACACGTTGGTCACCAGATCTGACAGCGACTTTGTGGAGTAGTTACAAAATCACGCCTGCGTTCACTATTGGCGGTGGATTGCGTTATACCTCGGAACAAAAGCGTGTGATTGATCCGGCTGCGAATCTGGCGGTGCAAAATATGCCAAATATCGCATCGAATTGGGTGGCGGATGCCGTCGCGTCTTATCAGGTGAATCGCAATCTTTCTTTGCAGTTCAATGTGGCGAACTTGACGGACAAAGCCTATGTCAATACCTTGAATAACAGTGGCGCACGATACACTGTTGGTACACCTCGTACCTTCTCATTAAGTGCCAATGTCTTGTTCTAAGCATCGCGTGATGGAAACGATGACTAGTCAGTCTGATTAGTCATTAGTGCATGGATCTTAAAGCGCATCATCATTCTGGTGATGCGCTTTTTATTTGCCGGAAGTATTGCGGATGGCATTCAAAATCGTCATTTTTGTGTATAGTTGTTGAGTCGCGGTGAATCCGCAGATATCGTGATGGCTTATTAGGTTTTTAGGTTTGAATAAGGAGAAAAAAATGGATGCTATGAAAAAACAAGCTGCAATTGATGCGCTGAATCACATCATGGAATTGGAACTTGCCGGTGTCGTGCGTTACACCCATTATTCTTTGATGGTGTATGGCTATAACCGTATTCCTATCGTTTCGTGGTTGAAAGGAAATGCGGATGAGAGTTTGGCGCATGCACACAAAGCGGGTGAATTAGTGACGCTGCTAGGTGGTCATCCTTCGCTAAAAATCGGTGCATTGCTAGAAACGGAGCAGCATGATATCGGTGATATTTTGCGCGAAAGCTTGGATTTAGAAACCACCGCTTTGTCTGCCTATTATGCATTGCTGAAAATTGTCGAAGGTAATTCAGTTCTACTCGAAGAATATGCGCGCGAAATGATCGTCGCCGAAGAGTTGCATTTAGATGAAGTCAACAAAATGTTGCGTCGCCCTGGCGCTATTGAAGTGTTTGCTGCATCTTAATCGTGTATCGCTAAGTCGGGCTGCTAAGCCCGACTCTTGTTTTCTTCTCCTCCATCATTGACGTTAAACCGCTTATTCGATGTCGCCAGAACATCATCGAATGCTGTCTAAGAATGTGCTTAGGCGGCAAGCCGCGGGAGCTAGGAAATTAAGCAAGCACATCGATTCGCTTGATAGCTGACTGATTAATTGACATGAACCGTGAGCACATACAATCTTAATATGAGGAATATTCAATGGATTTAATTTTGTTGCAGCCCGGTAATGCAGAAATGTTCGGCGGCTTGATGGATGGCGCTGATGATAATCCTGTCTTAACGCAAGATGGCAGAGAAAGTGGTGATATCAAGTTTGCTCAATGCATTGAATTGGTGTCGCTGCATCAAGGAATGAAACAACAGATCACGACAGACCCAAGTAACTTGGCGCGTACTTCAGGTCGCCCGGTTATTACCGAATTTACCTGCGTGAAATATGTCGATAAAACTTCGGTGAAGTTATATGAATATTGTCTGCGTGCACAAGCGCTTAGTAATGATGAAAAAAGTCCAACCAAGATTTTTATCTTACGCAAATCGAATGAGAAGTTCGCTGTCTTGATGACGATTGAATTACGTGACGCCATCATCAGCGAGATTCAGTTTCAATCACACCCAAACGATATGCCGACGGAACAATTTAAACTAAACTTCACCGAAATTTTATGGACTTATTCCGTACAAGGCGCTGACAAAGCGAACCTTGGTAATTTCAATTCTGGGTGGAGTATTGCGCACAATCGACCAATTGACCAATTGCGCAGTTGACTGATTGACCTAGACCTCGGGATGCATGCAATTTTGGGTTTGCCTATTTCAACTGAGTTTTGACGAAAGTAGGCGTTTTCTTAGCAAGGACCCGATGAGAAAAGTGAGACCCAAGCTCAGTGCGCTTACCAGCAGATAAATCAGACTTGCATTCAGCAGACCTAGGTAGGTATGTGCCGTAAAGAATGCGTTGATATGAATAAAGAATCCGCAGATCATCCAAGGTATGGCGGGGAGTGGTTTGTTGAGCCATGATTGACGCTGATGGCATAGATAAATCAGTCCATTGGCGATGATCACACTAAGTAGAAATATCGTTGTTGCGAGTTGGCTCATGTGTCTCTTCCCGTGCAATATCGTGCAATTCATTCGTTTTATGCTGGTAGGGTGCGAGCTACCAGCGGCTATGAAATTGAGTAGTGAGCGAGGCCTTAAGATGTGGGGCTACTATGTTCTTCTTTTTGCCCAGGTTCCAATTCCTCAGACGCTTGTTCCAGACCGCGTGCCAGTGATGAGACGCTAGGATTCTCAACGAACACGCAGCGTTTGCCGTTACGTTTGCAAAATTCTTTGACACGCCAATACGCATTGTGACTAATGCAGCCAGTTTGGCAGATCACCAAGTCAGCAGCAGCGAGACTGCTATCTAGCAGACTTTGACTATCTTCCATGCCACCATCGTGATGTGCAAAGCGGCCACCCACGCGCTCAATTAAATCGCGGTAACTAGCAACATTGCCGCTACGACCGCCAACACATAAAACATTTTTTTGTTGTAGTTGAATCGCAATCGGAATCGTTCGATGATGTTTATTCTCGACGGATTTCACCTCTTGCACTTGGTGCTGTTCAGTCTGCTCAGCATGCTGAGCGGTTCGTCGAGTTGCGGACAGCAGTTGATGCTTGAGTTCGCGCACCAATTGTTCCAACTCCTGTTGACGCGATATCATTTGTTCGATTTTTTGTTGTAAACGTTGGCGGCTAGCTAATTCTGGAACTGTATTTTTGAGCGCTTGTAAATCCGTATTGAGATAAGCGATGACGCTTTCTTTGCCAATATTTTCAGCCCGCAGTTGCACGATGGTTTGCTGTAACTGTTCAATCTCATGTGCCTTCTCTTGGATATGACGTGTTTGCCGTTCTTGTTGCCGCGCCATCTCGCGACCAAGTATCGCGTTCTCTTCTAATAAGGCATTAAATCTGACAATATCAGCACGCACCGTTGCGCCTGCCTGATGTTGCAGCATGTGCATATCGCGGCACATGCCTTCTTGTATGCTGTAGTCACACAAAGGATGGGTTAAGCCAGCCCAGAATGCGCCAGCCACGTCACCCTGATAAATTGCATCAACCCAGAGTTGCACCAGTGCTTCGCGGGTCTTCGCGATGCGGAAGCGTTTGATGGTTAGCGCATAGCGTTGATCCAAATCTTCTTGCAAGATCTCGGAAACCCGGTTGCGCTGACTGCATTCAGCGATTGCACCAACATGGATTTCATAATCGTCTGCCTGCATACTGCCGCCCAAAGCTTTGCTAATCAGACGACGTAATACCGCCAGCGGAATGCAAACGCCGATGATAGGACAATGCGTATCGCGCGATAAATCCCATAAGCGACGACGGCGCGATCCGGCTGAAGACGACTTGGTGGCAGATTCGTTCTTGGCAGAAGAGCTATGTTTTTCGCACATGATGAAACTCCTGATGTTGATGACACTTGGTGGAAACTTAGTGGAAAGTATGTGGTGAATCGTGACTCTTTTGCTCAGGCGTAAAGCTTTGTGCATGTTCTATCGTGGACTGCGCTTGTGCGACCATCTTGGATAACTCTGCAAAAGCCGTCAGATCTAGTCTCAGAGAAATTGACTGCAGGCTCAGGTGCACAACACCACATTCCGGGCAAATCATGATTTCGCCAATTTTGCTATTGGCAATACTTATATGTTGGCAGGCATTATTTTTCATATTCGATGTCATTCGCTTAGGCTGATAGAAAGCGCTTGGATGGTTTGTGATGGCGCGATGGTCTGCCAAGAAAAAGCGTTCGCACTGTCGTGATCCTCGTACCGATCAATGCGCAAGGCAGGGTGTGGAAAGTGTGAAATTGTTGATGGATGATTTGCTCCAATCGGCAAGCGAACATCATGCGTGTGCAGGGTGATCTTTATTGCGCTGCGTGCGGGCATTTGGCCGCGTTGCTCAAATCTTCCTTGGCCTGAGTTGGTCGTGATGGTGCGCGATTGCTCATCGAACAGTGCACGAACAATGCTTGCTTTGCAATGCATAGTGTCTCCACATAAGTGGCACTGGCTGGCGATGACTGGCTGGTGCTTTAAAAATATAAAACGGATGAGGGAAAACGAAGTAATTAGGTGCAACAACAATAAGTGCAACAACAAAAAAATAATAATGCAATCTGCATCTGAAATTTTGAGAGAAAATCCCGTAGTTATTTAGTCAGAATCAGTTTTCCCATTGATGTACAACGCAATCGATACACCATGCCTTGGTGTTCAATTTCGATTTCTTGATGCCCTTGTAAAATATCTCGACTATGCAAGCGCAATGGCGCGGCGACTGCTGATGCTGGTTTCAGTAGAGCGGGACTGGTTTGGCTAGATTCTGTGAGGTTCATACAAAACGGATCATTTAAGTTAATCAATGAATTCATTATAAATGCGAATCATTCTCATTTACAAGTGAAATTTGATGCTTTCTACTTTGCCTATGACACAGCTTTGTTTGAACCTTGCAAAAGGGTTGAACGGTTAATTTTTGTTATTGAATCGAGATCGATAGATTTGATTCGCTACTTCGCTTAGACTCGCTCTCTCAAACACAGGCAAGATATTAAAATGATGCGCAACAAGTTACTCTTATGGCAGGCAGATGTTCCCGATGCGCGAGATCATATGTTTCGGGCTTCAGTAGTCGATTTGCCATCACGGATCGACTTGCGGCGCGATTGCCCGCCGGTATTCGATCAAGGTGAGCGCATTGGTAGCTGCACTGCGAATGCGGTCTGCCATGCCTTTCGGTTTAATTTATTACGTGAAGCCAGATTGTCAGAACAAGCCGCGCCAAAATATCTTCCTTCGCGCTTGTTTTTGCATTACAACGCAAGGGCCTTGGCCGGCATGCATCTGGAAAATAAAGGTGCACAAATTCGCGATGCGATGAAGAGTGTGGCCAAGCATGGTATTTGTCGTGAGCGAAGTTGGCCCTATCGTGCGCACCGATATGCAGAGCTGCCAACGGATACCGCTTATCAGCAAGCTTTGCGCTTTCAAAGTATTGCTTATCAACGTGTGCAACACGATTTAATCGAACTGAAAGAATGCTTGGCAGAAGGATTTCCGTTTGTATTTGGCTTGACTGTATATAGCGCTTTCACTAGCGCGTCTATGCAAGCACGTGGTGTTTTAGCACTGCCAAAAAAAGAGGAAGAAAAAATTGGTGGTCATGCCGTGCTAGCGGTTGGATACAACGATGCGACCCAAAGATTTCTCATCATGAATTCGTGGGGCGAGAGCTGGGGACAAGGAGGTTATTTCAGCGTCCCTTACGATTATGTGATGCAAGAAAAAATGGCGAGAGATTTTTGGACTTTGCGCGCGGTTGAGAATGATGCAGCGTAATGGAAATCCTCAATAGGAATACTCAAAATGGCGCTGGCAAGAGCCTGTCCTCGAATGCTTGAGTCGGGTGCGTGGAACCGAAGGCTGCGCAATTGCTCGACGAGGTGAACACAACAACGCCAGCCTCTGTTTTGTGTAAACCAAAATAAAAAGGCACCCTATCTATTTCTTCATCTAAGTGCCTCAAGGCTGGACATGCTCGAACAGTCCATAGATGACGATTGACAGATAGGGTGCGGCGAAGAAAGCTGTGTTAGTTCTGATACGGTTTTATACCTCAGAAAGTAAACGTGCCATTTGCAGAAAACGACGCAATTAGCGCATAAAACATGACGTAATAAAGTGACTAAACTGCCGGAATGAATTTCGATAAAGTCGATCAATGCAAAAAGCATTTTTAAGAAATTTCTTCTGATCTTCTCAATTATTCCGTACATGAATAAGTTGAAAACAAACTAGCCATAAGCAAATAAGAAGCAAACAACAAGCCAAATAACCAGTTGGAAAAAGCGTATCGATCGACGTAAAAAATCATCCGTCACGCACCGTCCGTACGTGATCAGATCTAAGAGGAACTCAACAGAAAGCTGTATTGAATGTTGAACACTTTCAAACACGGCCTTCCGCAGTGTTTCTATTGAGATCGACAGGCCGGTATCCGGGCTTGTAAGTCTTGTTACATCGCCTTCCCAGTCTTAAAAAACCAGTGGCGTGGATGATGTAACCGCACTTACTTACCGTTGCGGAGGCAGCAGGGGCTTGGTGATAGTTTTCTATCGTGACCACTTTCCCGTTTAACACGATTCAAGATAATGAAGCGCGCACCTGTTGAAGAAAAGTTTAACACAGGTCTTTCGCAAATCTAAAATAAATCTAGAGTAAATTTATACTCGGCAATTTCAAAAAACTGGTTTCTCGGATGGTCGCGACGAAATCTTTTAAATAGCTTTTGTCGCTAGTTTCTGGCAAAGATGCTGCGTACAAGCTACCAATTAAACCTGATGCCGTGACACGTTTCGCCAGCACATAATCACGATTGACATAATTCTGCGCAGCCCACACTGGCAGCGTTGCGATACCACGTTTGCTAGCAACCAATTGCATCATGGCGACGGTTAATTCTGTCGTACGACGACCAGCAGTGATGACGCCAGCAGGGGCTAGTACTTGCCTGACCACATCTAACATATCATCGGGTACTGGGTAGGTAATTAAGGTGTCGTTGGCGAAGTCTTGTGCGACCAAATAATCACGTTCTGCCAATGCGTGATCTTTTGCAATCAGGGCGATGATTTCAAAACGGAATAGCGGATGGTAATGTACTTTTTCGCTGATATCGGCTTCCGACACAATCGCGATATCAGCGCGGTGTTCATAAAGCAAACCAACTGGATCAGCCTGGAAGCCAGACACAATATCAAGCTCGACTTCTGGCCAGCGTGTCCGGAACACATCCATCGCTGGCATTAACCAATCGAAGCAGGTATGGCATTCGACGGCGATACGTAATTGTCCTGCCACACCTTGCGCCAGTCGCGCCAAATCGCGTTCAGCCGCCGCCACTTGCGGCAACACATTATTTGCTAATTGCAGCAAGCGTTCACCCGCCGCAGTGAAGCGTATCGGTGTGGTTTTACGCTCAAACAGCGCGCTGCCGTAATGCTCTTCTAAGAGTTTGATTTGGTGCGATAAAGCCGATTGCGTCAGGTTTAATAAACTCGCGGCGCGCAGCAAATTACCGGCTTCATGTAGCGCTTGCAAAGTCTTTAAATGGCGGATTTCTAGGATGGAGATCATGGCTGTGGTTTGGTTTAGAAGAGACTTTGCTATTAATTCCCTTCTCCCGCAAGGGGGAGAAGGGTTAGGGATGAGGGGCGCACAGGTTCGGGCAAAGTCATAAGGACTGTAATGCCCTTGTTGACTTTTGCTCCAGAGGGAGTTGCTGTCGCTGAACTACCCTCTCCCGCAAACGGGAGAGGGAATATACCTACTTACTCATTATGAAAATTTTTCAAGTTAAACATAAAAATTCATCGTTTGAATCATAATGGATTGTATCTCATCATAGTGAAATACCTAATATTTAGTACTTAACACTTAACATTCAGGAGCACATGATGACGATTGCCCACATTTTAGGATTCCCGCGCATAGGCGCACAACGTGAATTGAAATTTGCCCAAGAAGCCTTTTGGCGTGGTGAAATTAGCGAAGCTGCTCTGCATGATATCGGTAGTGATTTACGTGCCCAGCATTGGGCATTGCAACAGCAAGCTGGCTTAGATTTTGTCACGGTTGGCGATTTCGCCTGGTATGACCAAGTGCTGAGCACGCTGAACCTATTCGGTGCTTTGCCCAGTCGCTATGGCTTTGATCGCGAGCACACCAGTTTGGAGAATTACTTTACTGCCGCCCGTGGCAACGCCCAGCATGTCGCGATGGAAATGACCAAATGGTTTGACACCAATTACCATTATTTAGTCCCCGAGTGGACCGCCGATACGCAGTTTGATCTACAAGCAAACAATGCGCTACTTGAAGAAGTCCAACAAGCACAGCAACTCGGTCATCAAGTGAAAGTCAGTTTACTTGGGCCTTTGAGTTTGCTGTATTTGGGTAAAGTTAAATCAGGCTCAAATAGTATATGCAGCCCTCTAGAATTACTGCATAAGCTGCTACCCGCTTATAAAACCTTGCTGATCTCTCTGCAAGAAGCAGGTGTGGAATGGGTACAAATAGATGAACCTATTTTAGTCCTGGATCTCAGCGCAGAATGGTTGCGTGCGTTTGAGCCTGCTTACCAATTGCTGAGCACCAATACACCGAAATTATTACTGACCACTTATTTCGACTCAATCGCCGAACATGCTGATTTGTTGCATCGCTTACCAGTTGATGGCGTGCATATTGACTTGGTACGCGCACCGCAACAGTTGGAGGTTCTGTTAAGAAATTGGCCACAAGGGCGCGTTCTATCCTTGGGCGTAATTGATGGGCGCAATATCTGGCGCGCTGATTTGTCGAGTATTCTCGAACTATATCAACCCGTGCAAAGTCGTTTGAAAACGCTACAAGCGCCTCTGTGGTTAGCAGCAAGTTGCTCCCTATTGCACGTGCCAGTTGATTTGGATGTTGAGACTAAGCTCGATCCTGAATTACGTTCATGGTTAGCATTTTCCGTACAAAAGCTCGCGGAAATTGTCAGCTTAAAACATGCCTTGGATGGGAACATCGAAGCGGTGCAAGAACAATTTGTTATCGCCGACGCCTCGCTGCAAAGTCGCCGTACTTCTAAACGTATTCATATCGATTCAGTACAAAAACGATTGGCGCAAACGCAGGCTAGCGATGCAGAGAGAAACTCTCCATTTGCAGAGCGTATCATCGCGCAACAACAGCGTTTTCAACTGCCTCTATTTCCGACCACGACGATAGGATCCTTTCCGCAGACTAAGACTATCCGTCAGGCACGTGCTGTGTATAAACGTGGTGAGTTAAAGCACTTGGAATACCTAGAAGCGATGCGTGCAGAGATTGCTTACGTCGTTGCCGAGCAAGAAAAAATCGGCCTCGATGTTCTGGTACATGGCGAAGCAGAGCGCAACGATATGGTGGAATATTTTGGTGAACAATTATGGGGTTATGGTTTTACACAATTTGGTTGGGTGCAGAGCTACGGTTCACGTTGCGTGAAGCCGCCTTTCATTTACGGTGATGTCTGTCGTCCCGAAGCGATGACGGTGGCATGGAGTGCGTATGCACAAAGTCTCACACAGAAACCGATGAAAGGCATGTTGACAGGGCCGATCACGATGTTGCAATGGTCGTTTGTGCGTGACGATCAGCCGCGTGCGACCACGGCTTTGCAAATTGCCTTGGCATTGCGTGATGAAGTAGCTGATTTACAAAAGGCAGGAATCGGCATGATACAAATTGACGAACCAGCCTTTCGCGAGGGTTTGCCTTTGAAGCAAAAAAATTGGACCGCGTATCTAGAAAATGCGGTGTACGCGTTCAAATTATGCTCGGCTGTCGTTCAGGATGAAACGCAGATTCATACCCACATGTGCTATGCCGAGTTCAATGATATTTTGCCGTGGATTGCGGCGATGGATGCGGATGTCATCAGTATAGAAACTTCACGTTCGGCGATGGAATTATTAGAAGGTTTTAGCGACTTTGCTTATCCGAATCAGATCGGTCCGGGTGTCTATGATATTCACTCACCGCGTGTCGTGAAATTCAGCGAGATGCAAAAGCTCTTGCAAAAAGCACGGCAATTATTGCCAGATCAAAGTATTTGGGTGAACCCTGATTGTGGTTTGAAAACGCGAGACTGGCCAGAAACGATTGCGGCCTTAGAGCACATGGTGCAAGCGGCGGCATTGTTGCGGGCGAGCTGCGTGGAAGAGGCTGAAGACGAGCATCAGCATTGTTGTTGAAGTTGCGATTTATAGGGAGAGATTTACCCCATTGGCGCTAGTCAAAATAGAGATTTGCCTGAAACGGCTAGAGCGCTCGATTTACTCCTTCCCCTTGAAGGGGCGGGAACCTAGTGCTCATGCGGTTTAGATTAATTTTGAATTGGTTAACGCCTATGAGTTTGAGACTAAACGGTTTCTACTTCTGCGCTTGCAATTCTTTCGCGACTTTTTCAACATCGCCCATCACACGCAACAAATTTCCGCTCCAGAGTTTGGCAATTTGTTCTTCCGTGTAGCCGCGACGTACTAGTTCCAAAGTCACGTTAAAAGTTTCGCCAGCATGATTCCAGCCATCGATACCGCCACCACCGTCGAAGTCAGAAGAAATGCCGACGTGTTCAATGCCGATTTTTTTGACCGCGTAATCGATGTGATTCACCAGATCTTGTACATTCGCGCGAGTCGGCGGTGGGAATTTCGCATCCACTTCGTTCAAACGCTTGAGTAGGGCTTCACGTTGTTCTTCGCTGATGCCGCCTACTGGGCCGCGACGTACACCAACGACGGAGACATTACCAGGAACTTTAAATTCGTCTCGCAGCACTTGCAACGCCGCACGACGTTCAGCTGAATCGGTTTTTAAATAGCTGTTAAAGCCAACGATTTGAATCACGCCATTATTTGCTTTCAGCGCTAACAATTGTTCGTCATCCATGTTGCGACTGACATCGCACAAAGCACGCACGGAAGAGTGCGAAGCAATGATAGGCGCTTTAGTAATTGCCAGTGTCTGCATCATGGATTCTTTGGATGGGTGCGATACATCGACCATGATGCCCCATTTGTTCATTTCAGCGATCACTTGCTTACCCAGTGGTGACAAACCGTTCCATTTCCAACCGATTGCCTCGCCAGTATTGGAATCAGACAGTTGGCTATGTCCTTGATGCGCTAAAGACATGTAGCGCGCGCCACGATCGTGGAATTGCTTGACGCGTCTCAGCGCAAATTTTTCATCGCCGAGCGGGTAAGCATTCTCCACCCCGATCAATGCCACTTTTTTACCCTTAGCATAAATCCGTTTAACATCTGCAACGCTGCGCGCAAATTCGATTTGATTTGGCGCCAAGACCGTTGTCATGCGGTGTATGCCTTCAAATAGATTGATGGCGCTGTCGTAGGCGCGCTTGTAGCCAGCTGGCTCAAACGCATCTGCTTCGGTTGATTGACCTGTATAAACGATGAAGAAGGCAGCATCTAAGCCACCGCTGATCATCTTCGGCAGCGTGACTTGGTTCTCCAAATCTTGCGTGTAATTGCGTGAGAAAGCAAAGTTATTGATGTCAATATCCGCATGCGTATCCAATGTCAGTACGCGTTTATGAATGGCTTTTGCTTTTTCGATTAAGGCTTGTCCAGCTGATACTTTGGCTTGAGGTGGTGTGGCGTATGTGCTGGAGGTAAATGCGGTTCCCGCAAACAGTGCGCTAATAAGCAATGCGATCGGTAATGGGTTGCTTTTCTTGAGTCTCATGGTTTTCCTTATGGATGTATCACTGTTAGCAGGTTTAAAAATGTGCGCTTCCGGTAAAAACTTGGATCAATTATCGTCGTTATGGCAGACTTATTATGAACTTCATGTGGAATTAACACTTACTTCATTTGGCGAATCAGTCTCTCAAAGCAAGTGACTTAAGTGCCTGTAGCCTGTAGACCGGGGATGTTGAATATGGTTCCCTGTTTGCTCCCAGATCGCCGCCCTTAAGCGGTTGTTTCCGTGCTGACTTTATCCCAATCATTCTCATCGTCGTAGTTACACATCCAGTTAACTGCTTGATGCCATTCTTTGACCATGATTGCATCAATATTCCCTGGACTGGCTTTCTGGTTGAGTTGAGCGTGTCGAACTGCCCAATGCAAGCGGTAAAGCAAGTCAGCCCAATCCATGATCACATCTTTGCGTCTGCGCTTGATGTGGGCGTTGATTGAAAAATTGATCGGCGCAGCTTGCACATCGTTGAGTGAGTTAATTGCAGGAAAGTAATTCAGGATCTTCTCGATCGCAATGGGTTTATTGCCGAGGTCAATCTTCTCCAATAGCCCTGCGCACCATGCCAGAAAGTGGAAGGCATGTAAGCGATCTCGAAACACCTCAATACGATGGTCGTTCAGATTGCTGTTTTTTGCATAGTCGTGCAAAAAGCTCGACTCTTCTGCCGACAGAATCGGCATTAAATTATGTTGGTTCAGGTACGTATGAAGTGCATCATATTTGCCGCTGATCGCAGCTTGGCTGACCGCCCATAAGGCAATCAGGCGTTGCGCTAATTCAGACTCATTGCGCAGACTGATTTCTTCATCGGCCTCAATGACATGCAGTTGTACATTGATGCGGATGCCTCGCTTGTGTAGTTGCAGTTCTGAGGCTTCTTTGCGGAGTTCGGGCGTCATCGTGATGCAGTAATAATCGTGATAATGCACGATTATGACACTGGCACCTCCATGCTCCAAGGCAGATCCGCATGATAGACTGATGGCTTCGTGATTCTTGTTTATCAAAATAATATGAATGTCGTGATTCTGGCTGCTGGCATGGGCAAACGCATGCAATCTAACTTACCCAAAGTACTGCATCCCATTGCGGGCAAACCGATGTTGCAGCACGTAATTGATACTGCGCGGCAGTTGCATGCCGATCACGCTGCAAAGATTTGCGTGATATACGGGCATGGTGGCGATCAGGTGCCATCAGCGGTAGCGGCAGACGATATTTGCTTTGCCAAACAAGAGCCACAATTAGGAACAGGACATGCAGTGGCGCAGGCGATACCGCATTTGGATGATGCTGTCCCAACATTAATTTTGTATGGCGATGTGCCATTGACTCGCGCCGCTAGTTTGCAAGCGCTTATGAATGCGGCGGGAAAAGACAAACTTGCGATACTCACGGCGCAGATGAGTGACCCGACTGGCTTGGGGCGCATCATTCGCGAAGATGGCAAGATTCGCCGCATCGTTGAACAAAAAGATGCAAATGCTGAAGAACGCGCTGTGACCGAGATCAATACCGGCATCATGATTGCACCGACCTTAGCGCTTAAGCAGTGGTTGTTAAAGCTTTCGAATCAAAATGCGCAAGGTGAGTACTACTTAACGGATATCGTTGCTAGTGCAGTCGCCGATGGGGTTGAAGTAACATCGGCGCAGCCAGCAGCGATTTGGGAAACCATAGGCGTTAACAGCAAAGTGCAGTTAGCGGAATTAGAGCGTTTGCATCAAAAAAATATTGCCTATCAATTGTTGGAGCAGGGCGTGACTTTACTTGATCCTGCGCGGATTGATGTGCGTGGCAAGTTAGTCTGTGGTCGTGACGTGACGATTGATGTCGGGTGTGTGTTTGAAGGCGATGTGGAATTAGCTGATGGTGTAAAAATTGCGGCGCATTGCGTGATCAAGAACGCCAAGATTGGTGAAGGCGTGGATATCAAACCCTTCTGTCATATTGAAAATGCGGTCGTCGGCGCAAAAGGGCAAATTGGTCCTTATGCTCGTTTAAGACCAGGGGCTGAATTGGCCGAGGATGTGCATATCGGTAATTTTGTCGAAGTGAAAAATAGCCAAATTGCTGCACACAGTAAGGCAAATCATCTTGCCTATATCGGTGATGCCACCGTTGGAAGTCGAGTCAATATTGGTGCAGGGACGATTACTTGTAATTATGATGGCGTGAATAAATTCCGCACCGTGATTGAAGACGATGCTTTTATTGGTAGTGATAGCCAATTGATTGCGCCGGTAACAGTAGGCAAGGGTGCAACTTTGGGAGCAGGTACGACTTTGTCAAAAGATGCACCAGCGGGAAAATTGACGGTTTCACGCGCAAGACAAGTAACGATTGATGCTTGGCAGCGTCCAGTGAAAATCAAAAAATAATTCGATAAGTATTGCAGGCCTGATCCCTGTGTTGGATTAGGTTTGTGGGTTTGCAGATTTGAAATTGATCGTGCTTGCTGAGATGATTGGCAAGGCCAGAAACAAAACAGGGGGAAGAATTTCCCCCTAGACAGACGCCTTTCATTTACCCCGGAATAAAGGGGAAGATGCTGATTAGCATGAATGAAAAAGGCGTCTATTTTTTTACTACTCACCAGCGATCCAACCTGGGTTTCTACTCAGCCGGTGACATTACTTCGTTTACTACTTACTTACTGCTTACTACTTTTAGTTTGCTGCTAATTTGTTGCTATGTAACTTATCTGACTACTGTCTTACTACAAATTTTTGAACTACTTATTTACTTCATTTGACACAATTCAAACACTAATTAATCACAGTGATATGTCACTGCTCACAATAAGAATTAGTTAGAAGAATTGTCGAGGAAGTAAGAAGAGAATGCAGCTACAACAGCGATCATTGTTACTACCAGTTGGATTTCTACGAATGCGTTCAACATGATTTTTCCTTTGTAAGTGATTAAATTTGTCGTTTCTTTGCGTTTTGTTTCATGCATCGTTGCGACAGGCAGAATCATAGCAAGGCGATAAATATAAATATAATTTTGATTAGTAATGTCAATCATTCATAAATTGTATATCTTGTCATCGTCAAGAAATATTTGAAAATATTGCGGGTAATTTGTTGGATTTTGTCGCTTTAAGGCAACTATTTTTTGGGCTTGAGTGCTTGAAATTTGTTTTTTTAGTACGTGAATTTACTTTTGCATATTCTCGTGTATGAAAAAATGGAGGCGATTTAAGGCCAAATTTAAAAATACAGAGTAGAAAAATGCAATGACATTGATCTAGCGCATATCTCTATCAGAGGAATGGATTCTCTGCATTGTGAGGGTCTGAGCTGCCGCAAGGGTATCGCTCATTTTGCGCCGCTTTATTGGTGACAATTGTCGGGTGTGATAATACCAATTCGACTTGGACAATCAATTTCATCGCGCACAGAGAGGTGTGTTTGATACGAATAAATGATTTGGATCATTTCATTTATCGCGATCTATTCAACTCAGATGCCGAGATATTTCCAAGTTAAGTTAGGCAATGCCAATCTGGGTTTCGAACTTGCTGCGATTGATCGAGAAAAAGCTCCGCACATTACGAATATTCGACTGCGTTGCAAACAAGCGATGTGCCAGTGCGTGATAGGCCGCCATATCCGCAACTTGGATAATCACAACAAAATCAGGGCCAGGTGAAACCCGGTAACATTGTTGTACCGCGATTTCCTTTGCCATCATGTGTTCGAAAGCGATTTGATGCTCGCTAGCCTGATGATCCAATGTGATCTCCACAATCGCGGTCAAACCCAGGCCCAGTTTTTCGGGATCAAGGATCGCGACCTGTTTCGCGATAACGCCTTCTTTTCTTAAGCGATTCACGCGTCGTAGGCAAGTTGGTGGTGATGCATGCACCTTTTCTGCTAAATCCTGATTGCTGAGCGTGGCATCAATTTGCAGTGTTTGTAATATGCGTTTATCGAGCTCGTCTAAATCGGTCATGGTTCACTTACTTGTTTGCGGTGGGTATAAAAGAAATGACTTTTAATTTCATGAAATCCTTATTTGTGAAATTGTAAGTCAAGCTATGCTATTAGTGATCTATTTAAACATTTTATCTAAAATATTGAAAGAAAATTTCAACTCGACTGGTTTAGGATGCATAGTATTCAGTCAGTGTTGACTCATTCTTTCAGCAGAGGTCTCTATGTGTGGCATCGTCGGCGCAGTAGCACAACGTAATATCACTCCTATCTTGTTAGAAGGCCTCAAGCGCCTCGAATACCGCGGCTACGATTCCTGCGGCGTGGCATTGCATGTCGATGGCAAATTGCAGCGCTCACGCAGCACTTCACGTGTGGCTGAACTGCAAGCGCAGGTTGAGCAAACTGGCTTGGCGGGTTTTACAGGCATTGCGCACACACGCTGGGCGACTCACGGTGCGCCTTCCTCTGCGAATGCGCATCCGCACTTTTCTCGCAATGGTGACAACGCCCGCATCGCGCTCGTGCATAACGGCATTATCGAAAACCACGAAGAGCTACGCGCAGAACTCACGCAAGCAGGCTATGTATTCGAGAGTCAAACCGACACCGAAGTCATCGCCCACCTAGTCGATCATTTATATAGCGGTGATTTATTTGAAACCGTACAACAAGCCGTTAAGCGCTTAACTGGCGCGTATGCAATTGCGGTATTTTGTCGTGATGAACCACATCGTGTAGTTGGTGCGCGCCAAGGCTCACCATTAATCGTCGGCGTTGGTAAAGGCGAAAATTTTTTAGCATCCGATGCGATGGCATTGGCAGGCACCACCGATCAAATCATTTATTTAGAAGAAGGCGACGTCGTCGATTTGCAATTGCAACGCGTGTGGATCGCCGATGTGAACGGCAAACAAGTCGAGCGCGAAGTGCGCACAGTGCACGCCCATACGGGCGCAGCCGAGCTAGGCCCGTATCGCCACTACATGCAAAAAGAAATCTTCGAACAAGCACGCGCACTAGGCGATACTTTAGAAGGCATCACCAACATCATGCCTGAGCTATTTGGCGACAAAGCCTATCGCGTGTTTCAAAACATCGACAATGTACTTATCCTCGCTTGCGGCACTAGTTACTACGCAGGGATGACGGCGAAATATTGGATAGAGTCCATCGCCAAAATTCCAGTCAACGTAGAAATCGCGAGTGAATATCGCTATCGCGACAGCGTGCCCAATCCTAAGAGTCTAGTCGTCACCATTTCACAAAGCGGCGAAACGGCAGATACTTTGGCAGCACTCAAACACGCACGAGAACTCGGCATGTCGCACAGCCTGACAATCTGCAATGTCTCGACCAGCGCCATGGTGCGCGAATGCGAGCTCGCCTACATCACACGTGCTGGCGTTGAAGTCGGCGTCGCATCAACCAAAGCATTCACCACCCAGCTAGCCGCCTTATTTTTGTTAGCACTCACACTCGCCCAAAGCAAAGGTCGTTTGAGCGAAACACAAGAACAAGATCACATCAAAGCATTGCGCCATTTACCTGTAGCGATCACCGCAGTGCTCGCATTGGAACCACAAATCATCGCCTGGGCAGACGAATTCGCACGCAAAGAAAATGCCTTATTCCTAGGTCGGGGTTTGCATTACCCGATCGCACTTGAAGGCGCATTAAAACTAAAAGAGATTTCCTACATCCACGCTGAAGCCTACCCAGCAGGCGAACTCAAACACGGCCCATTAGCCTTAGTGACGAAAGACATGCCAGTAGTCACGGTCGCACCAAACGACACGCTGATCGAAAAACTCAAATCGAATATGCAAGAAGTCCGCGCCCGTGGCGGTGAACTTTACGTCTTCGCCGACGCCGATTCGCGCATCACCCCAAGCGAAGGCGTACACGTGATTCGTTTGCCAGAACACTACGGCATGCTGTCACCGATTCTGCATACGGTGCCTTTGCAATTGCTCGCGTATCACACGGCTTTGGCGCGGGGGACGGATGTGGATAAGCCAAGGAATTTGGCTAAGAGTGTGACGGTTGAATAGTCTTGCTTGGCATGTGCTTGCAATGCTATCGTTGTCGGATTAAACTGCTAGCATTGCAAGCACATAAGTGAGGGTGTGATGACAACGAAACTATTAGTAAGAAATATCGATGATGATATCGCTTTAGCGTTAAAACAGCGTGGCGCGGCAAATGGGCGAAGTGCTGAAGCGGAGCATCGCGAAATTTTAAGAGCGGCATTGCAGCGGCCTACTCGGCGCTCGCTAGTTGATGTACTGACCAGCATGCCGAATGTAGGTTTTGATTCCGATTTTGACTGCCGTTCGGTTTAAAAAGGACTCACGTGTTTTTAGTCGATACGAACGTCATCAGTGAACGTCGCAAAGGCGCAAAAGCGAATGTCGGCGTCAGGGAGTTTTGGAAAAACGTAGATCCTGAGTCTGTCTATTTGTCTGTTCAAACGATAGGCGAAATTCGCGCTGGCATAGAGAAGATTTCAAATCGAGGCGATGCAGAACAGGCGAAGGTTTTAGAGCGTTGGCTAAGTACGATTGTTCAAGAATATGCAGATCGGATTTTGGTGTTTGATGACGACTGTGCTCAGGTATGGGGAAAGCTGATGGCATCGCAAAATCAGCATCCCATAGACAAGCAAATTGCATCGATTGCGCTCATCCATGGCTTGGATGTTGTTACCCGGAACAGTAATGATTTTGCGGTCACTGGCGTTAAAGTGATTAATCCGTTTAGGTGAAATGGCTGTGCCGAATTAATAATTTGTACCGATCATTTGCATTGGCAGCCGAATTCTTAGGTCGTGGTTCGCACAACCGAATCGCAATCGAAGACGCGTTAAAACTCAGATCGAATATGCAGAGGCTGAAAATCGCAGATCACCAACCTTGCCAAGTTTGCTTTCTTTAGTAGAGTGACGATCTACTACTTGTCTTAAAGGTCACCTTGTATGCGCAATAAGAAGCAAAATAAAAAGCCTTACGTCCCCGGCGCTGCATTACACCCTTTAAGCCTCAGACCAGAGGTAGAGAACTTAGCTCGCGAGCTGTATCAGCTAGCGTGTAAAGGCTCAGAGTCTGTGTGGGTCGAGCTAAAGGGGAAAGGCTTTAAAGGGAATTCAGAACTGCAAAAGAAATTCCTGACAGCCTCGCACGAGGGCATGAACGGCGCTCAGAAAAAAATTATCGAGTTCATCCAGTCAGACGAGCCACTAACGGACTCACATCAAGTTTTGTTCACTGGCATTGCTGATGCAATGGCATGGCAGCTAATCGGTCAACAACTTTGTCATG
>DLGN01000229.1:0-1469 GCA_002482715.1 Oxalobacteraceae bacterium UBA7693
ACCTTGTCAATTACCGTCGCCATGATGGTTGTTGCAGTGGGTTGGAATTATCGACAATCGCGCAATACACAGAATTTGGCTTTGCTTGCCTGCTTGTTTTTTGCTGTTGGCGTACTAGATTCTTTGCATATGGTGTCGTACGCGGGCATGCCTGAGTTCTTGAGCCAGAACGATACTGATAAGCACCTGAATTTCTGGCTGTCGGCGCGCTTTCTTGCTGCCTTGGCTTTGTTACTAGTCAGCATCTGCCCTTGGGAGACCAGCGTCTCAAAGAAATTTCAATATGTGCTGTTTTCTCTAACCTGCGCTAGCACTGCTCTGTTCACTGTGCTGGTGGTCTATCGCCAAGATTTATTTCCGAATTGGTTTATACCAGGCCAAGGTTTAACGCCATTAAAGAAATTCTTAGAGTATGTGTTTATCTTGATGAACATTGGCACTGCCATTGTTTTGTGGATAAAGATGCGGCAACCACAGTCTTTCAAGGCATCGTTATTGTTCGCGGCAGTTTGTACGATGGCGATGAGTGAATTCTTTTTCACGCTTTATGCAACTTTAACGGGTGCATACAATGTACTCGGTCACATTTATAAAGTCATTAGCTACTACTTCATCTATCGTGCAGTTGTAGTCGAAGCCATCGAACAACCGTATTTGAAACTAGAAGTCGCACAACAAAATTTGGAATTGGCAGTGCGTGCCTCAAATACCGGTTTGTGGGATTGGAACATACAAAACGGCCACGCAATTTATTCTCCCGTATGGAAAGCGCAATTGGGCTATACCGATGCGGAACTGGAAAATAATTTCGATACTTGGGAATCGCTGCTGCATCCAGAAGACAAATCGCAAGCTTTGCAGCGGGTCCAGGATTTTTTAGCGTCTGACCAGATGCAGATCTACGAAAGTGAATTTCGCCTTCGCCATAAAGATGGAAGCTATCATTGGATACTTTCGCGCGGCGAAAAAGAATACGATCACAAAGGTCGAATACAACGTCTGGTCGGTTCACATACCGATCTGACAGAGTTTAAACGTGCGGAAGATCGATTCCGCAGTGCGCTTCAAGCATCACCTAACGCGATGATTATGACGGACGAAAGCGGTACGATCGTGTTAACGAATACCGAGGCAGATTCATTATTTGGCTATGCCAATACTAGCTTACTTGGAAAATCAATTGCTGAATTAATTCCCGCCAGATTGCGCGCGCAGCATGCCTCACATTTCCAATCGTATATGAAAATGGCCAACGAACGACGCGTTGGCGAGGGAAAACAATTATTTGCGCTACATAGAGATGGCTACGAATTCCGTGTAGAGATCGGTTTAACGCCCATCTTCAAGGAGGAAGGCCGCTACATTTTGGCATCGATCGTTGATATTACTAGCCGAATTCAATCAGAACGCAAAATACGCCAGCTCATTTACTTCGATTCACTAACAGGTCTGCCGAACCGCCACCTGCA
>DLGN01000229.1:1481-6306 GCA_002482715.1 Oxalobacteraceae bacterium UBA7693
GCAAGAGACCGTACAAAGCGCGATTCTTCAGGCGCACAGAGACACGGCGCAACTTGGTTTGTTATTTTTGGATATCGATCATTTTAAGAATGTGAACGATACCTTAGGCCACCGAACCGGCGATGAGCTACTCATAGAAATTAGCCGTCGATTGCGCGATAATTTATTGAAGGAAAACGTCATCTCACGAATGGGTGGCGATGAGTTCGTGGTCATCATCAATCAATGCGATGATCAGGAACTGAGTCGAATTGCCGAACGTCTACTGAATAAAGTTTCCAAACCCTATCACCTAGAAAAACACAATCTCACAGTGACGGCTTCCATCGGGATCGCGAGCTTTCCACGTGATGGTGAAGATTTCGAAACCCTTTATCAGCATGCCGATATCGCGATGTATAACGCAAAGCATGAAGGGCGTAACGATTTCCGCTTCTTTAACCATGATATGCAACTACGTACTGCACGCGTATTAGCACTTGAGAACGCGATGCACCAAGCTTTAGAGAGAAACGAATTCTATCTGCAGTATCAGCCGCAACTGTCGATTAAAGATCATCGTGTGATTGGTGTTGAAGCCTTATTGCGTTGGAAGCATCCTGAACTCGGTATGATTTCACCAGCGGAATTTATCCCTCTAGCCGAAAACAGCGGACAAATCATCGCCATCGGCACATGGGTAATACGCACCGCGGTCAATCAGCTCAAACGTTGGCTCGATAGTGGGCTGCCACCGATGGTGATGGCAGTCAATTTATCGGCAATTCAATTCAAACACCCTGATTTGCCAGGTCTGGTATCGAGCATTCTCGAGCAAGCCCAACTTGCGCCTGAATATCTAGAACTAGAGCTAACCGAAGGTGTTGCCATGGGCGATCCAGTGCACGCGATAGGAATTATGGACGACCTTCATTCTCGTGGCGTCAGAATGTCGATTGATGATTTTGGCACGGGTTATTCATCACTCAGTTATCTCAAAAAATTCAATATCTATAAGCTTAAAATTGATCAGTCCTTCGTCCGAGATATTGCTACAGATGCCGATGATAGCGCGATTGTTAGTGCGATTATTCAACTAGCGCATAGCCTTGGTTTCATTACGATTGCAGAGGGTGTGGAAACGGAAGCACAGCGAGAATTTCTATTAAAACAAGGTTGCGATGAACTACAAGGCTATTTATTTAGTAGGCCTCTGATGGCACAAGATACTGAACAATTTATCAAGTTAAACCAACAGCAGACTGATTTGGGCTGAAGTTACTACATGCATCCAACATACAAATAATGCTTGTAGTTTGACCTATTTAGTTTATATGCTAATGTCTTCAATACACTTTAATAAAAACGCGTACGCAGTATGCAGACCAGTATGTCTCGCAGATATGACGCTAGTTTTCAGCATGATTAAGGATCTTGTTCGAGTTCTAATTGAAAAATTGTCGATGCCATTTTCGGTAAATCGATTTAGATAGTAAAGGCGAAACGAAGCAAAATGCTAACCTCTACAGCCAATCAAGCCCCGGTAGTTTCTTTTTCAGACAAAAAGGTTCTGATACTCGATGACATGCCCGATATGCGCACCACGATGCGTAATCAAGTTCAGTCGCTAGGAGTCAGTAACGTAAGCTTGGCCTCGAACGTCAAAGAAGCGCTTAATCAAATTCAGCAAAAAAATTTCGATATTGTTTTGTGTGACTACTATCTTGGCGAAGCGACCGACGGTCAGCAATTTTTAGAATATCTGCGCACGAACAATGCCATTAGTCGCGCCACCTTATTCATCATGATCACTGCAGAGACAGGTTTTAATAGCGTGATCACGGCAGCTGAATGTATGCCAGATGATTATTTGCTCAAACCATTCACGGGTGAAACGCTAAAACTACGACTCGAACGTTTGCTCGAACGTAAAGCACGACTTGCCGCAATCGATAAGTTACAAGACAAAGGCGCTTGGCCAGAAATCATTAAAGCCTGCGATGAGATTATCGCCTGCAAAGATAAGTATATTGTTGACGCAATGCGAATTAAGGGTAATGCCCTGTTAATGCTGCATCAAACTGATGCTGCAATTAGCTTTTATCAAAATGCTTTGAAGATGCGTGATATGCCGTGGGCAAAATTAGGTTTAGCGCGCGCACTCAAGTTCAAAGGCGATGGAGAACAAGCTGGTCAATTATTAGAAGGTCTGATTACAGAAAATCCACGTCTGCTCGCCGCTTATGATCTATTAGGAAAAATTCACAGCGAATCTGGCGATGCAGAGAAAGCCTTAAATGTGCTTGATAACGCTTGCAAAATTGCGCCCCACTCGCTTGCTCGCCAACGTTCTATCGCCAATCTGGCAGAGTCAACTGGCGACTATAGCAAAGTGGATAAAGCACTCAGCGTGGTCGTCAAACAGACCAAAAATTCTCCGTTACGAGATCCCAAAGATTATGCCAAACTAACAAATGCACTAACAGAAACGGGCGAATTAGAAAGAGCTGTCAGCGTCATCAAAGAAGCAAAAGATCATTTTAAAGAAACCGCCGACATGAAATTTTTGGCCGCATATGAAGCCGTGGCACAAAGCAAATTAGGAAATAAAGACCTCGCAGAAAAAGCCCTTGAGCTGGCGCTGACCGATGATGGCAGCATTCCCACCGAAGCAACTAGTCTAGCATTGGCAAAGGCTTGCCTAGCACAAAACAAAAAAGACCTGGCGTTCAGCATTCTCAAATCGGCGGTACAAAACAATCCCGATTCAAGTAAATTACAAGACGACATCGGTATTATTTTTAAAGACCATGGCGGTGCCGACGTTGCGAAACAGTTCATCGAAAGTTCGGTAAAAGAAGTCATTAATCTTAACAACGATGCGGTACAAAAAGCCCGTGCTGGCCAATACGCCGAGGCGGCGACCATGTTGACTGAAGCAGCTTTACGCTTACCGAATAATTTACAGATTTTATCAAATGCTGCGCTGTCAATTTTGATGGACATCTTTACCAATGGCTTTGATGCAAGCAAGTTCATTCGCGCCAAGCAGTTTCAAGATGCGGTGGTTAAACAGAATGATCAGTATCCCAAACTCGCCGAAATTAATGCTTTTCAAATTAAGATTCAAGGTAAATATCGACAGGAAATCGGCGAATGAAAACACATGACATCTTTTCCGAAATCGCTGCCTTACATATTCATGATGTCAAAAATAATCTCGCGCAACTTGCGGCAGAAGCCGAAGCGCGTGGTGATGTCAGAAACCAGGATCTCGCGCTGCGTTCATCAGAAACGCTCACGCAATTACTGTGTTTTTATCGCTCTGAAACCCATAATCTGCACGTGCAAATCGAAGCGCAAAATCCGCATGAGTTGATTACTGATATCGTCAATGTTTATGCAAATCCAAGTCGTCTGCCCGCCGGACGTTTGGTTGAGATACAACTCGCGCAAGCGCCAGAGCTTTGGTTTTATGATGCGAACTTAATTCAAATGGTATTGGCAAATGCTTTACAAAATGCCTTACGTTTTGCGCAGAAAAAAATTATCATCAGTGTGACTGCGCAAACTGACTATATTGAGATTTGTATTCAAGACGATGGCAACGGTTATCCAGCAACGATGTTAGAGACGCAAATAGAGCACGTCCCAGTGAGCGCGGGCGGCACCGGCTTAGGTCTGCGTCTGGCTCATCGCATCGTTGCCTTGCATACAAATAATGGGCGCGTGGGTGAAATTATTCTGTCGAACCACCAAGGCGCTAGATTTAAATTGAGGCTTCCCTAACTTAGAATTAAAACTTCAACAGCATCCATACTGGACAAGCGTTATGCCCGGTGCTTCCCATCGGTTGATCAATATAAACAAATCCCATTTTTTTGTACAAACTTTGCGCCGCCAACATATTTGGCAAAGTCTCTAAATAGCATTGAGCATATCCCATCGCCTTAGCATCTTCGATACAACGTTCGATTAGCTTTTGCCCCAGGCCGAGTCCGCGCGTTTGCGACAGCAAATACATTTTCTGCAATTCGCAAACGTCAGCTGGTGCGCCGGGCAAACTGCCGAAACCACCACCTGCAACAATCTCACCGTTAAGCTCAGCAACATAATACTTACCTTGATCTTGCTGATAATGTTGGTACATGTAGTCTAAGGAAGGATCGGCATAAGCGGAACCCACTTTCGGCACTTCCATTTCGATCAAAACTGCACGAATCACACTTGCGATTGCAGTATTATCTTGTTCTTGAATTTCACGAATAAGGGGAGGATTTTTGGCTAAAATATTTGAAGCAAGATTCATGAATGGAAAACAATCAAAAAAAGTTTGGCCGCAGTATCGACAAAAAAAACGACAGATATGCATGATATCTGTCGCTCCTATTTTTTGAAATACGAAATTACTATGCCAAACTGCAATCGCTAGAATTATTTCACTGGCACGTAATTGACGGGTACCCAAGCATAGCCCTTGCCTTCGCTGCGCAGATAGCCCAAGCCGGGAAATGACAGATGTGTCGCGCCTACCATATAGCCTTGTTTAGCAGCATCTGCGTAGGCTTTCAGTCGTTGCGCCATTGCCGCTTTGCTGTCGCTATCAAAAGAAATTGTCACCGTTGGGTTTTCAAATTGGACTGCGGCGACATGCATTAAATCGCCCCAGAGCATCAGTTTTTGCCCCTTGCTTTCAACCAGATAAACGCTGTGACCCGGCGTGTGACCACGTGCAGCAAGCGCTTTTACTCCAGGAACTAATTCAGTATCACCGTTAAAACTTTTGAACTTCCCCGCTTTGAGATAAGGATTGATGGAAGCCATCGCGCCTTGAAACGCGCCCTTC
>DLGN01000105.1:0-13638 GCA_002482715.1 Oxalobacteraceae bacterium UBA7693
TAGCGTATTTTCTTGTATTCATGCGAAGAAACAAAGATTTGTTAATAAATTTGCTTGTTAAGTTCAATAATTTGTACAAGTCCTTTGGCGCTGAAAGCGGGTCATACCAGTCAATTGCGTTTATACTCTAGCCCATTCAAAAATCTGCGTGAAATACATAGCGCTGTCACCAATTTCTCTCGTATAGATATGCTGCAACCAAATAATACCGAAATAGATATAGAGCTATTACGTAAAAAAATTCAGGTAGTTAAATTACGTGCGGAATCAGAGTGTATTCCAGTCCCCGTCGAGACTGCGGTGCAGCAGGCGGAAGAAATCGAAGAGGAATCAAAAGCGAATCAGCATGAAGATGTAACATGCCCTGCGGAGGGGATTCCTGTGCTTGAGAGCTCGCAAACTAAAGTTGCTCCTCAGCGATCTCAGTCGGTGTTTTCACCCGGACTTAGTTTGCGTCATCGAATCGGTTTGATTCCCGTTGTCGGAAGTGGGTTGATTTGGATAACCTCGATTTTTAGGTTGAATGCGATACGTCACAAGATAGCTGTGGATTTTGATGTACTTCGCGAGCAAAACCTCCGATTGCAAGAGCAAATGATGTTGAGTCAACAGGTGTTGAACGAACGATTATCGCAGGTAGAAGCACGACTTGGTGAGCAACAGACCCAAATATTGTTGCAATTGACTAGTTTGCAGAATGCCTCGGCATCAAACAGACTTGAACGTATCGAGTCTGAATATCAGCAACAAAACCGTAGTAATTTTGAACGTGATAGTCGTATCGCAAATCTACTAAGAGAGGTTAGACAGTTGAGTGTAGCCTCTTCGCTCACACCTAGTTCTCCCAATCATGCAAGTTTGCTCCCTGCATTGTCCAATCAGGCGGAGTATGAAGATGTCCCAGGCATGGATAGATTTTATGTCGAATTTGAAGATAACTTTCGCGGCTCATTTGAAGATATCACTGCGCGCCTGACAGTTTACTTGCCGTACTTAATGCGTTTTTCTAACGATGCCAGCGCAACAGTGATTGATATTGGTTGTGGCCGTGGAGAGTGGCTGCGCTTGTTGCAGCAGAATGCGATTCAGGCCGTTGGTATCGATATGAATTCCGCGATGGTGGACGCATGTAAAGAACAAGGCTTGACCGCTTATTGTCTCGATGCGATTGCCTACTTACGTCAACAACCTGAGGCAAGTTTGGCGGCTATTACAGGCTTTCATATTATTGAACACTTGCCGTTTAAATTATTGTTAAGTTTATTTGATGCAGCACTGCGGGCTTTGCGTCCAGATGGTTTGATTATATTTGAGTCTCCAAATCCAGAAAATCTAGCGGTTGGCGCTTTTAACTTCTATTTCGATCCAACGCATTTGAATCCTGTTGTGCCGGCGGTAGCACAGTTTATGGCAAAACAAAGGGGGTTTGCGAAAGCGGACATTTTACGATTGCACCCATATCCAGATGATTTTAAAGTCCCAGAAGATTCCGAGTTAGCCAGACAATTTAACGCTGCCTTCTATGGCCCGCAAGATTTTGCCGTTATCACATGGAAGTCCAATGGGAATTAAGTCAATACACCAATTTCATCCAAACTGCCTTAACGGAGATGGGGTTACGAATGGAATGTTATTCACGCAAAAATTACTGCGTAGCTTAGGTTTTAATTCAGAAATTTATTGTGAGCACATACCCTCTGAATTACGACAAGACATCAGGCATTTAACGCAACTCGCGCTAGAAAATAATTATGTATTGCTGGTTCATCATAGTCTCGGCTACGAAAATCAATACTGGCTAGACGCTTTAAATGTTCCTAAAGTGATCGTGTATCACAATATTACGCCAGAACAGTTTCTACCAGTAGAAGGGCACCTACGAAGACAAAGCGTATTGGGCCGTCAACAGTTGATTGATTGTGCGCCTAGCTTTATTGGCGGCATTGGTGATTCTATTATTAATACTGACGAACTTGAGCAAGTAAAATTTAAAAATCTGAAAACGATCCCTTTGCTAGTTGATGTCGATAAAATCCGTGCCGACAAATATAACGCGGAGTTACTTTCCTCATTGAGAGGCGTGGTGAATTTATTATTTGTCGGGCGAATTTGTGAGAATAAACAGCAACTCGCTTTGTTGGATGTACTTGCTGATTTAAAATCTAATTACAATCAGCCAGTGCGCCTGATCCTTGCTGGCGCGACGACAAGTGGCGCATATGAAGCACAAATAAAAGAGAAAATAGTTGACTTAGGTTTAGCACAAAATGTTGTGCTGACCGGCAAGATTCCGCAAGCCGATTTGCTGGCATATTATCGCGCCGCCGATGTGTTTGTGTGTATGAGTCAGCATGAAGGCTTCGGAATGCCTTTGATTGAATCGATGGTGTTTGATGTGCCAGTATTGGCACATGCCGCGAGTGGCATACCTGGAACGATGGGGGAAGGTGGTTTGTTGCTTAAGGACTTCGATCCTCAAGCGATGGCTGCATTGGTGCAAATGGTGTTGACCGAACCCGCGTTAAAGCGCCGTATTATTGCAGGGCAACGACGTAATCTGGCACGCTTTGAAGTCGAAAATCTGAAAGCTTCATTATCCGATTATTTGATCAGTCTTGGATTAGATTTAGAGATAAAAGCGGTGCGCGATTCATCTGTTGGCAGCGCTAAAACATATTGGCAGGTAGAAGGGCCAATTGATTCAAGTTATAGTTTGGCGATTGTTAACCGTGCTTTTGCGCGGGCATTACAAGCGCAGGGCAAATCAGTGCGCATGCGCAGTCTGGATGCAGGACAAGCTATTGAGATCAAACCAGAATTCTTAAAGCTCAATCCAGATGTCGCTGACATGGTGGTTGATACTCCAAGCACATTAGCAGCACCAGACGTTGCGCTGCGTTATTGTTATCCACCTTATCTTGATGATATGCGTGCGCGAGTGCGTGCGATTCATTGTTATGGCTGGGAAGAGACTGGTTATCCGATTGAATTCGCACAGGGTTTTAACCGCAAACTGGACATCGTGTTAGCACATACCCATTTTGTAAAGAAAGCGCTGATCGATAATGGAGTAACTGTTCCTGTAAAAGTCATTGGTGGCGGCGCTGATCATTTGCTCAACGTAAAGCCAATCGCGCCGACTGAAAAGTTGAAGACATTTTCTTTCTTGCATATATCTTCTTGTTTCCCACGCAAAGGTGTTGATGTTTTGTTGCAGGCTTATGCGCAGGCTTTTCGCGCTCAAGATGATGTTAGTTTACTTATCAAAACTTTTCCAAATCCACATAACGACATTCAACAACAGTTAGAAAATTTACGTGCAAATGATTCTGATTTTCCACATGTTGTTGTCATTAATCGAGATTGTACGGATGAGGAATTAGCCGGTTGGTATCAGGCGTGTGATGTTTTTGTTGCGCCCACACGAGGGGAAGGGTTTGGTCTGCCAATTGCCGAGGCAATGTTATTTGATTTGCCTGTAATTACGACGGCTTTTGGTGGCCAAACTGATTTTTGCGATGCACAGTCTGCATGGTTATGCGATTTCGATTTCGAAAAATCGAAGACGCATTTGGGAGCAATGCATTCTGTTTGGGCGAATCCAAAGGCAAGTCATTTAGCGCATTTGCTGCGAGAGGTTTATTCTCTGCCTGAAGCGCAGCGTCGGATTAAGACTGATATTGCACGACAAAGAATCATGCGAGACTTTACCTGGGCAAAGACTGCGGAAAATAGTATTCAAGCGATCGAAGAACTCGAACAACAACCATTATTACGTCACGAGTCGAAAATCGCTTGGATTAGTAGTTGGCATAAGCGTTGTGGGATCTCAGCGTATTCTGCTTTTCTGTCTGACAGAATTCCTAAGGATCGTCTGACAATATACGCGGATCAGGGCGATGAACGTACCGAGCCCGACGGCGATAATGTTGTGCGTAATTGGTGCATGGGATTTGATCATAATTTGGATCAGCTCTACGCAGATATTGTGGCAGCAGGAATTGGCGTGGTGGTGATTCAATACAATTTTGGTTTCTTTACTTTAAGCGAGTTGGCAAAGTTAATTGAGAATCTGGAAGCCCAGCAAATCGATGTGCATTGCTTCTTCCATGCGACGGCTGATTTGGTTCGTCCAGATCAAACCTTTTCATTATCGAGTATTGCAGCTGCGTTATCAAAGGCTACGCGCTTGTATGTTCATGGTGTTGCAGACTTAAATCGTTTTAAAGATTTTGGCCTGATCGATAATGTCACTTTATTTCCGCAAGGCTTACTACCGACGCCAATAAAAAATACCTCACCTACTAAGATGCGCTTAGGCATTTCAGAGTCGAAGAAGATAGTGGCATCCTATGGATTCTTGTTACCCCACAAGGGTTTGCCTCAGCTGATTCAAGCATTCGCTCAATTACGCAAGCGAGATCCCAGTTTGCATTTGTTGTTGTTAAATGCCTTGTATCCAGTTCCAGAATCAAAGCAAGAACTTGATAATTGTCGTGCACTGATACAGCAACTTGGTATCTCGCATGACGTTACGGTATTGACGGATTATTTGCCTGACGAAGAATGTGTTTCGACCCTGCAAGTCGCTGATTTAATTGTCTACCCTTACCAACAAACACAAGAGTCTTCCAGTGCTGCTGTACGTATGGGAATCGCTTCGGGTGCACCTGTTGCGGTCACCCCGCTTTCTATCTTTGATGACGTTGGTGATGCGGTGTATCGATTGCCAGGTGTATTGCCCGCAGAATTAGCCGCAGGAATTCATGCAATTTTGAGTGATCGCGATTTGCAGCAAAAACAAATTTCACAAGCGCGTGCTTGGGCGCAGTCACGGCAATGGCCATGGTTGTCGAATCGACTGTTGAATTTGATTGATGTGCTGCAAAACGAGTAAGGATGAAGATTGTATGCAGGTTGCCAGGCCGATTCTATGATTCAATTAATTTATATAAAACTTGAAAGTTAATAATGAAAAATTTAAAACAAGAATTTATCCACTTTGCGGTAGATGCTGAAGTGATTCGATTTGGTGAATTTATTACCAAGGCAGGACGCAAATCTCCTTATTTTTTTAACGCAGGTTTATTTAATAACGGTGAAAACCTAGGACGTGTGGCGGATTTCTATGCGCAAACCTTACTTGATTCAGGTATCGCGTTTGATATGTTGTTTGGCCCAGCTTATAAAGGAATTACCTTAGCATCAGCGACCGCGATTGCACTTGCGGCTAAGGGGCGAAATGTTCCATTTGCCTATAACCGCAAAGAGGCGAAGGACCATGGTGAAGGTGGTTCTATTGTTGGTGCGAAATTACAAGGCCGTGTGGTGATAGTAGATGATGTCATTTCTGCGGGGACTTCGGTTAGAGAATCAGTTGAAATGATTCGAGCAGCTGGCGCAACGCCTTGCGCCGTATTGATTGCTCTGGACAGAATGAAGCGCGCAGGCAGTGACGATAATCTTTCTGTTTTATCGGCGGTGCAGGAAATTAGCAAAAATTTCGATATCCCCGTAGTGGCGATTGCCAGTTTAAACGACCTGTTTGAATGCTTGTCGCATGCCGAAGCGGCACCAGCATTAGTTCAATATAAAGACGCAGTGGCAGCTTATCGCGAAAAATACGGAGCAATTTAATTTGCAATGGTGCGTTAAATTGCGTGCTGGAGTTAGCGCTTGGTGCACTTACACTCCTGCAGCTTTGCATTGAATAAATTGTTTGTGTTTAGTTTTAGTCATCTTGCACTAAAAATATTATGCGCACATATTTCGGCCTTGGGCTACTTTAGGTACTAGTGGAGAAACGACGATTTTGTGAGGTTTGACGGGGCTTTGTTCCTGAAAAGCTGGATTTACCTGACAATTGTCTGACATTCAACCGACATTTTTCCTGATATTGATGGCTGATAGCAGGTATACTGGTTAGTTCAGATTTAAATAATAGATGTTTTTTTTGAAACATATTTTTCTGACATAAACTTAATATTTTTATTTGCTTGAGAGCAAGGTTTGTACATGAACAAAAGAGCGTTAGTTACAGGTATTACAGGACAAGACGGAGCCTATTTAGCTCAACTATTGTTGGAAAAAGGATATCAAGTCTATGGCACCTATCGGCGGACGAGCTCAGTTAACTTTTGGCGAATAGAAGAATTAGGCATTCAAAACCATCCAAATTTGCACTTGGTTGAATATGACTTGACCGATCTGTCTTCGAGTATTCGTTTAATCCAATCAACAGAAGTTGTCGAAGTCTACAATCTGGCGGCGCAGAGCTTCGTTGGTGTTTCTTTTGAGCAGCCAGTTACCACGACTGAAATTACAGGATTAGGCGCCTTGAATTTATTGGAAGCGATTCGAGTTGTGAATCCTAAGATTCGCTTCTATCAAGCCTCAACTTCAGAAATGTTTGGCAAAGTACAAGCAGTCCCTCAGATTGAATCAACCCCATTTTATCCACGTAGCCCGTACGGAGTTGCAAAGCTGTACGCACATTGGATGACGATTAATTACCGTGAATCATATGGAATTTTCGCTTGTAGCGGTATTCTGTTTAATCACGAGTCACCTTTACGTGGGCGAGAGTTTGTTACCCGCAAGATTACTGATTCAGTTGCTAAAATTAAATTAGGACAGTTAGATTGCCTCGAACTCGGCAATATGGATGCCAAGCGGGATTGGGGCTTCGCCAAAGAATATGTAGAAGGTATGTGGCGCATGTTGCAAGCAGATGAGCCAGACACCTTTGTTTTAGCAACAAATCGTACCGAAACGGTAAGAGACTTTGTGACGATGGCTTTTAAAGCTGCGAATATCCAGTTACAGTGGGAAGGTGTCGCTGAGCAAGAAATTGCAAGATGTGCTGAGACGAAGAAAATTCTGGTGAAAGTAAATCCCAAATTTTATCGTCCTGCTGAGGTTGAATTATTAATTGGCAATCCGCAAAAAGCAAAAGATGTTTTGGGCTGGGAACCGAGCACTACTTTAGAGCAGCTATGCCAGATGATGGTAACTGCCGATATTGAGCGAAATATTAATGGGAAATCTTACTAAGATTACGCGCCCACGAGCGCTGATTACTGGCTTGAGAGGATTCACTGGCGCCTATTTGGCAAGTGAATTGACGGCGCGTGGTTATCAGGTATTTGGTACCGCTTATGGTGATGAACCACTAGGCGCAGGGGTTTATCATGTTGATTTGTGTGATCGTCAGGCGCTACAAGACGTGGTTGATCGCGTGCAACCAGAGATCGTTGCCCATTTAGCTGCAGTTGCTTTTGTTGGACACAATAATCCCGATGATGTTTATCGTATCAACATTATGGGAACTAGAAATCTGTTAGATGCTTTAGCATGTTTGAGTACAGTGCCGAAATCAATTTTGGTCGCAAGTAGTGCAAATATTTACGGCAACTCGACCGCAGGTACGATCACCGAACTAGAACAAGCAATGCCTGCTAATGATTACGCGATTAGTAAAATGGCGATGGAGCATGTTGCCAGATTGTGGATGGGTAAGCTGCCGATCTTCATCACACGCCCGTTTAATTATGTCGGAGTTGGCCAAGCAGAAAATTTCTTGATTCCTAAAATCGTTAGTCATTTTAAGCGTCGTGCTGCGTTAATCGAATTAGGTAATTTGGATGTCTGGCGTGAATTTTCTGATGTCCGTTCAGTTGCCTATGCCTATGCTGAATTACTCAAATTGAATCCACATGGTGAGACGATTAATATTTGCAATGGTAAACCTTATTCATTACGCGAAGTGATTGCGCTCGCCGAATCAATTACCGGACATGTTATTGAAGTGCGCTCTAATCCCGCTTTTGTTCGGGCCAATGAAGTGCGTACTTTGGCTGGAGATGCGACAAAATTACAAAGCCTGATTGGTGAGTTACCCGCCTACACTCTACGTGATACTTTGAGCTGGATGTTGACGGCTGCAACGACTACGTCGACAGGGCAAGCACAGCGGGTTGGGGCGGCAGAGGTATTTAATTGAATGTGGTGTTATCGATAGATGCGATTCGTCCGCCATTGGCGGGAATTGGTCGTTATGCTTGGGAGTTAGCCAGTCGACTGCCACAGCAACCCGGAATTGACGTTGTTCGTTATTTGTCAGATGGTCGATGGGTTAGTTTGCCTGATCCCGACATGGAACACGCCGTATCTGAAGAATCTGCGGCTGCTAGCTTTTCTGCTGAGTCAGCAATGAATTTCAAAGGACGTTTGCGTAAACGTTTAGAACAAATTCCCAATAATGTCCGAAAACGATTTGGGCAAGTCCCTCTCGTTGCGCAAGCGTATAGTAAGTTGATGCCTTTATTAGCAAGTAAGAGTTTGGCGCGTATGGAAAATGGTATTTTTCATGGTCCCAATTACTTTGTACCAAAGACGCATTTGCCTTGCGCTGTCACTATTCATGATTTATCAGTTTATCGCTATCCTCAGTGGCACCCGCGAGCGCGCGTTGAGCGCATGCACATCGCAGTACCGGAAGCGATTGAGCGAGCTAGCGTTATTTTGGCGATTTCTGAATCTACCCGTATGGATATCCTGGAAAAGTTCAAAATCCCAGCAGAACGAGTGCAAGTAACCTTGCTTGGTGTTGACCAGGTTTATCATCCGAGATCACCAGAGCAATTGCTTCCGGTATTATCGCGCTTTGGTTTAACGCACAATGCATATAGCTTTTTTGTTTCTTCGATTGAGCCGCGTAAGAATTTATTGAACTTGCTTGCTGCGTATCGTTGCTTGCCAAATGCTGTTCGTGAAAGATGGCCTTTAGTATTGGCTGGCGGCGGTGGTTGGCAAAGCGAAGAGATTCATGAAGACATGCAACGCGCAATGCGAGAAGGCTGGCTGAAATATCTTGGCTTTGTAAATCAAAGCGATTTACCAGCCCTCTATGCTGGTGCGCGTTTATTTACTTATCCGTCTTGGTATGAGGGTTTTGGCTTACCAATTGCCGAAGCAATGGCGAGCGGAGTTCCCGTATTAACCGCCAATTGTTCGTCGATGCCAGAAGTCGCAGGTGGCGCAGCGATGTTGGTCGAGCCCGGTGATGTGAATGCGATTCGTGATGGTTTATTGCAGGCGCTAGAAGACATCTCATGGCGAGAAATAGCAATTCAACGCGGTTTACAACGCGCCCGTGAATTGAGCTGGGATGCTTGTGTGAAGCAAACGGTATCGGCGTATTACGCCGCGAGCAGAAAGTGAGATAAGAATGAAAGTGTTGCATTTTTATCGTACTTATTATCCAGATAGTTTTGGTGGCGTAGAGCAGGTTATTCGCCAATTGGTGACGGCGACTACTCAACTTGGCGTGAATGCCGAAGTATTGACTTTGACTCGTAACAAACAACAGCTAGATATCGAATTCGAAGGGCATCGTGTATATCGCGCACCTTTGAATTTTGAAATTGCATCAACGGGTTTCTCGTGGGCCGCATTGAGCAAATTTAAGCGGTTGGCTGCCCAAGCGGATATTATTCATTATCACTTTCCTTGGCCTTTTATGGATTTGGCACACTTTTTGTGTGGCATAAAGAAACCAAGTATTGTTACCTATCACTCTGATATCGTCCGACAAAAGCAGCTACTTAAAATTTATCAACCGCTGAAAAGAAAGTTTCTGCAGCACGTAGATAGGATCGTTGCGACCTCGCCAAATTACATGGCAAGCAGTGGAATTCTGAACAGTTTTCGCGACAAAACAGAAGTGATTACCTATGGTCTTGAGCGGAAAATTTATCCGCAATCAGACCTTGGTTTATGCGCTCAATGGCAGGCAAAATTACCGGAAAAGTTCTTTTTATTTGTCGGTATGCTTCGTTATTACAAAGGTTTACACGTGTTATTGGAGGCTGCTGCAGGCACCGATATTCCTATTGTGATTTTGGGCGATGGCCCAGAGGAGCGGGCATTAAAAGAGCAAGCAAAAATTCTTGGATTAAGGAATGTGCAGTTTTTGGGCGCGTTGCCAGATACTGATAAAGCCGCATTGTTAATGCTTTGTTATGGCTTGGTGTTTCCCTCGCACTTACGATCCGAAGCTTTTGGAATCACCTTGCTAGAAGCCGCAATGTACGGTAAACCAATGATTTCTTGTGAAATTGGTACAGGAACATCATTCGTTAATCTGGATGGCGAGACTGGGCTAGTGGTGCCGCCAAGCGATCCAACGGCATTGCGTCAAGCTATGCGAACCTTGTTTGATAATCCTGCCCTTGCAGCACAATTTGGACAACAGGCTGAGCAACGTTTTGAGTCTTTGTTTACTGCTCAAGTTATGGCTCAAAAGTATGTTCAACTGTATCAAGACGTTTTGAGACCTTAGATCAGTTACCGAATTTTGATTATATAGCGATCACTACAATCGACGTATCTCATCAATTCGCCCAATTGGAAGCTTCGTGAAATGATCCACGAAGCGATACGCAGAAGTAGTTGTTAGTTGTTCGTTTTACTTCCAATGCGTGATACGGCAAATTCTGTATCGAGCCAAGTACTGCCGATGAAAGCGGGTTTATTCGCATTCACCACATCAAATACCAACAAGTTATCTTGCCATTCAAAATTTTCATCAAGATGTGATTGCCCACGAGTTAAGGCGGTAGTCACCGAATATGAACCCGCACCGAGTGTGCATTTAAATGGCAAGCGATACACCAGATTTTCACCTGACTGTAACTGGTTTAGGACTAAATCCGTATGCCAAGTATTGCTACCCCAAATAATGCCACCTTGTTTGTCGCGCAGCATAAAACCGAGCACTAACTGCTCAATTGGTGTATTGACTTTGACTTCGCAAACTAACTCTACCATCTGTCCGACTTGGGCGATGGCAAGCTCTGTACCGCTTTGCTGATCTCGTAGACTAAGTTTCGTTACTTCCGCGCGTTTGTCGCCTGATGTTGTTTTCAGCCATCCATTTTCATCGCGGTTTTGCAAGATGTTGAGTTGCGCACTTTCTTTTTGCGCAATGAATGCATTGTAAAAATCGACCACCTCATCTGGACTGCCTTGTTTTAAAATTTGCCCTTTCTCAAGCAAAATAACGTGATCACAGAGCGAACGAACATCGGCCAATCCATGTGTTACCAGAATGATCGAGGTACCTTGGTCTTTGAATTGTTTGATTCGATCAAAGCTTCGGTGTTGAAAATAACTATCGCCGACTGACAAAATTTCATCAACGATTAATACGTCCGGGCGCACTGCGGTCGCAACTGCAAACGCCAATCGTGCCTGCATGCCACTCGAATAAACGCGTAGCGGCTGGTCGAAGAAATCACCGATCTCCGCAAACTCCTCAATTCCTGCCATCAAGTTCCCAAGCTCTTGCGCGCTATAGCCTAGTAATCCACCGGCCATATAGGCATTCTGGCGCCCTGTAAATTCAGGATTGAATCCTAGCCCTAATTCAAGCATCGCACTTATGCGACCCACAAACTGAATGTCTCCAGTGCTGGGTCGGACAGTGCCAGTAATCATTTTGAGCAAAGTACTTTTGCCAGCACCATTTTGCCCAATAATCGCAATCGCCTGACCAGGCGCAACGGTGAACGAAATATTTTTATTGGCCCAGTATTCCTGGCTTGCCTTCACTGGAAAACCAGCCCAACTCAACAACCTTGCGAGCAGGCCGCTATACTTAGCGTAGCATTTACCGATGCCGTTTACTTGTAAAACATAAGGGAGCGATTGGGTCATAGTGCATCCACCAGATCTGGGCTAGCACGGCGGAAAATCCAGAAAGAAAAAATAAAAATACCTGTCGCAATGAGTGCTGGCACGAATAGATTTGACCAAGTTGGAAATTTCCCAAATAGCAGTGCATCTTGATAAATTTGGACAATCATTGCCATGGGATTTAATTCTAAAATAGGGGCGAATTGTTTTGGCAAAGTCTCTCTTGTGTACACCACAGGAGTTAACCAAAACCACAATTGCAAGACGATCGTAATGACTTGACCCACGTCGCGTGAAAACACATTTAGTAAGCCTAGCAAGATACCTAATCCAAATGCGAGCAGCATGATGAGCGCGATCCCGACGATGACACTTAACCAAGCGGCTGTTGGCATATGCCCGAGAAACAAGAATATGACAAAAATAGAACTCAGTAACAGCAAGTGATTCAGCAGCGCGCTTCCCCCTACGATCAAGGGTAAACACAGACGAGGGAAGGCAATCTTTTTTAGCGTATTGGAGTAATCGATAAATACCGTTGTGCATCGAGTCACTATTTCTGCAAACAAACCCCAAGCTGCAGTTCCAGCCATCAGATAAATCGCATAGGCAGACTTACTTTCGACATGAGGTAATTTGGCAGCAAGTATCTCTGAAAGCACGATCGCAAAAATCGCAGCTTGCGCCAGTGGATTAAGAATCATCCACAAGGCACCTAGCTTACTTCGCGCAAAACGGCCAAGAAATTCCGCTTTAATAGAGGATTGAATGAAATGGCGAAAGCGCCAGATCGAGAGTAGAAATGCTTTCAATTGCGCTTACCTTTTGTCCAGATGTACTCAGGCACCAGTACGACCATAAATATCACCGAATCGAACGATGTCATCTTCACCCAAGTAGGCGCCTGATTGTACTTCGATTACTTCAAGATCCGTTGTGCCCAGATTTTCGAGGCGATGTTTCACACCAAGCGGGATAAAGGTGGATTCATTGGGATGTAAGGTCATCACTTCATCTCCACGTGTTACGGTAGCGATTCCAGAAACGATCACCCAATGTTCGGCACGATGGTTGTGTAATTGCATCGATAGGCGGCCACCAGGTTTAACGACAATCCGTTTCACCTGAAAGTGCTCACCGCTATCAACGGAATCATAATGTCCCCAAGGGCGATAAACTTTTCTATGGTTATCGGTTTGCTTGTACTGTGCTTCTTTTAATCGTGTAATTACCTGCTTCATGCCTGAAGTATTCGCTTTATTTGTCACCAATACAGCATCAGCGGTTTCAATGACAATTGCGTCTTCCATTCCAAGGCAGACCAACAAGCGGCTATCTGCCATTGCCAGACAATTTTTTGAATTTTCCAACATGACATCACCACGAGCAAAATTACCCTGGGCATCTTTCTCTGAAACTTCCCATACGGCATCCCAAGCCCCGACATCTGACCACCCAACATCTAAAGGTATCACGCAGGCTTGAATACCTAGCTCCGGTGAAGTATTCAGTTTTTCCATGACTGCATAATCAATCGAATCGGAAGGGCATAGTGAAAAATCTTCTTTGGTGATGCGTACAAAATCGCAGTCTGATTTCGCATTGGCAATCGATTGTTGACAGGCGGTGTACATGGTCGGATTAAAGTGCTGAATTGCGCGTAACCAGACACTAGCGCGCATCATAAAAATACCGCTATTCCATAAGTATTGGCCGGAATCGACATAAGTCTGCGCAGTTGCCATATCTGGCTTCTCTACAAATCCATCAATCGCATAAATATCATTCTCAGTGATGGCTTGCCCCATCCTGATATAACCGTAACCAGTTTCAGGTCGGTGTGCTTTAATGCCAAATGTGATGATTGCCCCAAGTTGCGCTTGATTTAATCCAGCTTCAACAGCTGCCTGAAACGCAATTTTGTCGGCGATGACATGGTCG
>DLGN01000105.1:13649-15709 GCA_002482715.1 Oxalobacteraceae bacterium UBA7693
AAAATGGCATCGTTTTGTTCTTTGACCGCAGAGATCGCGGCGAGCGTTAAAGCTGGTGCAGTATTTTTGCCGACTGGTTCTAACAATAAGGTTTGATTATGCAAGCCGATGTCGCGTAATTGCTCTGCAGTGATGAATCGATATTCTTCATTACATAAGATGATCAATCGTTGAGCCACGGTCAAGGAGCCACAAACGTCATTCACACGACGTGCAGTGGCCTGTAGCATAGATTCGTTACCATCAAGTGCGAGCAATTGCTTGGGGTGCTTCTCACGGGAAAGCGGCCATAAACGTGTTCCTGAGCCCCCAGACAAAATAACTGGCTGTAAAATCATTGAATACCTTCAAAATTAATTAATACTTATAGGCTAGCTAGTAACGAGCGCCACATCTTTAGCGTAAGCGAGCTTGCCTTGTTTAGTTTTTAGTTCTTGTATAGTTGAAATGTGTAATTATTTCAGCGCCACTTTTTATGATCTGTGTCCTAAGTGCATTCGAAATGTGTTTTTTTCGTCAAAGTCCCATACCACTTACATCACATTTTTGAACCAATCAAAAGCGAAGGCGATAGTATATATCGCTACTACGATGGTTAAGTAGAATATCCGTATCAGCTCTTGTACAAACCTTAATATAAATTTATACAGAAACTATACGACTTTTCATTTGAATTGATTTCGGTCACGTTCCGTTGTCTAAGACTTCATGGCCTTTCTAATCCCGATTTCTATTTTGACCAACACATCGGAGAGGCCTCAAGTAGCGCTATCAGTTTTCTCGTATGTATTGTTCTGGCCCAGTCTAGCAGGTGGTGATCGGTATCGAAAAAATGATTCGCAGGGTACATGAAATCATAGGGTTGTCCGACATAGGAGATCCCTAACTGACGAACACGATCTGGTAATGATTCATAGAAATGCTGCTCTATGCTTGAGCTTCTATAAGATTCTTGAAACAATAAAGCTGTTGGTACCGCGATCAGGCATATCTGGTTTTCCCTTGACCATTCGGCAAATTGGCGTAATCTTTCCCAGGCACCTTTTTCTTGGAGTGCTCTTTCACCATAGTTCCAAGCTTTCTTCGGCGATGCGGCAACGGCGATTGCTGCACGATCGTGTTCTTGCTGATGTTCACGACCAGAGAACGTTTGATCACCTACCGCGTTGAGATGATGCGCGCCATAGGTCCCTGAGGTGACGGGGGAATCAGCTGGTTTGCGTAAGCCTTGTATCCAGCGTTCAGGCGCCATGCCGACAATATATTGCGTTCGTTGGCCGTAAGTAAGCGTTTTCCAATAGACACTGTCTCTGCCAATTACGTAATCGATAATCTGAGAATTCGCCTCTCCGTTATCAAGGTAGAGCGCGTACTCTAGAGGCAAAACCAGAATATCTCCACGCCGTGCAACTTTTTGAGCTTGTGCGAGGATATAGTCCAAACCAAGCCCAGCGTTTACTGCCACATTGATCGTCGGTCTTTGCCAATATTCACTGAGCTGTTTCGAGTCGATTCCGAACATCGCATTTGAGCCCGCGACCACTAGAACTTTAGGCCCAGTGATCTGCTCTGCGGCTTTAAGCTTTAGTTGGTATGCATCAAATACCCAACGAGATGATGGCGTTGGGGTACCCAGCTGCGTAGTTACTCCTTGAATCCATACAAGACTCAAAGTGATCAAGCAAGTAAAAAAACCAATCCAGAATTTCATCGATTTATGTTTTGATTATCTGACCAGAATTATTTAGATAATGGTTCTTAGAAATTGAAATATAAAAACTCGGTTGCAGGCCTTACGGCAATCCACTTGATCGCGAGCCAAAGGCACACACCACTCAGTATGCCTATCAATAATTGGTAACTCAATTTTGATTTGAGTTGATAAGTCTGATTTGGTGTCGGATCATAATGCAATAAGTTCGCCGTATTCGGCATAAACATGACGGTGAATAGACCGCATAAGATCCAGAGCCAGCCAGTTTCGGGGCGTGTCGCGATAAATAACTCAGTGAGTTCAATGATGTTTGTTGTGCTGATTATTTGTAATGGTGAAAAGCTAG
>DLGN01000105.1:15721-22096 GCA_002482715.1 Oxalobacteraceae bacterium UBA7693
TCATCAAACAGTGCCGCATAGAAATGCAGCGCACTGGCAAGATCTGTAGCGCGGAATAACACCCATGCGAAGCATACAAAAGTGAAGGTGCAGAATATGAAAAATGGCTTTAACAGTTGGGTTGGATTTGGAACCAGCTTGCGCCACGCGTGATTGGCCAACAATAATAAGCCATGTAGCATTCCCCATAAAACAAAAGTCCAAGCTGCGCCATGCCATAGGCCGGCAAGTAACATCGTTAAGAACAGATTTCTATATCTAGCAGTATTACCATGACGATTTCCACCTAAGGGAATGTACAAATAATCGCGTAAAAAATTTGAGAGCGTAATATGCCAACGTCGCCAGAATTCAATGATGGAATCAGCTCTGTAGGGCGATAAAAAATTGAGAGGCAGTTTAAAGCCAAATAGCAAAGCTAAACCGATAGCCATATCGGAATAGCCAGAAAAATCAAAGTAAAGTTGTAAGGAATAGGCCAACATTCCTTGCCATGCCTGAGTGATCGCCAGAGCACCTTCTGTCGAAAGCTTAAATGCGCTATTTGCAAACACCGCCAAGCTATCTGCTAACACGACCTTCTTAAATAAACCAATCGTAAAGAAAGCAATCCCAGCTGAAAACGCACGAGTATCACGTAATAATGGGTTATGTAGTATCGAAACTTGTGAAATCAAAGGGCGATGATGGACGATAGGCCCCGCGATCAGTTGCGGAAAAAAGGAAACGAAAAAGAGATAATCGAGTAAGTCATGATTATTTACTTCGCCTTTGTAGCAATCAACCAAATAGGCAATTTTCTGGAACGTAACAAACGAGATTGCTAGAGGCAAAAGAATAGGTGGAAATGGTGTGGCTAAATCAAATAGTCCATAAATGTTGGACGCAACAAAATGGGCGTACTTAAAGTAAAACAGGACGAGAAGATTGAACGTTAAGCCAGCGATTAACCATGACTTGGCTTTGCTGAATTGATTTTGCTTACGCGATGTAAGTATCTGTTGCGCTAACCAGAAATTAACACTGATTGATCCAAGTAGGACAAAAAGAAAAGAGACTTTCCAAGTGGCATAAAATGCGAAGGAGGCCAATATTAAGCCTGCAAGTGCGACACGTATGCCCCACAGGTGCTTTAATAAGAACCAAGCGACTAGGGTGAATGGTAAAAACACCCCAAGAAAAATAAATGAGTTAAAGAGCACGGAATTGGATTAATCAACTGGGCTGTTTGAAGGCAAGCATCCTGAGTTCTTCAGGCTTTCTAATGATCAAACGATGTAAATCTTTTTCAACGATTCCCTGTTGTACCAAATAAAGTAGCGCTCGCGTTACGGTTTCGCGACTGGTATTAATCATCATTGCAATGTCTTGATGTGTTGGAAGGTTTTCGATGACCTCTAAGTTGCCAGGTGCGACCGTTTTAAATAAGTCGATAAAGACATAAATCCGGCGTGAGGTATTGTTGATGCTCAAAAGCGCACGGAACTCCGAGTCTCGCTGAATTTTTTCAGCTAGATGCCGTAGCATTTTATTGGCAACGGAAGGTGAGTTCGTAAATAACTGCATTGAAATTGTTGCCGGCAAGAAGGCAACTAGCACGTTACTTAAAGCGACCACTGATGCGGAGCGGGTAGACCCATTAATCAATGCAATCTCACCGAAGAAGTCACCTTCTTTTAATATTCGTAAGCCAACAGCACGACCATCTTCGGTTACATTAACAACTTGTAGTTGACCAGATAATAAGAACAGTAAATTATCTCCAAGGCCTNNGCTTTGTAAAACTACATCTCGCTTATTAAATAGTTTCACGCGAAAATTAGCCTTCACTAATTTCATATCCTCATCAGACAAATCACGAAACAAAGGGATATTACGCAGGCGTATTGAAAATGTCGTTATTTTTGGAGCTACTTTAGCTTGTTGAGGAACGTCAATATTCAATAGCTCTGGATGAGAGTCATCCTTAGCTGCACGGCCCGGTANNGAGTTGTTTAATGTAATAGAAACTGCATCTTCAGAGGTCGTCATTTTTATCGGAACTAATTTCTGTTTTGTATATGAGTGTAAAAAGTAATTACGGGTAACTATGTAATCGTATTAAATTTTCTAAGGCAGCAGGCTAGAGGTTACATATAACAAAGTAAAGAGCCAATTCCCACCGTCGCAATACCTGCAAAGTTTGCCAAAATATCGCGCCAGCAAAACTGTCTACCAGGAACAAAGTGTTGCACACCTTCGATTAACACACCAACCAGCATCAAGCTCACTTGCCACCATAAAAGCTCAGCTATCGACTTTGTTAAAAAGAAGGCAAATAGGCTTAATATCGCATAAGCAAAAAAATGCAAATACTTATCGTTTGGCAACGGTGGAAGCCAATTTGCTGGTAATAAACAACCAACTACCAAAGCAAACAAACTCATCGAAAACAAATAAGCAATAAAATCTGGAAACATTATTGCACTCATTGTTGCCACTGCCAGCTTAATTGAATTTGATTACTTTCAAAGCTTAAGAATGAAATATTTTCACGATTAAGAACGCGTCTATATTCAATTTGTATGATGCTATGATCAAAAACAGGTAGACCTACACTGGTTCTCAGTATGCTGTTAACTTGATGCTTTTTGACGTCGATCAAACCGGGTAAATAAATTTTTTGACTTTGCCAATTAGCACGTTGCCAACCAAATTCTGCAATTAAAGGCTTTTCAAAAATCTTAACGGGCAAAGAGCTTCGTAAAAAGCTACTGACTGACCATCCCCGCCGATTGCCGCCAAGACGTTTATCATTTCCAATATCGTGCATCATTGCTGCGCTCATATTAAAAAAATAGTGATCAGAAAGTTTCGATGCAATTCCTCGTAATTCAAAAGTGTTGCCATCATAATTACTAATGGTTGGATAGATCAATCTCGAAGATGCGCCAACAATACTATATTTCATCCAATCATCAGGCTTATCTGGTGCTGTTAATTTTAATCGCAACGCCACTTGTTTTTGATACAAGCGATTCTCTAACGTCATAGCGCTAACACTGACAGTAGGTTGTACAGTCCAATCCTTGAGCCTAAACTGGTTTTCAATGCCAGCTGCTAAACCAACAGAATTAAGATTATTCAGTGTGTCATATTGGCGTGCACGTAACTGCAAAAACATGTTGCCATCATAACGACCAACATCCCTAGATAAATCAAGTGATGCGCTTAAATAATGGTCTGGCTTTGGAAGATATTCTGGCAACAAAGTAAGATTAACAGGTGTGCCAAAATCATCGATCGTAAAAATAGAATTACTTGCCCCCTGATTGGCATTTGAATCATAACCTCTGTCAACAACTAAACTCACTCTTGCATCTGGTGCTGTAATAACGCAACCGGTCTTTCTATGAATCTCTATAATTTCAAGAATAGATTGGGGTGGTGCAAAGCGCTCAATTAAAAAAGAAAAGAGACGCTCTGCTTCTACTTTATTACCTAAGGAACATTGCATGATCGCCAGATCAAGTAATGCGCCAGCATGCTGAGGCTGGTCTTGAATCAACTTCTCAAGTAAGGCCTTAGCATCAGCATGACGTTTTTCATTCATTGCTTTTAATGCTTCCAAATACAGATCCGCTGCTCTTTGGGCATTAATGGGTTCTGGAGGTGCATATGCAACGCCACCATCTGCAACTTCAGCAACTTCGCCAGCTTGAGCAAGCGCAAAACTAGGCGCCTGCACACATAGGCAGAGCGTAGAAATTAACAATGGCTTAAAAAAATTAAAATCGAAATTCATTCATTAATTCACAGATACCGTATAAATGGGGGTGGCATGTTCTTTTCCTCTTAACATCCGTTCGCCCAAAGAAATAAACACGTGTGCAGTGGACAATTCAACTGCCCCTTGTCCGATAATAATATCGTATGGGTAATGGCGCGCAGTATCCTCAAGTCGAGATGCCACATTCACACTGTCGCCCACTGCGGTATAAATACTACGCATAGAACTACCAAAATCACCAGCAATGGCAACGCCACTTTCAATACCAATTCTCACCCGCATAGGCGGCAAACCTTGACTTTGACGCTGGCGGCTAAAAGCCTCAACATTTTTAACCATTTGAATAGCCGCCGTAATCGCCAAGTCAGCATGTCCCTCAATTGCCAATGGTGCGCCCCAAAATGCGACCAAGCCATCGCCCGTATATTTATCTAAAGTACCGCCGTTATTTAACACTGGCTCGGTTAAGCACTCTAAAAAATCTCTCGTCAATTGAGCTGATTCAGCAATAGATAGTTGGCTTACTTGCGTCGTGTAAGCCTCCATATCAGCAATGAGTGTCGTGATGGTGAGTGTACGTGCTTCCAAAGGATCTTTTAAATCACTACGTAAAAGTTCATTTACTACAGATTGCGCGACATATTGTTCCAAGGTTCCAAGTAGTCGACGTGAACGTCGCTGCGATCTAGACCAGCCAAATGGGATCGCAATCGACAGCAAGATAAATAGACTAAAGAGTGGCGCATTTGGAGAAAACTCGGGGTCATGAAGCGATAGCGGGTTAGCAATAACAATCCAACATAATGCAGCAACCAATAAAAGCAACGTATTAAATAAAGCAGAAAACCGAGGGAACGTATAAGTCGTTACTACCGCAATAAAGAAAACATACAAAGTGGCAATCCAAGCACCGGGCCAACGTGTAATAGACTTCCCTTCCTGTACATCAAGCAAGGTCGTTAAAGCTTCAGCATGAACCAAAAAACCGCTTGCCGAATAATATAGTGGCGTTGTAACGCGATCAGACAAGCTAAGAGAAGACGAGCCGATAATAATCAGTTTGTCGCGTAGTGCCGAAGTGGGTAATGTACGCTTTAAAATATTCGAAGCAGGAATCACAAGATAAGCATCCAATTGCTTACTGTAATTAATGCGAGAAAAACCATCACGATCAACATCACTAATCGCCTGACTCATGACAGCCGATTTATTAAGATCACTCCCGCAACATTCAAATAAAGCCAAAGATAAAGTAGGGTAATACTTCCCCTCAAAATGACTCACCATCGGTAACTGTCTGAGCACGCCATCTTGATCGGGTAAATAGCCAATATTGCCGGCAAAACCGTGTTGAGATAACAATTCGTGGTTGCCCAAATAGCCAGTTGCCTGCGCAGCAATGGCGGGTGCTGGAAACGTGGTTTGATGTAAGTGTCCGATACGTACTGGCCACAAACGATTTTTATCGTAATCAAATGCTTGTGCCAACACCACTGGGCCAAACTGTACCAAGTTGGCTAAGCGTTGATCACCTTCAGCGTCTTTAGGATCTGAAAAGAATATATCCAGTGCGACACCCTTAGCTTGATATTCGCCAAGAGTTAGCTCAATTAAATCAGCAATACGTTTTCTAGGCCAAGGCCAGGCGCCTAACTCACCAATGCTCGCCTCATCAATGTCAATTAAAGCGATTCTTGTTTCTGCGGCAGTGCTAGCACGCCAAGACATAAATTGATCACGCGCCCATTCATCGCCAACAATATGAAAAGAATGCGCAGACAGCCACTGTAAGACAATACAAAACACGACAGCAGAGAAAGAAATGGCTGCCCAAATCCAATTCGCTAGGAAGATTGACTTATAATGAGAAAATCCAGATTGTTTCATGCACAGCTAAAAATATCGTTCAAAGAATGTAGAGCAAAATAGAAAAATGAATTTGCATGACGAAACTCAAATGTTGAAGCAACATTAAATCAACATTGTCGTCAGAAAGTGATACAAAATCGCCGGCTACCTCTTGTGAAAAATCAATAACTTGATGAAGAATGAAATAATGAGTGATTATTTGAGTTAAACAAATACTGAACTAAAGTAACTGACCAATGCAACTAAGTAATTCAACCAAATAAACTAACCAAGCGAATAAGCATATTTCATTGCCACATTGTTGCATTGTCAGTAAATACTAAAAAACATTCGTGCAAAATAAATCTGCAACGAATGTTAAGTAAATGATAAAACCAAATCAATTTATATAGTTCGAGCGTAGTATAACACTATAAAATCTTAATTTTGTGATGGTCATCACAAAATAATCTGAAAATTGAGAGATAATGAGAAGATAAGTTAATTCTCAAGTTTTGTTTAAAAATGAGCATTAACTTTGCTTCGTCGATGCGATGATCAGTGTCAAAAGGAATCGTTATGCGCAAGATATCAAAAATAGTCAATTTCACCAAGTCCATAGGTTTGGCATGTGTGCTGCTCAGTTGTGCGCACGCACAAGCATACCAAGCCAACCAAGCTAGTCAAGCAACATCGAACGTGAAAAAAGATGCTGCACAGGTAGTATTTTTGGCGGGTGATGTTAAAAATGTGGGCAA
>DLGN01000105.1:22138-34811 GCA_002482715.1 Oxalobacteraceae bacterium UBA7693
CCACTAGCGCTTAATGCTAAGGTGACAGAAGGTGCTCAAATTACTACCGGCGCAGATGGATTTGTTTACCTAAAAACCATCGACAATGGCTTCCTCATTGTGCGACCAAATAGCACGATTCGCATTGTCTCTTACCAGATAGATAAACTTAAACCTGAAAATACACGCATCAAGCTAGAGCTAATTTCCGGCGTGGCGCGCAGTATCTCAGGTGAAGCAGTCAAGTTATCCAGACAGAATTTCCGCTTTAATACCCCGGTCGCAGCCATTGGTGTGCGTGGTACAGATTTTACGGTCTTCACTGACGAATCCGTATCACGTGTTTCAGTGTTGTCTGGTGGCATCGTAGTCAGTGGTTTTGGTGGTAACTGCACACCTTTAGGTACAGGCCCATGTGAAGGTGCAAGCAGTGTTGAGTTGTTTGCGGCGCAGCAAGGTAAGTTATTGCAAATCCATAAAGACCAAATTAAACCTAGCATCTTTAATGGCAACGGCACCGCGCCAGACATTGTGTCGCCTCCGCGAAATGATGAACCAAATCGTACAACAGCAGTTACAGTGCCAGTGGCAGCAACTGTTGTGTTGCCAAATAACGCCGTTGCCGACCCTTTAAAAAATAGTAACCTGCCAGAACAACTGCAAAATAGTCAAAATGCGCAAGCCGCAGCTAAATTGTTAGAAAATTCAATTACTTGGGGTCGTTGGAGTAATTTGCTCGCTTTGCCGCCAACAATAGACGCGAAAGTAGTGTCTGATTCAGGGGCAAAACTCATTGCTGGGAATCCTTACTTTGCTATTTATCAGTCTAAATCAAGTGAATGGACAGTTCCTGTTGTTGGCTCTATGGGCTTCGCATTAAAGGGCGGTGAAGCCTATGTGATTGATTCAAAAAATAGCATGATCTCAAGTGCTGGCATGGAAAATGGTAGTTTAATAGTAGATTTTGCCTCTGCTACTTTCAAAACCAGTTTTGATTTAATTACACAGTCAGAACGCATTGCCATGAACGCGCAAGGTAATATCAGTGCAGATGGTAAATTGTCAGGAAATTCACAGTTTATGGCGCCAACCAACATGGCTGTCTCTGGCGTAATAACGCAAGAGAAGGGTGGTACAGCATCTTATCTATTTCAAAGACGCTTAGACGATAACCGTCAAACTTACGGCGTGACTTATTGGTCAAAATAAAATCTCAATAGGTGAGCTGCGATAACGCAGCTAATTGAAAAGTTAGCCAAAGCCAACCTAGTGTTGGCTTTGTGCATTTATGGGGCGTCCATTAGATAAATCAGAGCAAATAGGCATCAAGCGATGCTAAGTTATTGGCGTGCTGATATCTGCATTCATCTATTTGTAGTGCATGAATAGATTGATGGGCGCACAATTTTGATATTTTTGAATGTTGCACACATGCATCAAGTTACGGGTGCAAAAAACCTCAAACATCCCATAAAAAATAAACAAAAACCATTTCAAAAAGTAATACCTATCAATTAGCGCAAGCAAGCTTATTAAATTGAAAGAATGTGCACCATAAAATAGTGAAATATACTTTAAAAATAAGAATTTAAGTCATCTTGATAATGTGAAGTAGTAAGAATGGGGTGTACATGCACCAATTTTTACCAACACTCAATACAATATTGGCTAAACTCTATACAAAATGACATGTGAAAGGAGTATATTTTTATGGTTGTAGCAGCAAACAAGCTATATAATCAAAGGTTGGTAAAAGTTCGTCCAAATTTTTTTGTTGTATTTAATCAAGCTAGATGAGTAATCTAGTTTGGGGTGCAAGTCAGAAAATGGGCAAAACAACACCAAATTGGTTGTGAGACGAAGTATTTTAGGTTTTGTGATGAACATCACATCACTAGAGTTGATGTTCTGAGATTATTCGTATCGTTGTACGGCGAATGAGTGCCCGAAAAGCAAGTTTCGCAATTTATCTAACTTAAATAGGAGTTTTACATGGCTAATACAGCTGCTGATATCCAAAAGCTTTACATCGCATATTTCAATCGTCCAGCAGACCCAGCAGGTCTGGCTTATTGGATGGCTTCTTCAATGACAATTGGACAAATCGCAAACAGTTTCGGCGCTCAAGCTGAGTACAATGCAGCATTTGCAGGTCAAACTACAGAAGCAGTTATTGCTGCTTTGTACCAAAACTTGTTTGGTCACGCTCCTGATCCAGCTGGCTTGTTGTACTGGACTGGTCAAGTTAACGGCGGTATGAGCACAATCGGTAACGTTGCGATCAATATCGTTAGCGGTGCTACTGGTGCTGATGCAACTACTGTTGCAGCAAAAGTAAAAGCAGCAACATCATTCACAACAGCTATCGACACAACAGCTGAAATCGTTGCTTACTCTAAATCAGCAGGTACTGGCGCAGCTAAAGCATGGTTGAGCGCAGTGACAACTGATGCAACAGCAGCTTCACAAATCATCAAGCAAGACGCAACAATCGCAGCTATCGTAGCTACTGATAGTGGTGCTACAGCTGGTGTTAGCGTGAACTTGACAGTTGGTCAAGATTCAACTAATGGCACAGTCGGTAACGATACAATGGTAGCAAACGTAGTGCAAAATTCTTTGGGCCAACAAGTAAATACTTTAGGTTCAGGCGACATTTTGAATGGCGGCGCTGGTAAAGATACATTGGATGCTAAGATCACTTCTGGTGCATATGTAAATGGTTCAGGCACACAAACTATGCCTATCCAACCAGAAACTAAAGGTATCGAATTAATCAAGTTGCAAGCAGTTAATGCTGGTATTACTGGTGACAACACAAACGTTTACGTTAATGCTAAGAACTTGCTAGGCGTAGACAAGATTGCTTCTAACTATTCAGATGCAAACTTGATCGTACAAAACATGACAACTAAAGACGACAGCGGCAATGCACGCACATTGTCTAAGTTGACAGTTGGTATGGAATACACAGGTAATCAAGATACAAACTGGAAAGCATCTGACATGTCAGTGTATTTCGATCAAGATTACTTGAATCCAGATATCACATTCACAAACCCAAGTATCGATTTCCGTTTAATGAACGAAGATGCTTATGATGCAACAGTTGGTACAGCAAGCTTCCGTCCATTGGACGCAGTTTATGTTGGTCAAATGGATGTCACTGTTAATGGTGTTAAGTTCAGCTTGGCTCCAGGCTTGGGCGAAGACAGAACAGCAACAAGCAAAGGTAATGAAATCAAGACTTATGCTGAATTGTTGACAGCAGTACAAGCTTCTATCGCAGCATTGAAAGCAGCTAACCCAACAAACATTCCTTTGCAATCTTTGACTGCAAAATTGGGCGCAACTTTCACATCAGATATCAGCCCAACAACAGGTTTGTTGCGTACAGGTACAACAATCACGTTGACTATGGATGGTACAACTGATGGCGTACAAAACACATTGACAGTTAAGTCTACAGATTTGCAAATTTTGCGCGCTCAAGATCCAAGCGTAACATTGGCAAATAACAATCGTTATGAAGATGCTGCTGCAACACCTTCAGACAAAGGTCAACTCTTGTCAATCAATGTTGACTTGGAAAAAGTTGGCTTGGCTGGCGACGGCGGTGCATTGTTGATTGGTTCTATGTTCAAAGACAGCACAAACGTTTACAAAGACGCTTATGTTGGCAAAGGTATTGATCAGTTCGACGTAAAAGTTTCTGGTGGTGTTGCTAAACCAAACTCATTGTCATCAATGGCTTCTACTGGTAACAACTTGAAAGTTGTGAACGTAACGACAAACGCAACGCAAACTGGCGATTTCGCTGCTTTGACTATCGGTAACACAGTAACTAAAGACAATACTGGTGCAGCTACGCCATTGAGCAAAAAATCTGCACCAAGTGCTGATAACGCGAATGCATTGAAAGACGTTAAAACATTCAACGCTTCCACATTCAAAGGCGATTTGACATTGTTCGCTGGTTTGACAAACGAAGTTACTGCTAAGTATTTGAATTTGAAAGATGTTGCAGCTCCAGCAGCTGATAACGTTGCATTCACATACACATCTGGCACAGGTAACGATTACATCAATTTGCATTTAGATGGTTCTAACTTGGCAGCGCCAGGTACATCATCACGTGAAGATATGACATTGTCAGTATCTACAGGCGAAGGCAATGATGCTATCGTTGTTAAAGTTGATACAGGTGCACCATCTAACTGGTACGCTAACCAAAAAATCAATGCAAATCTTGCATTTGCTTCTGGCGTAGCTACTGGTCAATTGCAATTGAATGGCGATGCAGGTAACGACACAATCCGTAAATTGGGTTCTGGCGATTTCGCAATCAATGCTGGTTTGGGCGACGATACAGTGTACTCAGACAACACAGGTAAGCAAGCTGTTGCTGGTGACTACAACGAAGGCCGTGCAACTTGGATCTTCAATACTGCTGATAAAGCAAATGCAAGCACAGATATCACTAACGCATTGTCTGCTGCTGCAGTTACAACAACATCTTCAAAAATCGTTAACTTGGAATTGACAGTGTCTTTCCGTGGTATCACTAAAAAGGTTGTTGTTGGTAACAGCATGAACTCTACAGTTGGTGTTGCAGTTACTGATTTGATGATCAACAATGCAATCAAAGATGCGATTAACAATGACGCAGTATTGAGCAAATTGTTAGTAGCTGAAGATGGCCCAGCACGTACATTGGTTGTTAAATCATTGATCGACGATGTAGGTACAGCAGCAGAAGCAACAACAGACGTAGTAGTTTCTTTGTCTAGTGCAGCATTGACAACAGCACAAACAACAGTAGGTACTTTGGTATTGTTGCCAGCAGCTGATTCTACTGCATTAGGTTTTGCTGCAGCTATTGGTGGTGGTGCTGTAGTAGGTACAGGTCGTTTTGATTCAGCATTGGCAACGGATGGTACTGGTTTGGCTATCGCAGGTGCAGAATCTACAGCAGTTACAGATAACATCGTCGTTGGTGGTATGGGTAACGACGTCATCGTATTGGCAACAGATAACTCTGGTGCTGCTGCAACTGCAAGTAACGAAACTATCGCTTACGCTGCTGGCGCATTCGGTAACGACACAATCGTGAACTTCGAAATCGTTGGTCAATTTGGTGCTGACAAGTTAGATTTCACAGCATTGGGTGGTTCTGGTGCAGCTTTTGCTGCAGCATTGTCAACAACAAACAAATCAATTTCTGTTGTTGCTGAAGTTGCTGCTAATGATACTGTTGCTGAAATTAAAGCACTCTACGATGCTGCTGGTATTCTTGCTGCACGTACATACGTTTATGTTGCGTATGATACAAACAATATCGCTAAAGTGTACACAGTAGTTGACGGTACTGCTGCTGCTGATACAGTAGTGACATTGGTTGGTACAATTGACTTGGCTGATACCGGCTGGGGCACATTGTTAGGTGGTGACTTCGTATAATAGAAACTAGTTGAACTAAAGGCTTGATCATGTTGGATCGATTAAGTCTTTATTAAACCAAGACTAGCATACTAAAAAACCCCACTGCTTTTGCAGTGGGGTTTTTTTATGCCGATTGTTATATAAATCAAACTCGGTTTTGGCCATGTCTAAACGCGCAATAAACACGATGAATAAGCGCATCATAGTAGAGTGGGTACCAGTTTGTGCCGACGCGCTTGCTCAATTGCATGGCATCTATTTTGAAAATTACAAATGATAAGTTGCAGTGAAATAGAGCAAGAAAAAACATCGCTAAAAATGCTTGCCGTGTGAGCTCAAACCCCTGTCAATCTTACTAAGATGTCCGAGCCTTTTTCATGTGAATCGCCATACAAAATATTTTTCAAGAAAATGAAGATTATGTGATTTTCGTCACATATTATGCTATATTTCGTTTTTGTGATGAATATCACATTTTTGAAACTAAACTGCCATCATAATACGGCCTACTCTGAAACTGAAAAAGTGTTTTAAGTATTCGCTCTATGTATGAAAATCACAAAAACACATAACAACGCAGTAAGCAAAAACGTTAAACGAATCAATTTTTATACATCAATTTAACCAACATGTTTGACATGGGCCATCTATGATAAGTAAATTAAAAGTACCAAAAAATGAAATATCAGAAGCATTAGTTTCATTTAAAAGCGCTTTCCGTACCATTGGCGTATTTAGTGCCATTATTAATCTGCTGATGTTGGTGCCATCTTTGTACATGCTGCAAGTTTATGATCGTGTATTGCAAAGCCAAAATACGACAACCTTGTTGATGCTGACCTTTTTAATGTTGGGTGCCTATGTTTTTATGAGCGCCTTAGAGTTTATTCGTAGCTTTATTCTTATTCGCGTTGGCGCAAAATTAGACATGCGACTCAATAAGCGTGTGTATACAGCCGCTTTTGAACAGAATTTAAAACAAGGTGGTGGTGTCGCTGGTCAGTCCTTGCAAGACTTAACAAACTTGCGCCAATTCATTACCGGTAATGGCTTGTTTGCATTCTTTGACGCGCCTTGGTTTCCTATTTATTTGGCCGTCATTTTTATGTTTGACCTTTATCTCGGTATCTTTGCCGTCATTGCCGTCATCATTATGGTGACACTGGCATTTGTGAACGAGAAAGTCTCTAAAAAAACCTTGCAAGAAGCAAATACGATGGCTGTTGCATCAAGTAACTTAGCGACAAACAATTTACGCAATGCCGAAGTCAACGAAGCGATGGGCATGCTGCCTAACTTAATGGGCCGTTGGTTTAAATTGCAAGGTAAGTTTTTGCAGCTGCAAGGCGAAGCAAGTGAAAAATCAGGCATCGTTACAGCCGCTAGTAAGTTTGTGCGTGTTTCGATTCAATCTTTAATCTTAGGTTTGGGTGCCTATCTTGTCATTGAAGGAAGAATTTCTCCGGGTATGATGATTGCTGGTTCTATTTTGTTAGGTAAGGCAACAGGTCCTATCGATCAGTTAATCGGTGTATGGAAGCAATGGAGTTCAGTGCGAAGCTCTTATGACCGTTTAAATGATTTGTTATCGAATAACCCAGAGCGTGTTGCAGGCATGAGTCTGCCAAAACCAAAAGGTAATTTAAGAGTGGAAGATGTCACGGCATCGCCACCATTGAGTAAAAAATTGGTTTTGAGAAGTATCACTTTTCAAATAGATGCGGGTGATGTTTTGGGTGTGATTGGCCCTTCAGGATCTGGTAAATCCACTTTGGCTAGATTGATGGTCGGTGTTTGGCCAGCAGCAATGGGTAAAGTACGTTTAGATGGCGCTGATATTTATGCATGGAATAAAGACCAGTTAGGTCCACATATCGGCTATTTGCCACAAGATATCGAATTGTTTTCTGGAACAATTGCAGAGAATATTTCACGCTTTGGTGAAGTGGATGCTGAAAAAGTCATTGCAGCAGCACAGCTTGCTGGCGTACACGATATGATTTTACATTTCCCTCAGGGTTATGACACTCCTTTGGGTGATGGTGGCGCAGGTTTGTCTGGCGGGCAAAAACAACGCATTGGTTTGGCACGTGCAATGTATGACGATCCTTCATTCTTGGTTTTAGATGAACCTAATTCCAACCTAGATGATTCTGGTGAGTATGCGCTGTTGCTGGCAATTAATGCATTGCGTCAGCGTGGTAAAACAATTGTTTTGATTACTCATAAAACAAGCATATTGAGTGCAACGAATAAAGTGTTGTTGTTGAATAATGGCGATGTACAAGCCTTTGGTCTTCGTGACCAAGTATTTGCGGCATTGGCGCAAGCTAATCAGAACGCAAAGTTACAGCAAGAACAAGCTGCACAAGCAAAGCAAGCACAAAGTGCGCAGCAAGGACAAGAGCAATTAGCTCAATCTGGTAATGCAAATCAAGCAGCTCCGTCGTCTGAGCCGCGGCCAAATAACCAAAACGCAGATACCGACGCTAAAGCTGAATAATAGGAATCCATAAAAAATGAAAAATCTATCGACGACAAGTAAAGAACTTGCAACCGATGTGCAATCACATCCTGTAACGACGCTAGAGGTCAATACGGATGCGCGTCAATATGTAAGGATGGGCTGGTTTATTGTATTGTTTGGCGTGCTCGGGTTTTTACTTTGGGCATCATTTGCACCGCTAGACCAAGGCGCACCTGCACACGGCACTGTGATTTCGGCTTCAGGACGTAAAGTAATTCAAAATCAAATGGGCGGTTCTGTAGACGAAATTTTGGTGAAAGATGGCGATAAAGTTAAAGCTGGCCAAGTGTTGGTGAAGATGAATTCTGTTACTTCTCAATCTTCTTTGGATGTCACACATACCCAGTTGGTAACGGCAAGCGCAACACAAGCGCGCTTAATGGCGGAACGTGCTAACGCATCAAAAATCACATTTCCAAGTTGGTTGTTAGAAGATAAAAGAGATCCACACGTAGCGAATAGTTTGTTGTTGCAAGAACAGTTATTTAACTCACGTCAATCCTCGCTACAAAGTGAATTGGGTGCAATCGACGAAAACATTGCTGGACTAAACTATCAATTGCAAGGTTTAGAAGCATCAATGATCAACAAAAAAGAGCAACAGAAACTTGTGAAAGAGCAAGTTGAGAATTTCCGCGACTTGGCAAAAGAGGGATTTATTGCTCGCAATCGCTTGTTAGATACAGAGAGAACATATGCACAAATCAATGCTGGTATTTCTGAAGACTTGGGTAATCTTGGCCGTGTTAAGCGTCAACTTGCAGAGCTGAAATTACGTAAGGTACAACGCGTACAAGAATATCAAAAAGATGTGCGCACGCAATTATCTGAAGCCCAGCGTGAATCAGATGCGCAAGCAAGTCGCCTGAAGGTATACAAACAAGAGTTAGAGCATGCGTCAATTAAAGCACCAGTGGATGGCACTATCTTTGGTTTAAATATTTTCACTAAAGGTGGTGTTGTGCAGTCAGGTACGAAATTAATGGAGTTAACACCTGTTGATGATCCACTCATTATTGAAGGGATGTTGCCAGTGAATTTGATTGATAAAGTACATCCTGGTTTGGAAGTGTTGTTGGTTTTTTCTGCTTTTAATACAAACACAACGCCACATGTTCCGGGAAAATTAACGCAAGTTTCAGCAGATCGTACACTTGATGAACGCACAGGTACGCCTTATTATAAATTTCATGCTGAAGTCACACCTGAAGGCAAGAAATTGTTAGGAAATGCAGAAGTGAAAGCGGGTATGCCGGTAGATCTGACTATTAAAACAGGTGAACGTACGATGATGAACTACTTGTTACGTCCAATTATTGATCGTACTAAATCTGGAATGAAGGAGAAGTAATCATGGCACATCAATGGAAGCGCATCAGTCAAATTTCAACAGCGTGTTCTATGCTCGTACTTTCACTTTCAATGACAGCGCAAAATGCACATGCGATTGGCTTGCTTGAGGCTTATGTTGCCGCATTGAAAAATGATCCTATGCATCGCGCTGCGAAAGCGGAGCTGATTGCCGGTTTGGAATATGAGGCGATTGGACGCTCAAGTTTGCTGCCATCTGTGCAGTATTCTTATTCGACTAGTAAAAATAAGGGCGAGAGCATTAGTCCTGTTTTTGGGCAGTTAACCAAGTCGGATCAAGATTACAGCAGTACGAGCAAATCGGTGAATGTGCGCCAGACCATTTTTAACTTGGAAGCGTATGCACGTTTTGAGCAAGGCGTAGCACAAAAGAATTACAGCATTGCCCAGTTTGACGCACGTAGCAGTGATTTAATGGTGCGGGTCTTGACCGCCTATGTGGACACTCGCTATGCGGAAGACCAATTAAACTTATACACCGCACAGCGTGATACTTATGCTGAACAGCGTAAAGTGAATGATCGCTTGTTTGCAAAAGGTGAGGGCACTAAGACAGAAATGTTGGAAACGCAGGCAAAGTTAGACGTTGCCGAAGCGATGCGACAAGAAGCCATTGATGCATTGCAAACCGCAAGAAATAATCTGGAAGCCGTGGTTGGCGCAGATGTGAGGCAGCTAGATGGATTGCCTGTTGATTTCAAGCCTATGCCAGTTTCTGAAGATTTTGATACTTGGAAGCGTTATGCCGAAGAGAAAAATCCTGAGATCGTTGCAGCAAAATTCGGTGTTGAAATCGCCCAGAAAGAAATATCGAAAAGCCAGGCGGGGCATGTGCCGCGGATTGAATTGAACGCCAATTACAATCACGGTTTGTCGGAAACTTTTGCTACTAGAAATCAAGATTTGAATATGCGCACGGTTGGTGTGCAGTTAATTATTCCTATTTATTCTGGTGGCTATGTGAACGCAACGTCTAAGCAAGCGGTCGCACGACGTGATAAAGCGCGCGCTGATCTTGATGCAACGACGAGCAAGATAATGATTGAATTGCGTAAGCAGTTTAGCGCTGTGAAAAGTGGTGTTGTAAAAATTGATGGCTTGCAAAAATCGGTGGATTCAGCAACAGCCTTAGTTGAAGCAACGAAACAAAGCATTAAAGGTGGTGTGCGTATTAATGCGGATTTGCTCAATGCCCAGCAGCAGCTTGTTGCAGCAAAGCGCGATCTGGCGTCTGCACGGTACAATTATTTGGTTGCCTACCTGAAATTGCGTGTAGCAGCGGGCACGGTTAATATTGATGATGTGAGAACGGTTGCTGGCTATTTTTCAGAGAAAAATTAAGCACGTAGTTTGATCTGCTTTTATAAAGCACATAAACAAAAAAGGGAAATCATGATTTGATTTCCCTTTTTTTTGTGCTTACCGCGATGATCCGCAGTTCGTATGCTGTCGCATGATTCAAATGCCGGTGGATTGGTTTTAGATCTATTCAAACGTTGTTCTACTATTTATCGTCGCCCGTGTTGCATCGACTATGGAAAAAGAGCAGTGTGATTCGAATAAATCGATAGACCTAGTAAATCTTGTGTTGAGGTTTTTTTTCCGGTAAAGTCAATTTATTCTAGTTTATTCATAATTTGATAAATCATGCATTTAAAACATTCAATTTTACGGTTGCAACCCGGCATACATATCCTTCGTCACCCTAAGGTAGGCGCGCCAATTACAGTATCTCGAGCACCGGGGGATGCATTTTGTAACGGTGAATTAGAGATGTTAAGTACAGACGGAACACATGGCGCAATACTGCGTGATGGTTCTGATTGCATTGTATTGTTGGTCAAGAAGGCGCCAGTTGAAATGTTGATTGCTGCATATTTGGCATCTGCCGATGATACTGTTCCCGCCATTCGTTTAGATACTGTTGGTTTGGATCCAAAGATTAAGCTGCAACCGATTGATACGCCGGTAACAAAATCCGAACCGTTGAGAATTAGCGAAACAGGGTTAAGCTTGATTGGGCATGTCGAAAAAATTGGTGATGTGGTGGTCAGCAATGGCGGATTAATAGGCGACCCAAGCAAGCAATTTAGGCTTGAAGGATTTCAAGTGATGTGGCCAGACAAGCCTGCTAGTGTCGACATAAATTACTTTGCGTCGGTAGAGGGGATGGGAGATTTGCCAAGTGTTACGACTGGTAGCTTCTGTGGCACACGCGGCGAAGCAAGACGAATCACTGAAGTAACATTCTCTCTAATCGGAGCCGATTCCTCCAAATTTGAATTGGTCGGTACCGCGCATTTTTCTGGCGGATTTCAAATGCCGATTTCATCAGGACTCACATTAAGCGGACCAAGTGGTTTTGAACATTTGACTTGTTTGGGTTTGCAAGTGGTTGCGGCAAGCAAGCAAAAGGCGGGTAAAAATGCGTGGTTAGACTCACCTAAGACTAAAACCTTTAAAGCAAACGGGAAAACTAAAGTGTCCACTAAGGCTTCGAAATCGTAAACTTATGAAGTAGACTAGACTAGATTAGTGCTTGGAAATGGGTGTTTAGTTGTATATGGTATGCAGAGATACAATGATCAGTTTTTAGGTAATGAGACCAATACCCGCGTAGAGCGTTCGATACTATTTTTTTGCGTCGAATATTGCCGAGTTTGGTCGTTAGCACAGTCTTCTAAAGCACTGAAGATAAAATCTACAGGTTGTTATTCTGTGTTTTTTAAAATTTAGTAAAGTGACATTTAAGAACTAGAAACTTATTTCGCTGCCGTGCCAAGACTGTAATTTTCCCACTAATTTTTCTTTCTCTGCTAAGTCTTTACAGAATAGGTGTACCACCTGACGTAGTCTGGTCCAAGGGTCTGGTATTGTCACTTCGAGCATGAATAGATTTTTTTGTTGGCAGCCAAGGTGCTTTTTCAAATCACGGCCATAGGCTCGCAGCTGTGCTGGCGGCGCAGCATTTAATGTTGTACTTTGTTCCCTGCTATGTGGCGCCACAAAGCAAATCAGTAAGATGCCTTTGGGTGACAATACTCGCAACATCTCATCAAATACTTGTAGATCGTTTGGTACAAACTCCAACACGTAATTCAGGTAGATAAAATCAAAACTACCGTCCAACGCAGGCAAGCTCTCTAAGCTAATATTGGTTTTTGCGTCAAACTTCAGTAGTTTGTGGGAATTGAAGTAGTTGCTGGCTAACGCAACATCCTCACGGACTTGTAAGCAATTCCGCCAACTTAACATACCAATAGGCAATGCTTGAATCAGACTGCGTATCGCTCTTTGCCTCTCAAGTGCTCCGCATTGCATGCAAGCTGGAAATTGCCCATTTTCGGCTTTGCG
>DLGN01000405.1 GCA_002482715.1 Oxalobacteraceae bacterium UBA7693
TTCGCGAAAAACTGGGCATCCAGTAGGTACAATACCAATAAAGATAAATATGATTTTGAATATACTGTACGGAAGTTAAACTCTGGTTTTAGGTTGGAAGTAACTCCACTATATATAGGGCCAAACGGCAAGTATCTTTATATGATTGATGGCGAAATGTGCCTTGATCTTGATGAAGGGCGAAAGTTAGTCCAGGCCTATCAATGCGCTTTTCCGCCATTCGAAGCTTTGCAAAGGCGTTGACCCCGTTATGTTTTCTTTGAAAATTTTGGAAGAAATTGAAATTCCTAACAAGGCGGTGGTCTGTGAATCGCCATTTACGATTTCGGCATTTGTAAATTTTGCGGTGGCGGCGATCCCGACACCTCTGCGTTAGTTTTATAAGGCCTAAATTGTGGGATTATTCAATTCAGATGAAGTATCCAAGAAAAACGATAGTATTTTTAATGGAAACGAAAAAGGCAAAATACCATTTGGTGCCGGAATCGCAATTGGCATAGGTATTGGTTGTGGTATAGGTGTGGCGATGGGTAATCTCGTTGCCGGTGTTGCAATCGGCGTAGGAATCGGTTTGGCTTTTGGTGCGGCATTCAAGCGACAAAATGATAAATCAAATAAAGAGTAGTTCGCATACTGAGGCACTTTTTATTAAAAACTAACATTTCATTCGAAGATGACGCGCGAAAAAGCGAATTTTTTAAATTTACTGATCGGTGCGCGCGCCTTTCAACTTTGCGTTAGGCATCACAAAAGTGCATTCACGAATGAGCTCAATACCATCGCTTTACAAGTTTCTTGGAAATCCCGCAATTGCTGGCTCAGTTCTCGCGGGATCGATCAAGTTCACTCCAATTGCGGAGCTTAATGACCCAGCTGAGCTCAATCCAACGCTCAATCGTGAGGCAGTGTTGTCTTCGCTCAATCGGCTGCGTGAGATCGGCTACTCACAAGACGATTTGATCCACTTGCGTCGGCAAGGAGCCGTTCTCCACGCACTCTCTCCTAGCTCACAAGCTGTTCAAGTGCCATCTACTCCTGAGGAAGCAACGAGGCTTATCCAGTCTAGCTTTTATGATTCCACGTCCACCCTTGAACGCATGCTCACGCAAACTGCACGTGATATTGCATCCAAGGTCGGTCTTTTCTGTCTTTCTAGGCGCTTCGACTCAGTACCCATGTGGGCTCATTACGCAGCCAATGCAACCGGCTTTGCCGTTGAGTTCACAGGCCTCGAGAACGAATTTACCGGTGATGCTACAGGCGTTCTACGGCAACTCCGAGAAGTTACATACGCGCAAGAAATCGAAGGGGTCACGTTTGACCCGAAGTCACACGAATCCCTTTTCTTTTCAAAATACATGGATTGGAGTTACGAGCAGGAGGTTCGAGTAGTCCTTCCGCTTGCCGACTGCCGCCGCCATGTTCATGATCAAGGCAACCTGTATCTTTACAGCCTGCCGACCAAATATATCCGCCGCGTAATCCTCGGATGGAATATCAATCAAACATCAGCGGATGCGGTACAAAACGCAGTGTCAGAGGTCTGCCCAAGCGCAGAGGTCGTTCAAGCTCATTTTGTTCGCGGCAGGGTAAGCCTCGTGAGTCACAATGGTGCTGCCTAACTGTTTGGTCAAGCTGACGCCAAAAGCTGCGCTTTTGGTTCCCTCCACTCGCTTCGCTCCTTGCGGCGCAGCTTACCGCGGGCGTTAAACAATGATCGCTCCGAAATACGAATGGGTATGTCAGAATTGCAAAATAGAAAACATGCCAGGTGTGGAGGCGTGCAAAATTTGTGAATTCCCCGCAAACTATACGACGAAGCAATTGGATGCTGCTAAAGGTGAGAAGTTTGAAAATAGTGAGAGATCTGAAAGTAAATTAACGTCACCAGGGGATGTCTTAGCGACCGTCATCACAATCATTATTTGTATTGTGATTTATTTCATTTTGCCAGAATGGGCTCAGCTATATTTTCTGATGGATATACGACTTTCTCTTTTTGTGATTTTGTTTCCAATAGTGTTTGTTTTTCTTGGAATTCATAAAATATCGAGCATTTTTTTTGGAAAGAAAAAACATGATGTTTAACATGGCGCTCAATTCGGAAACTGCGCACGTTGGCGTTTCGACGTTCAGCACTTTATTGGTCATTAGCTCTTCGGTTTGTGTGTATCATGCGCAGTTCCGGATAGCTCAGCGTTAGAACATGCTTAATTTATTTCATAGATTTTTTAGTGGTGATCATAAGCACAAAAAGAACACTTTGTCGCTTGACGAGAGATTAGTTCCTTCTGAGCTGTGGTTGCAGGAAACTGATCAGCGCTTCCCGTTTTCCAATCATGTGAAGGTTTCTCACAATTTTCCTAGAGTCGATTGGGGCGTCATTCGGGCTTGGGTAGAGAGCCTTGAAAATGAGAAGCTTCGCGGTGATGCATGGTCTTCGTTTGTAGATGCATGGCTTCTACATCTACAAGCTGCGCTTGGCGAGAAATACCATTTGACACGGTCGGAGACGGCGATACTGTTGTCGCCTCTCGAAAAGAAAGTTGCAAGCGCAACTCTTGAGTATATGAACCGTACTCTAAAGCGGGTTGTTAAGGTGTTGGATGGCATTGCAGAGGTCTCTCCTTCGCGGAAAAACATTCTTATCGTATTCGAGACCGAGGATGAATACTACGACTATGTGTCGTATTATTACCCTGAAGAAGGGGAGTTTGCGTTCAGCGGCGGAATGTTCATTTCTGAAGGATATGCGCATTTCGTAACGGTGCAATCAGATTTGCGTACGGTGGAACCAGTGATTGCCCATGAGATGACTCATGCATGTCTGTCTCATCTTCCTATTCCACTTTGGCTAGATGAAGGTTTGGCTGTTAACACTGAACATCGGCTAACTGGAAACATTTCTCGTCTTTATTCGGCACAGGAAATGCGTGCGAAACATTTAGCGTTTTGGGGTGCTGACGAAGTACAGGAGTTTTGGTCCGGTAAATCGTTTTCGCGAACGGATGACGGAAACTTGCTTTCATACGATCTCGCTAAAATATTAGTGGAAATATTTGCTAAAGACTGGGATAACTTCCGAGAGTTCGTGCTTGCTGCGAAATGGCAAGATGGTGGTGCAGAAGCTGCTCAGCGTTGTTTGGGCACTAATCTAGGGGATTATGTGTGTTTTTTTCTTGAAAAACCAACTTCTATTGAATTCGAACCTATTGTGGAAACATTCGAAAAACAGCAGGCTTCCGCGGCGCTCGCTAAATCGCCGCTCAACTCGGACTAAACAATGAAGTCGTTGATCCCGTTAGCTTAGCGTTAGATTGCGGAGAAAGTAATGCTCGCAACAGCAATAACAGCTATCACGACTATTGAGCTTTTCGTCAGCCTGATGTGCTAGGACACCCGAAAGTCTGTTCACAACCCTCATCGCTGCCGAATTAATTGAGCAATGTCTAGGGTGAACCTCACACTCCCAGCGTTATTCAAATGTGCAATCGCGGTAAGCTGACCTGCGGCACAGTTGTCCAAGCTCTTAGAATCGGAGTGGCATTTCACGCTAGTCGGCGACATAAATTTCTTGATGGTATGTGAGGAGGGCGCTCAAATGCCGCATTGACACTGCATTTTTAGTGTCTACATCCTTATGTTCGGTAATTTAGGATTGAATGATATAGTTTATTTATTATCGATTGATTCCGAGAGGATGAAAGTTTTTATGAGTGAAATTATTATTCGTGATGCTAGGGAAGCGGACTTTGACCGCATTGTTGAACTTAACGCGAAGGAAGTGCAACAAACAAGTTCAATGGATCGTCAGCGATTGATTGAACTCGCGCAGTTGGCGAGTTATCACAAAGTCGCTATTGTCAATGGACGGGTTGCCGCTTTCATCCTTGCGATGAAAGAAAATGTACCCTACCAGAACGATAACTACGCTTGGTTCGCGATGCGATTACGTGAATTTATTTACGTTGATCGCATCGTTGTCGATTCTGCGTTTTCTGGTCTCAAGATCGGTAGTCGGATTTACACAGAATTGTTCGATTTCGCTCGTGTACATGGAATGAGTTACATTGCTTGTGAATACAATATCCAGCCGCCAAATCCCGCGTCTAAAAAATTTCACGATAAATTTGGTTTTCAAGAACTAGGTACGCAATGGCTTGCCAACGGTACGAAGGAAGTGTCTTTACAAGCGGCAAAGGTTTGAGTTCTTTACGGACGCTCCATAAAATTTTTTTGCGATTATTTTTGCATTTTGACAGGGAAGTGATATGCGTATCATGCAGATGGGTGCGGTTTTTTTATGGGTGATTTTCTCAAATAATTTATTCGCACAAACGGAAAAATCTTCAACAACAACTTCAACTTCTCTCACAGAAGCGCACACGATCATCGGCATGCAGTATTTTGTCGTTGGTACTTTAGCGAAAGAATGTCATACCTATTTGGATAAACCAGATTCCTTTGTTAAAGAAACTCAAATTGCATGGCTAGGTCGCAATGCGAAATTCATAGATGCTTTGACCAAATATCAAGCCACGCTATTTGCAGAAATTGAGTCTACCTATGGAAAAGAAAAATTAGAAGCGGAGAAGTTGCGTTATCGCGATGTCGTTGTTGCACAAGGATCTGCGATTGTTCAGCAATTCTTTGCGAGGGGCGACAAACTTGCGCAATGCCGTAAAGCAGCAGAAGGATTGGCGTCAACTTACTTTGACATCACACCACAATTCCCACTTTATGCAGAGGCATTGAGTCTTGTTCAAGCGACCTCACGGTAACTTCTTTTTTAACCAGCATTGTTAGAGGTTTGAAAAGCCATCAACGAACAAGCGCGATGTATTTCTTTAATTGAATTGCGTTTGTTTGCCACTGATCTGCAGGTTTGCAACTGGCGCTTACTCGCACATTTACCTAGCATTCATTTTTTAATCTGTGACATGACAATTGAAGTGTCATTCGATGAACGCACATATTCATTCTTCGTTTTTTTGATATTCGACTTTTGATTTTTAAATTGATTTCAGTTTGAAATATCAAAAACGAGATCTTATAGCGTATTATCTTTAAACATTTTTAATTTTGCATTTGTTTTTAAACTTTTTTTGGATTGTCTATTGAATTCTTTTTGATTGGAATAACACATGAAAGCTGCGGTATGTGAAAAATATGGTGCGCCTGAAGTAGTTCAAATAAAAGAAATTGATCAGCCTAAACCAAAAGACGATGAAGTGCTTATTAAAGTATTGGCGAGCACGGTGACGTCTGGTGATTGGCGCGTGCGCAGCTTGACTGTGCCTGCAGGCTTTGGACTGATTATGCGTTTGGTGTTTGGAATTACAAAGCCTAGGCAAGCCATCTTGGGATCAGAATTGGCTGGCGTCATTGAATCAGTTGGCAGTAAGGTGACAGAATTTAAAGTTGGTCAGCATGTATTTGCTTTTAGTGACACTGCGATGGGCTGCCACGCAGAATACAAATGCATGCCTCAAAATGGATTGGTCATTGTAAAGCCCACCAATTTAAGTGACGACGAGGCGGCCGCGCTCTCTTTCGGTGGGACTACAGCTTTAGATTTTTTAAGGCGAGCTAAACTTCAAGCTGGCGAAAAAATTCTTGTGAATGGCGCTTCTGGAAGTGTTGGTACCGCATTAGTGCAACTTGCTAAACACTTTGGTGTCAACGTGACAGCAGTTTGCAGTGGTGCGAATGTTGATTTGCTGCGGTCAATTGGCGCAGATAGTGTGATCGATTATACCCAAGAAGATTTTACAAAAAATGGTGAGACTTATGATGTGATTATCGATACAGTTGGTACCGCTCCATACTCACGTTGTAAAACATCTCTCGCTGACAGTGGCCGCCTGCTATTAGTGCTTGCAGGTTTATCCGACATGCTTGGCGCTTCGCTTGTTTCATTGTTCAGCCGCAAAAAAGTGATAGCGGGGCCTGTCGGTATTTGCATCGAAGATTTACATTTTCTAGCTGAGCTGGCTGCCGCGGGTAAATTTAAACCAGTCATTGATAAACGTTTCGCATTTGAACAAATCGTTGAGGCATATCGCCATGTTGATTCTGGTCGCAAACGAGGAAATCTGATTCTTACTTTTTCACATAACGGGTGAGTACAGGCACTTGTTGCGGAAGCAAATTTTCAACTGAGTTTTCAATTGAATTTTCAACTGAGTTTTGCGAAGTGCTTTTATCAAAGATAATCGAGCATAATGAGTGTACTCCGCATAGTATTTTTTGCTTGAACAAAGGACCAATTGGATAACAATAAGAATGAGACCGCTGAAGCATCTGAAGCACTATTCCTTGCGTCAAATCAGGCGGTGATTTTAGAGGCGCAGTTGATTGCACTGGTGATGGAATCAAATCAACTAATGCGCGCTTTAGGTGCTGTCCGTTGTCTTGGTTTATCGTCGTGGTGTATAGGCGCTGGAGTGATCCGCAATCTGGTATGGGATCATTTACATAGTTTTGAAGTTCAGACGCCAGCCGCAGATATTGATGTGGTGTTTTTTGATGGAACTGACCTGTCTGAAAAATCAGAGCGCATCTTGGAAAATAAGCTGTCGCTCATGGAACCAGGCTTTAACTGGGAACTTGTTAATCAAGCGTCGGTGCACCGCTGGCTGACACTGGAAACGGGTGTAGCGGTGCCACCATTTTTATCGCTGACAGAAGGCGTCGCTTCTTGGCCAGAAATTGCAACTTGTGTGGGCGTCACGTTAACAGACGCGGGAAAGGTGGAAATCATCGCACCGCACGGCTTGTCTGATTTGTTTGAGATGATCGTACGATGGAATCCTAAATGCATATCCTACTCAGCATTTGCGGCGAGGGTGTTGCAAAAAAAATTTACTGAACGTTGGCCTCGTGTGAAGATTTTTATCGCTGAAAATTAAATGCCGCAATACAGGTACAAGAATTTGTGAAAATATTAGCGCATGCTTGAGCAAGCGAAATCAGTGAAGAAGCGCGCGTAAGATCAGCCAATTTCAATTCATTGGCTTTAGGCATTTGGTGATCCTGATGAAGCCGAGATTGGTTTTTTGAAAGCGGCTATGTATAAGCACGATGATAGGGATCGCGGCAAGCGCCTAAGATGATCATCGAGAAGTATTTCAAATAATTAGTATTGCCTTTGATGCTAAGTTTGCAGCAAAATGATGGTTGTAAAATAATTGTCTATTTAAACTATAAAGTGCAAACGGAATTAATTTAATGCATTTTTGCTGCATTTTAATTTGATCGCCATTTTCCTGCCATGAAAAATCCTTCATTTGTGTTACTTAAAATCTTCCTCAGCGTGCCGATTGCATTTGGGCTGGCCTATCCATTTTTGTATCCTGAGGCAGCGGGTGGTATTCTCGACGAGTTTAAGATATTTGGACCCATAGGAACGGTAATTGCGATCGCTGTATTTTTGATGCTGGTGTTTTTTTATGCGCGTGATTTGATGAGAACCCTTCAATTGGTTTCACCGGAATCCAGAAAAGCACCGCCTAAAAGTGTGTGGTTGATGTTTCTTCTTCCCTATAATTTTATTGAAGATTTTTTTATTGTTGCGAACGTTGCCAATTCTTTGAAGGCAGAAGCTGTAGTGAATTCCAGCTTGGCGCATTTCAAGTCGTTTGGTATGGTGTCTGGGATTGGTTGGTGCATGGCGCAAGTCATATCATTGATACCAAATCAGATTGGTGCAGCGGCAGGTGTTTTGGCGATGATTCTTTGGATTTGGCATTGGATATTTATACGCCGAGCTAATCGCGCTTTGGGTAGTCATGCTTAAGGTTCTTAAAGCTTTGATGTAACTTTGGTTTGGAGTAGATAAGTCAGTTGATCTACTTATATTGAATTAGACGATTAATATCATTTTGTTTTTCACAGGAACTTTCATATGAAACCAACTGCCTTGTCATCTACATTTGTGGTGATTGACTCTCAGCTGAAAGCGCATGGTGTTCCCGTTTCGCCTAGCCTTTACTCCGATTTGGATGTGAATTTTCAGAATTTCAAGTCGTGTATTTTACTGGCTGAATATTCCTTTGATGCGGATTGGCCCAGTTGGGAAATGCATCCGGCGGGCGACGAAATCTTGCTGTTGATTGCTGGCTCGGCAGAGATTCACTTGCAACAAAATGG
>DLGN01000276.1 GCA_002482715.1 Oxalobacteraceae bacterium UBA7693
AAGGCCGCTAATCCCGATGGTATTTGGGGTGATAGTACTGAAATTCTGACCTTAGTGGTGACGCCACCGTTTTGGAAAACTTGGTGGTGGTATGGATTGTGGACGGTGATCGCTCTGAGTGGCTTGCGGTTTGCTTATCAGGTGCGCTTGCGTGCGATCAATGAAAATCAACTCTACCTTGAACAGCAGGTGAAAGTACAAACGCAGGAGGTATTAGAGCAGAAAAAACTTGCCGATACCCAGCGTGAAATAGCAGAACGCGCGCGTAATGATATTGGTCGTTTGAGTGAAATTGGTTTGCAGATCACTGCGTCGCTTGATAAGCGCGAAATTCTCAACACTTTGTATCAAAATATTCGCAGCGTGGTTCGTGCTACGACCTTCGGGGTTGGTATCGTCGATTGGGATAAACGGATTATTCGTTTTGAATATACGATACAAGGAGATCAATTGATCTTACCTTATGAACGTAGTCTGGATGCGGTAGAACAACCTGCAACTCGCTGCGTGTTAAGCGCTCAAGAGTTAATTGTGAATGAGATTGAACATGATAGCCGCATGATGGACCCAATCGTTGCCAATCGCACTGGAGAGAATTTTGTCAGACTAGAAGACGGTACGCCAACCGAAGACTCTCGTTCGGGTGTTTATGTGCCGATTGTCTTGGGTGGACGGGTGATGGGAGTGGTAGGTGCATTAAGCAAAGAGCCGAACGCTTTTGGTTTGAATGATTTAAATATTCTGCGTACGTTAGCCGCTTATACAGGTGTGGCGTATGACAATGCGGAAGCATATCGTCGCCTGAAAATAACGCAATCCAAATTAGTTGAGCAAGAAAAAATGGCTGCGTTGGGCTCATTGGTAGCAGGGGTCGCACATGAGTTGAATACGCCGATTGGCAATAGCTTATTGATGGCGAGTACCATGCAAGATTTAAGTGAACAGTTTCTGCAAAAATTTAACGACAACCAGTTACGTCGTTCGGATTTGGAGAGCTATAGTCGAAGCGCGATCAGCTCATCTGATTTAATGGTTCGCAGTCTCACTAGTGCCGCAAATCTGGTGAGTAGCTTCAAGCAGATTGCAGTTGATCAAACCTCAGATCAACGCCGTGATTTTGATTTACGTTTTTTCTGTGAAGAAGTGGCGTTGACTTTGTCGAATCGTAGTAAGCGTGAAGGAAATGAGATCCGTGTTGAGATCGCGGATGGATTGATGCTCGATAGTTATCCTGGATCTTTAGGGCAGGTTCTCAATAATCTGATCATTAATGCGATGGTGCATGGTTTTCATGAGCGCAGCCAAGGCGTCATTGTGTTACGAGGGCAGGCGATTGATGAGCATCAATTGCAACTAGTCGTACAAGACAATGGCGTCGGAATCGCGAAAGAAAATATCGAGCGCATTTTTGAGCCATTCTTTACGACACGTCTAGGGACAGGTGGTAGTGGTCTCGGTTTACATATCTGTTACAACATCATTCATTCAATACTTGGCGGCAGTATCCAAGTACACAGTGAAGTTGAAGTTGGTACCAGCTTTACCATTATCTTGCCGCGTGTGGCGCCGATTAAAGTCGTCAGCACGGAGCAGAAATAGTGCAGGATATCCGTGATGTCGTTCTCCAATGCTGCAATCGAGATGCGACTATTGATTGCTGAATGCATCGTCTTTCGCCAACGGAAAATTAACGACAAAGCAGCAACCGGCGCCCAACTCAGTTTCACAATACACGGAGCCACCCATGGCTTCGCTGAGTTTTTTCACGATGGATAAGCCCAGCCCCGTGGAATGCTCCCCGGCCGTTGGTATGCTGGATAATTTACTGAATCGTTCGAACAAATGCTCTTGATCTTCTTGCGATAATCCCGAACCTTGATCCTGTATGCGTACCTGCGCAAAGTCTTGTGAGCGTAGTAGTTGCACACTGATGTGTTTGCCGATAGGTGAATACTTGATCGCGTTGGAAATCAGATTATCTAAAATTTGGAAACAGGCATTTGGGTCAGCCAGAATGATGATGTCTTGTTGATTGATGAAACTGTCTTGCGCTTGCGTTTGAGCATAAGCGACTTGGCAATGTAGCTCTTTTGCCCGCAGATTATGTTCATACTGCATCACCACCTGATGACAGATTTCATAGAGATGAATACGATGCTTTTCAAGTTTGGCATTGCCCGATTCCATCGCATTCACATCGAGTAAATTCGTGATGATGTGCATCATCCTTTGTCCACTACGACTGATTCTCTCTAAATAGCTATAGCGTTGTTCAGGTGTAATGCCAGATTCTAATTTTCGCATCAGATCACTCAAGCCTATGATGCCAGTGAGTGGATTTTTTAGATCATGCGCAGCGATACCTAAAAATTCATTCTTTTGTTTATCGAGCTTTTCCAAACGTGCAATCAGCTCTGCCATCTCTTTGGTACGTTGTTGAATTTTTTCTTCTAATTCTTGTTCAGCACGTTGTGAAATCGAGAGCAACTGTGTCTGTGTCTGTGCGTTTTCATTTTTAATGATATTGATACGATCTGCTTGCGCCAAAGCGAGCAAGATGATTTCAATCGCCGCACCAATTTGATAACCAAACTCAGTCAGCCAACTACTTTCTATGATGCCCAAATTCCGCAAAATAATCAGAACTCCACCAGCAATCCAGGCTGCGGTTGCGGCGACGACGATGTAACCCGGACGGTAGCCGCGCCAACCGATCAGCATGCCGATAGGAAGCACCACGATCATTTGAATAAACGCAAGAATTTGTGCAGTCGCTGCTACTTGCCTATTCCATCCAAGCAAAACGGCGATGATGATGAGCACGGCAAAGATTTGCAGTATGCGGAATCCTTTTGCAATCTCTGGCATGATTTTCGAGAGTTGCAAAAAGCTAGTGATGAACAGTGAGTACAACAAAAGCAAACCGGGAACTGCGAGGCTTTGTATCAATTCAACTAGCCAAACATTATCAGGTGCAAAATAGAGCGCAAGATGGCCGTTGTTGTTGAAGCCTACTAATAAAGTGAATGTCGACAAGCATAAGTAAAACAGATTGGCTATGTCACGATAGCCAAACGTCAAAATCAAATTGTAAGTAATCATCGCCAGCATGACACCATAGAAAATTCCCATCAGGCTTGATTGGAAATTACTGGCTTCTGCAAATGCTTTCGGCGTATACAGGTGGGCGCTGAAGTATAAGGCGCTAGTCGTTTGTATGCGAAGATAAACCGTGTGCTTTTCAGTATCCGCAAGATGCAGTCGAAAGACGGCTAGTCGATGTCGGGTTTCAGCATTTGCAAAAAGTGTGCGATCACCGCTTTGATGAGTGCTAATAATTTGATCGTTCGCGACATGGTAAGCGCGCACATCATCGAGCATATTAGGTGTGATTTCCATCCACCACTGGCTTGAAGCTTGTGTGTTCTTTCTTTGTAATTCTAGTTTGAGCCAATACACAGATTTTGTGTACGAGGCGCTCAAGTCGCCAGGTAACGCTGTGAATATTGGCTTAGGTGCGGCCGATGCCTGATCTTGCAGGATATCGGTAATGCTGAGACTGCCAGTTTTATCTTCCAGCACTTGCCAATGTGACTTCAGATTAATCGCCTCAGGCGAAGTTTGTAATGGCAAAATTGCAGCATCGACGATGCTCGAAGTGAAGCAAAAAATACATAAATAGAGTAGAGACAGAAACAGCTTGATTTCTTTATGCATGCTAATTTTGTTCGAGCGAATAATGGAGCGGGACATAGACAGTAGCGCCTGTTGTTCTAATTTTCAGACTAGCAATTTTCGATAACTAGATCAATCAAATTCCCAGCATCTCACATTAATTGACGCTTGTGCACTCGGTTTTGTTGTTGTTTCAGAACTGAAACTGTAAATTAGGACTTACGCAAAATTGCGCTGGCTAGAGCCTGCCCTCGAATGCTTGAATCGGGGGCGGGAAGCCGAAGACAG
>DLGN01000296.1 GCA_002482715.1 Oxalobacteraceae bacterium UBA7693
GCCAAGCAACCTCAGTCTAGGATTTCTTAGTCAAAAATAGTTTTTGCCAATACATTGTAGCTAAATTAGTGACTAAGAAATTCCAGACTGAGATTGCCTAGTCACATAATGCACCGACTTCGATACCGGAATAGAAGCACCAGATATGTGACGATGTTAAAAAGGAATTTTGTTAATCCACTCTACATTGTTGGTATGGAAGATGCCCTTGAACAAACGAACTTCGATGGGTGCGCATCCTTCGATTGTGTTCATGCTTAGTTTGGAAAATGTTCTATATGGGTTTCGCCGTGACGACCAAGATAGGAAACGTGACGGCCTTTTATCCACACAAAATAACCGATGCAGCCTGCTGCTTGCGATAGCCGTTTAAACTCAGGGTACATGACTTCCCCTCGTTGCGCTCCCAAAATGGCGATTTTTACATCTGCTTGGGAAAATGACTCGCCGATAGCATCGTTGCTTGACTCGTAGGTCAAAGTCATTGTTTCATCGGAAGGGAAGTAATACGTTATCTGGCGGGTGCGGTAATCAACGAAATACGATTCGACACCAACTTCAATTAAAGCGCCAATGACCTGGCCGAAATGAATCGTCCCTGCTTGGGATGCTTGGAAGGTTTGATATATAACAGCTTCTTTTGCGTTCATGATTTTCTCCAATGTTTGTTGCTTGGTTTATTTAGTTGGTAGTTCTTTCATCTCGTGATAAGCGACCAGATCTCGCATCATCGACATTAATTCTTCTCTACTGGTTTTACTCAAATGGCCAAAGAAGAAATCGTCGTTCTCGTCTGCCACTGCGGCGAGTTTTGGTACTAAACGCTTCCCCGCTGGTGTTAAATAAAGTACCTGATCGCGCGCGCTGTCTGCCGCATAGCTTCTTGACGCTAATCCCTTAGCTTCAAGTTTTGTGATGACCTTTGATGCAGCACCTTTGGTCATTCCAAGTTCATTGATTAAGTTTGCGTGGGTGGTTGTCGCTTGCTTGTAAAGTGCGCGTAATGCTACCCATTCTGTGACTGTTACTTCATAGGATGTGAGTTGATTTTCAAAGCGCGAAGATACTTGATTGGATACGTAGCGCATCCAAAAACCAAGATGCGCATCCAATTCGCTAGGTAATAAGTTCTGCGTTTGTTTCATTGCATCTGCCTCAGTTGTAGTTGAAATAGACTTTGTTTCCACGGAAACGTATTTTGGTTTCCTTGGAAATTTTTGTCAATTGAATTTATGTGATTTCTATATTCGCAATGCTACTTACACCAGATTGTTGCAGCTAGGTGCAGCGACGAAGACAGTGCTAAAGCGCGGCTGGGCAGCAATAACGATGTTGTGGCTGACCTTGAACGTCGAGAAGCCTTGGCGGTTTTACGCAAGCCTTGTCAATATGAAAGATGTTCTTTTTATTATCGTTAACGTGAATGACGGCAACTGAAATGTAATTATTGGGAAATTTTGATTGACACGTAAAGTTAACATGCAAAGCACAACAATCAGCTTGGAGTGATTGTTTTTCACAGCCGTTCAGAGTCATGAGTGTATTTTATAGCGCTTTGTATTTCAATTGGCATGATGTTTGCTGAAGTTAAACTATTGGACATTTCCAGACAATGTTTTCCAATTGAAAAACCCTATCGCTAGACCGAAAAATACGAACAGCCTTTAAACAACGATATTGCGCAATCAAAAAAGGAAACCTTCATGAGCACACTTAATCAGATAAAAATCGATAACAATTCTGGCCTTGATACCACGCTATACACCGTTTGGGTTGCTGGGTTTATGGCTGATGCTATGGATGGGACTAAGTTTCAGACCTTGCAGACGAAGGGTAAATTTTCTGCCGCTGCGGTGGCCAGTACAGCACCTTTTATTAATGTCAATAATGGATTGTCGATTGATGTGCCGGATGTGACAAACTCGGGTAATAATCGCCTTGTTTTTACCGTGACATCAGCCACCGACACGCCCCCTGATTACCCACTTAACGGCTACACAGCTTATCCTTTTCCAGGTGTACCTGGTGTCGCCCCAGCTGGGCCCTACGATATTTTTGAATTCGGCCCGAACGCGCAGTACGATGTTTCGGCGGTGGATTCTTTTGGCATGAACTTGTCATTTACCGTATCTGGAGATACTTCAACATATGGTGTCGTCACATCAATATCGCGGGCACAAATCGCGACAGCTTTTACTTCGTTTATGAGCACAGATCCATGTGGTACAAATTTCTCGCAACTGCTGTTTACAAGCCCAACTAGCGCTGGCTATCCGCAACTGATTGAAGCACAGTTTTCTGCGATTGTTTCACCAAAAGATTGGTTAGCAATTTATCCCACTACGGCAGGCTTAAGCGATTATTGGCAGAATACAGTCGATGCACTTTTCACTTCTGGTAACCAACTTAGTTTTTATTTGAATGGTGCTACCGTTGGAACTTACACAGGATCGAGTGATGGCACGCAGTTTACATTTTCGGGTCCAGATCAGATTTCGATCATCGTACCAAAGTCAGATTTTGCTGGTGTTCAGCCTTTTGTTCAATCTGTTCGGGGACCCAATGGTGGGACCCAAGCGACGGCGAATGCTATTGTGCAAGACGGTGTGGTTGTGGCGATTCAGGTAACAAATGGTGGCGGCGGATATATTGCACCGCCGCTAGTTGCAATTAGTCCTCAGGGAAATGACGGTACGTCGGCAGTAGCGGTCGCGACTATTGAAGACGGTGTAGTAACACAAATTAATGTGACCAACGGTGGCAGCCAATATGCTGACTCGGCTCAAGTTTTATTTTCTGAGCAGTCACCAACTGAGTATGCCGCATTTGGTCAAATAGAAGCCGCAATTTTTGAAGCATTTTCACGTGGCGTGGTGCTTGATGGCGTTATGGATTCTAGTTCGACGATACCGACAAATTATTCATCAGACGCGTGGACAAACACTTCTAACTGGTATTCGAACCACAATAACGCCTATAACCAAGCGCCTTCAGTATATGACGCGTATGCAAAATTTTTCCACACCGGTAAAGTCGAAGGCACTAGTATTTTTGGACTGAACTCTAGCGGACAGTTTGCGATGGTTTATGGTTTTAGTTTGGACGAAAACCCGAATGTTGGTTCGAGCAGTCAAAATATTCCGCCGGGTAGTTGGCCTGGCAGCTTGAATGTTCCTGCGAAAACGAATTACAACGTTGGTAGCCAAACCGTGACAGTGACAATAGGGCCATGGGTGTAGTTTTTTTTGATTTTAACTGAGTTTGTTGGCACGTCTAGCTGGAACAACTTTGCACATGCTTTGCAAGGAATTTACGTGTAAATAAATAACTGTTTTATTGTAAGTTGTAAGTGGTTATACTCAACTAGCTTAAAAACACCAACACGACAAATCTAAGATGCAGCGTTGCGAGTTTAACTTTTTCAGATATTGGTAGTGGACTGAAAATGCCAGCTTTCTCTGGGTCTAAGTGAAAGGATTCATCATGCGAACACGTTCATCTCTGCAAGCAGAGCAGATGCCGTCTCATCACGCCACGCACTCGACGCAATTCAAGTCGAGTGCAAAGCAGGTGCTTGATGCCCGTGATATTCAGTCCGTGCAACGCAAAGCGCAAGATACCGCAAGTCATAGTTCTGCAGTGAGTCAGCTGAAGATACTGCAGGCAAAAATGACTGCTAAAGCCGACGTTGCTCAACGTGTTGAAGACGAAGAGCCAGTGCAAGCTAAATTCGATGCGGTTCAACGCGTCGAAGAGGAAGAGCCAATCCAAGGGAAGTTCGCGGTCGCACAACGTGTAGAAGACGAGGAACCAGTGCAGGGTAAATTCGCAGCGGTACAACGCGTCGAAGAGGAAGAACCAATTCAAGGGAAGTTCGCGGTGGCACAACGTCTGGAAGACGAAGAGCCTGTGCAAGCTAAATTTGGAACGGCACAGTTGGAGGGAAGAGTTCAACCCAATAATACAGGCTTACCCAATCAACTCAAGGCTGGTATCGAATCACTTTCAGGCATGAGCATGGACCATGTCAAAGTGCATTACAACTCATCACAACCAGCACAACTGAATGCACACGCCTATGCACAGGGTAGCGAGATTCATGTGGCACCTGGGCAAGAGCAGCATTTGCCACACGAAGCTTGGCATGTTGTGCAGCAGGCGCAAGGAAGAGTACGGCCCACGACTCAGATGAAGCAAGGCGTGCCTGTGAATGACGATGCAGGCTTGGAGAGTGACGCTGATGTGATGGGGGATAAAGCGATGCAGCTTAAGTCATATGACGGTTCAGTCAAGATCAAAACAGTGATTACTGCGCCTGATCTTAATAACTGGAACCATGTGCGGTCCAAATTGGATGGCGTTGTAAAAGGGGAAGAGGCTTACGAGATTGGTTCCCGTGTCGATGCATCCTTAGGAAAGCTTGACCTAAAAAACAAAGGCGAATCGGCCATGAGCGCTCATATGATACCGAATCGTATTGGTGGTTCGGGCAAAGCGATAAATGTCAGACCATGGAAGCAAAGTTTTGAAAGTGGAACCTGGGAGAAGAGTGTAGAAGAGAAATTTAACCAAGAACTGTTAAGTGCCAAAGTGGGCGATGTCGTCCCGTATAGAGTCAACACTACCGAAATCAGCAGTGACAAGGTCGATGAGATCATCGCAACCAGTGCCGTCGATACAGAAAAAAATAAACCCGAGCATAAAACGCGACTACTGGAAATTCCTGTTGATGTCTCAGCAACCGTAGGTACTAAATCGCTTGGTACGACAGATGAACCATTCAAGGGTTTAATCAAGGGTTATTAATTTCTTGTCGCACAAATCACGTCCAAGGGGGCATTATGGTTTCAATTTACGCTAACGTAGATAAAGATAATGCAGGGACTGTGCAAGCAAAAACACACGCGCAGCGCACAGCAGATCACGACCAGCATGGAATTCGAGATCTACGCTCTCAGCAAGTGGCTCAACAACGTCGACAAGACATCGTCAACAATAGCAAACGTGTGACTCAGCTAAGGCAAGTACACCCGCAAACTAGTGCTGGTGCTGCACTGGCTCCGGTTGGCGCGGCTGCCACGTTTGACGATCAGGCACCTACCACTCTCAATCATTACACCATCGCGCTTGCTCCTGCTGCAAATCGCAACGCTGCAGTACAAAATATACAGACCGAATACCGTGCCTTTGGAACTAGTTTAGGCAATGGTGCCAATTCATTTATTTCTAGAGGAACACTGAATGCCTGGCGCAGCGCCTCGGCTGCACAAGGTAATCTTATTTATCAACAGCTCACTGGGGCGGGAATTCCGATTCCCGCCCCAGCCGTGGCGAGTGATCAAAACCGCAGTATGGCAGTACACACCTATTCTCCAAATCGCGAAAAAGTGGGTATTGCGTGGCGCACACCAGCCATGATGGATCACTTACGCAATTGGGCTGCGTTGCCGCTGGTTGACCCTGTTAAAATTTCAGTGACCAGTCCCATAGTGGGCGGGGGGAATGTCGCTACCGATATTGAGTTTACAGAAGCACACCGGGGTTATGTAACGCATGTAAACGCACTGGGAAGTAATGCCCCGATGGCGCGAGTTGCCAAGTACGGAGATGGCACAGGCGGCACTCGCGACGGTACCTCCAATGTTGCACCTCTTGATCAATACAGTATGACCCACCACAGCGATTCTGGTACCACAGTTGATGAACAAGTGAATGCTGCAGCAGCTGGCGGTTCAACACTTTCAGAAAAGGAAGAAGGGATTGATGCAATTACGAAAGTTATTGCGGAAGGGGGCCGATTCCAATGTGTTGCTGCGTTGGGAAATAACATTACAAATGACACTAAATTTTATACCAGAGATGGTTTAGATCCCGGGCCAATCTACGTTAAATATATAGAGTTTAGGCAGCTTTGGACGAGGTGGACTTCTGGCTTCGGAGGGGCATATGGTATTCCGAATAATGACGTTAAGAATTACATCGATGCAGAACGACCTGGTGTTGTAACAGTTATCCCAAATAATGAGGCAGACATTCCAAACGTGTGTCCTGCACCGAACGTAGACTTAACTTAAAGTTGAGAAAATTCTAAAACCACTCCAATCCAATGCAATGCAAAGACGATAGCGTATGTTAAGTACAGGATGGGAATTGTAGGTATCGGTTTTAACAAATTGCGTCACTTCGATTGCGAGACGAATTCGCTATCAACAATACTTTGTGGCAGACTACGCACTTTAATAAGCATTGCAGAGATAACATAGACATTATGAGCACCAACGATACCCTTGATAATCGCGAGACCAAAGATTGCCCTGTTTGCGGCGAAACCATTAAAGCGGTTGCGATCAAATGCCGCTTTTGTAACACTGATCTGCAAGCACATGTGACAAATGTCGAACATGATGCAGAAAAGATTCTGTTTGCTGGTCGTCCAGCTACCATTTTTAGTGCGTGGCAATGGATTGTGGTGGTACTAACACTTGGTATCGCTTATCTATACTATTGGTTTATAGCGCGTGGATTACATTATGAAATTACGACGCAAAGGGTGAAGTTAGAACGCGGCATTTTTTCAAAAGTAAAAGACAATGTTGAGCTTTTTACGATAGAACACTTCGACTTAAATTCACCGTTTGGTATGCGCCTGATGGGCTACTGCATACTGCAATTGAGGTCATCCGACACCAGTTATTCGCAGCTTCAGCTCTATGGAATTAAAAATTTAGAGCCACTCGCCGACACGCTGCGTGAATGTTCGATGCGTGAACGCGCAAGACGTCGAGTGACTGCGATTATTCATCCATAGAAGCCAAGATGGTTTGAACATCGATGCCAACATTAATTAATATTGGCTGCTTGGAATTGAGGCCATTCAATGCATACGGCTTGAAGTGCTTGTGCTGCGTCTTAGCTAGCGAAGACGCCGCCTCTCAGCATGTCCGTGGCGTATATAGTGTTCTAATGCATCCACGCCAGCTTGTGCTACATCAGGATTGGCTAGCAAGTAGGCATTTGCATCAAAGTGATAGGGGCCGTCGGGTTGATTCGAACTAGTTGAATCAATAAACTGATTTGGAACATCCCAGCCAGCATATCGATTCGGCATGAAATGTCCATTTTGAATATTGATTAGTTTTCGGAAATAAATTTGTCCATAAAATGGATCTGAAAATAATGGTGAATACCAAGCGCAGTCCTCGAAAAAATAGTGAGTCACCTGCGACCAGCGACTGGCCTGACGATCTAGATGTGGGCTACCACCGTGCAATAAATTAGCAGCCCAAATTATTGCCTGACCTTTTTTCGCGAGGAACCGTTTAGGTTTTATACCGTGTGCGTCTACTAAGGCTTTCCATACGGGTTCATACATGGTCTGATCTGGTCTTGTGGGCAACGTCGAAACGCAACGTCCTATATGCTCGTTGGTGTAGATTGGAAGGCGATGACTGCCCGGATAGTAAAACAGTGGGCCATTGTCGATCGTAACATCTTCAAGCGCCACCCATACACCACACATAAAACGCTCTGGTACAGAATTAAAATGAACAGCATCAGAATGTAAGGCTTGTTGTGTACCAACTGGGAAATTCAGCGTTTGGAAAGGCCATGCTTGAGCACCATAAAGCTTACTCAACAAATTAATTATGCTTTGATTGGAGGCAATACGGCGTACATTAGCATCGAATCGCCAAGCATCTAGGAGACGTAAGTTGGCATCTCCCCCTGCACGAAATCGCGCCCAACTGTTTTCGTCATAATGATTGGTGAGTGAAGTTTTGATGTCGGCAGCTAGTTGTTCAAATTCTGCGTCGGGAAACTTGATGACGGCGACTCCATACGTGTGTAGTTGTCTTGCGATTTGTTGTACGTGGGTTTCAGCGTTAGCAAATAGTGTTTCAAAAAATGGTGATTCAATATTGGGTACACCAGGTAGCAAACGATGGAGGTTAGAAGTTGAATTTTGATTCATATATTAGTCGCGTCAAGTCTTTTTGAAACGAACGATACTAGTCGCCCGAGATGGCCTTGCTACCAGTATAGCTTTGGTGCAAGAAAAGCGCAGTAGTTTCGATTGTTACAGGTTGAGAAAAAATCACTTGATATTTGACTGGATGTTGAAATTTGCAGTGGCGTTATTGGGTGTGTTTTCGTAATGTGAGCTACCTATGTCAGGAGCTAAATTGATCACAACAGGCTGGCGGTGTTAGGTCAACACGTACCAAGATGCTTTTGGAGTAGCGACGCTAATTGCGCGAAATTGCCGGCTCATTTTTGTTAGCATCATGTGGTTTTTTAGTGTAATTAACGCAAGCACACGATGAAGCAAAAAAACTGTTGGTATTTTGAAATGGGTGTGTGATGACTTTATAGGAAAATTATTATCGCGGTAATATGCGATTCTTTGCTTCGATTTTTTGACTAAACGAGCTGATGGACGACCTGCGCTCGTAGCGTTTTTCGACAGGCGCAGCTCGAACAGTTTTGCGTTGAATTGAATGGAGTTAAGGCCGACACTAAGATTTTTAAGTCGCTTAGCGGCTACCACTAGCTATCTAATCCAAAAGCAAAGACACTATAATCAGATTATTTAAACAATGTAGAGCAATCGAAGCACTCAATCCATCTCTCAGCCTTGCGTAACCCCAAAGTGCGCCCATGGATAACTGCGGTATTACTGCAAAAATAACGAGTAATCCGCTAGCATCATTGAATCTAAAATTGGTGATGTGGACAATCGCAAAAGCCCCGGCATACAACCAAAATATTTTAGGGTAGTGCTGGATAAATTGACGACCTAAACGAAATTCCTCTCCCGCGTATTGTTTTTTTTGTCTGCTCAAGCCAAAAAAATGGAGATAGGCGGCAATCGACATGGTAAAGAAAAACATTCCTGCAGCGATTTGCCATTGACCAAAAAATAGAGTGATCAGCGCCGGTCCCACAAACAGACTGTATTGCAGGTTTCTTAATCCAGCTCTAAAAATTAATTCCTCTATCAAAGGTGCAAAAACGAGTATGAGAAAAATAGCGCCGACACTATTGAACTCCAGAACATTCTCTATGCTTGTCCAAGAACTTAAGGCTAGACCGATCGACATTATGTATATGAAGTTAAATGTTAGGCCAATACCTGCTAAGAGTGCTAATCGTTTGCAGCGATCACGAAAATTAGACTTGCTAGAAAAACGTCGGACAGGCTTTGCAAAAAAATGACGTAATTCGGTAACTTCTTTTCTGAAAAATCCATCCAGTCGTTTTGTCCAGTTTTGTTCAGTATTGTTTGTAGGCGATGTCGTAATCGCTTCCTGAGGATTCGGCGTACTTTGCTCTTCAATCAAATCAATATCTGGTGGTGGCGTCATGTTTTGTTCGCTTTAGTGCTCTTGGAGAGGAAACTATGAGGGTAAGACCCACGACAGCCTGTCTATGGCGAAAGGCTTGCACATCAGAACATAACCTCATTTTGAGGTCAGTTCTGTGAAGTGCTTTTACTTTGAGTTGATCTTCTTAATGATCTTAAAAGCCCGATACTCGCCGATTTTTGGATCAAAAATATTTTGGTTCTCAAACGAAAACTGCAAAGATTTTCCCTGTAATGAAAGATATTGATTCGCCATATCGATGCTGGTTTCGATGGGGCTAGTCCAAAGTAATTTGCTCGAATTACCATTTGACTCACGCACCACAAACGACACAAAAAAGTCCTTTTCTATTTTGATGACCTCACCAACAATAACTTGTATGGTAGAGCTCGACTTATCTTTGTCGTCTTGAGTATTTGCCAGCGTCATAATGGTCGTTGGACAAATTGGTGCCATTTTCATGCCGATCAGTTTGCCGATTTTCTCGCCATTTTTATCAATCTCATTAAAATCTAAGTTAAATTCTTTCTTAAATTTCTTTTTATCTTCGGCGTCCGCTGCGTTCAAAATGCAAAAGCCAACCTCCATGGTGCGTGTTTTTTCGTTGTTATTTTTGAGGATCGCTTCTGAGCATTCACAAGCGCGCTTTGCGATTTTATCCAGATATTCTTGGGCAAATAATGGAGAGTTAGCAGAGCATAACAATACGAGAAAGGCGATTTTTTTAAACATAGCAGTAACCTAAGAGAAAGGGGCTAAATCCTAACAGTAAATTGCTAATATGACTAATAAATTGTTTGCGCCTCGCTGCAAATTCGATCCTGAATTCTCGGGGAGTGATGAGCTGCCAAACGCTAATACTTTTAGGTATTATGCTCACCCTTATTCGGCCTGCAAGGCCTGCATCATTGAACCAAGCATATCCATTCAGTTTTGTACCCTCAAGATAAAAAGAATATCGACAACTAATTCGAGAACTAATTCGACAAATAATATAAGGCAATTTCAGCATGAAAAAAATTGACATCAGCACTTGGAACAGGCGAGAGCATTTTGCATTCTTTAGAAAAGTCGATCTGCCTTTTTACAATGTCAACACGCAAGTCGATATCACCGGATTGCCCGAACTGGCAAAATCAAAATCGATCTCTATCAATAGTCTGTTGATTTTTCTGACGATTCAATCGATGAACCAAATTGATAATTTTCGATATCGGATTCGTGACGATTCGGTCTACTTACATGATGCAGTTCATCCGTCCTTCACGCATCTCAAAAAAGGTGAAGAACTTTTCAGAATCATCACAATGGATTTTGACAATGACCTAAAACGATTTGACGACAAGTTGAAGCAAGCAGTCGAAGAATCGACCAGCTATTTTGATTTGAGTAAAGCGGCGGGGCGTGATGATTTAGTTTTCATGTCCTCCTTACCGTGGATATCGTTCACCGGTCTGGATCACACCTTAAGCCTAGATAAAGACGACGCAATCCCGCGCGTTTCATGGGGGCGATATGTCACCAACGCGGAGCAAACTCTTTTGCCTTTCAACATTCGGGTGAATCATGTTGTGGTCGATGGCCTGCATGTAGGTCTCTTTTTTGAAGAGTTCGCGAGACAAATAAAGTGCCTTAGAGAGTTAGCGTGATTTTTAATTTTCCACGTTAGCGCATAAGTGCTGAACGTCGGGTAATTAGAGATCGGTATTGGCGAAAAGAAATTGAGCTTAGTTGTTAAGTTGTTGGTGTTTTGGTGTACCAAGAGTTCGCTCCAAGTATTAGTAGATACGGAGATGCTTCTGGAGTAGCGGCGCTACTTGGGCGAAAACAGCAACAGCATTTTCGCTAGAACTACATGGGTGACTGGTTCGATTCACGCAACCACACGACGAAGCAAAAGGCGCGATGGCATTTTGAAACAGACGTG
>DLGN01000358.1:0-12499 GCA_002482715.1 Oxalobacteraceae bacterium UBA7693
TCAAACCATGTTGTTCTCTGCCACTTTGGATGGCGTCGTTGGCAATATGGCACGTCGCATCACTAAAGACCCAATGATTATTCAAATCGCTGGCTCTGCGACTAAGCACGAAAACATTCAACAAAAAGTGCATTTCGTCGATGACTTATCCCACAAAAATCGTTTGCTCGATCATTTGTTGCGCGATGAATCTTTGGATCAAGCCGTGGTATTTACCGCGACAAAACGTGATGCAGACACGATTGCAGATCGTTTGAATATTGCTGGTTTCGCGGCTGCCGCTTTGCATGGCGATATGCATCAAGGCGCACGTAACCGTACTTTAGATTCTTTGCGTCGCGGTCAGGTTCGCGTTTTGGTAGCAACGGATGTCGCTGCGCGCGGTATCGATGTACCTGGCATTACACACGTATTCAACTACGATTTGCCTAAGTTTCCAGAAGATTACGTGCATCGTATTGGTCGTACAGGTCGTGCTGGTCGTAAAGGCTTGGCTATCTCTTTGGTCAATCACGCAGAAAGCATGAACGTGAAGCGCATCGAACGTTTTACTAAGCAATTGATCCCAGTCGATGTGATCGAAGGTTTTGAACCAAAGAAAAGTGCTATGGCTGCGCGCGCGCCAGCACGCAAAGCAAGTGGCTGGAAACCAGGTGACAAGCGCACGACAGGCAATAGTTTTGGTAATAGCAGCAAGCCAGGCCAACGTAGTTTCAGCAAACCAAATGCCGCTCCACGCAGTGAAGGTGGCGGTTTCGGTGGTGGTGCTGCCAAATCACGTTTTGGCGATGCAAGTCGTCGTTCATTTGGTGATCGTTAATCAAATTAGTTGAATTGGCAAAATTAGGCAAATTCAATCAATTGAGCATCAAGCGACATTTGAATTGAGCACAATCAAAAGCGATCTCTTAGAGGTCGCTTTTTTTATGTCCATCAATTCTCTGCTAGTATTTTTAACTTTGCACACTGCTCTCCCCTATAATCGATACTCCAATCAACATTGCATATCTCCAAAACAAAGACATGAACACAGAACCGATACGTCTTACTTCATTTTCACATGGTGGCGGTTGCGGCTGCAAAATTGCGCCTGGCGTTTTGGCCGAGATTTTAAAGAAGTCGAGCGGCTTTCCCGTGCCTGCTGCGCTCATGGTTGGCATAGAAACCTCCGATGACGCTGCCGTTTATCAACTCAATGATGAGCAAGCGTTAATCGCAACCACCGATTTCTTCATGCCGATCGTCGATGATCCCTACGATTTTGGAAGAATTGCAGCAACCAATGCAATCTCCGATGTGTATGCGATGGGCGGCACCCCTATCATGGCCTTAGCTTTGGTTGGTATGCCAATCAATCAAATTCCTTTAGATGTCATAGGTAAAATCATCGAAGGTGGTGAAAGCATTTGCCGCGAAGCTGGAATCCCGATTGCAGGCGGGCATAGCATTGATTCAGTAGAGCCTATTTATGGCTTAGTCGTCATGGGCTTAATTCATCCGTCCAAAGTCAAGCGCAATTCTGGCGCACGCATCGGAGATAAATTAATTCTAGGCAAACCATTGGGTGTCGGTATACTTTCTGCCGCACTAAAAAAACAAAAACTAGATGCCGCTGGTTATGCAAACATGATCGCCAACACGACAAAATTAAATAAGCCTGGACAGGCACTCGCACAACTAGATGGTGTACATGCAATGACAGATGTCACTGGATTTGGGCTGCTTGGGCATTTGTTAGAAATCTGTCGAGGTGCACAGGTGGCCGCAAAAATCACTGTGGCAAATATTCCATTCTTAGCACAGGTCAAAGAACTTGCCGCAGCGGGTTGCATAACTGGTGCTTCAGCTAGAAACTTTGCCGCATATGGCCATGAGGTCATACTCAACGCTACCGACAGCATTACGCAAGCATTATTGAGCGATCCACAAACTTCGGGCGGATTATTAGTCGCATGCGATGAGGAATCGGTTGAACATGTTCTGGCATTATTTCACAAGAATGATTTTCCAGACGCTGCAGTAATTGGTGAAATTGTCACGGGTTCCGCGCAAATCGAACTGCTCTAATCTATGCGTTAAAACTAAACCAAATCTACATTGAAACTTATTTAAAACTTATTGAAGACCTATCATGAATCAACTTGAACAGCTAAAACAATTTACTACCGTCGTTGCAGACACTGGTGATTTTCAATCCATGCAAGCCTATACGCCACGCGATGCGACAACGAATCCCTCTTTAATTTTAAAAGCAGTGCAAAAAGCTGAATATCAACCATTGCTGGCGCAAGCGGTCGCACAGAATGCGGGTAAGTCAAGTGATGAAATAATTGATCAGTTGTTGATTAGCTTTGGCATCAAAATTTTAGAAATCGTTCCTGGACGTGTGTCAACTGAGACGGATGCGCGCCTATCGTTTGACACAGAGGCGACCGTCGCAAAAGGACGCCAATTAATAGCGTTATATGAAGCCGCTGGCATTTCCCGTGAACGCATTTTGATTAAGATCGCATCCACATGGGAAGGAATACGTGCTGCAGAAATTCTAGAAAAAGAAGGCATCCGTTGCAATATGACCTTGCTGTTTAGTTTGGCACAAGCTGCCGCTTGCGCAGAAGCAGGGGCACAACTGATCTCACCGTTTGTTGGTCGCATTTATGACTGGTTTAAAAAGCAAACTGGGCAAGAAATTTTCGGTGCAGACGATCCAGGTGTTTTGTCGGTAAAACGTATCTACAATTACTATCGCAAGTTTGACTATAAGACTGAAATTATGGGTGCAAGCTTTCGTAACACCTCACAAATTTTAGAATTGGCAGGCTGTGATTTGTTAACGATCAGTCCTGATCTATTGCAAAAACTCAGTGATAGCGACACAAAAATTTCATCAAAATTGAATCCAGAAACAGCCAAGTTATCCAATCTCGAAAAAATCGAAATAACGGAAAAATCCTTCCGTTTCTTAATCAACGAAGACGCAATGGCAACTGAGAAATTATCGGAAGGCATACGCCTTTTTTGCGCAGACACCATCAAGCTCGAAGCTTTAATTGCAGAAATGCGTTAACGGGGAACAGGTATCAATTAGCTGAATTTGATCATTCCATTATTGGATCATCGAATTCAGCTTCTTATGAGAATCATCATTTGAATTATAAGTGCCACATTAAAACCTGCCACTTACAGCATCGAGTCCACACCCAAATTCGCCAGTTGATCCGCGCGTTCATTTCCCAAATTACCGGTATGTCCACGTACCCAAATCCAGTCGATCTTGTGTAATTGACGAGCTTGGTCTAATTGCTGCCACAAATCGACATTTTTTACCGGCGCTTTCGACGCGGTTTTCCATCCTTTTGCTTTCCAACCATCGATCCATTCAGTGATGCCCTTCAAAACATACTGACTATCTGTGTATAGTGCAATTTCACAAGGTCGCTTTAAAGCTTGCAGTGCTTGGATAACCGCCATCAATTCCATACGATTATTGGTAGTCTCTAGCTCGCCACCAAATAATTCTTTTTCTCGACTTCCTGCAATGAGTATTGCCCCCCATCCACCGACACCTGGATTTCCTTTACATGCACCGTCTGTATAAATCTTAATTTTGTCCATGTTCTCTAATCTTGTTTGCGACTGGTACTGCATGCGCTTGTCGTACGTTTTTCTGTTTTAATGCTGGCCCAACCAAATGCATTCCCCTTACCCGCTTTATCGCTTCTATCATGTAAACTGCACCAAATCGTGGCCACCAACGACTGCCAAGACTTTCCATCATTCCTGAATTCTGCAACCACTGAGCATTATCAACTGGAAGCGCATAACAACCAAAACGTGTCTGACTCACTTCCATGCTGAGCAACTTTAACCAATCTTTCAATCGATGAGGGCTAATGAACTCGCCATCTTCAGGCAAAAAGTGTTGACCTGCTACACGCCCGAAAAATTGTCGCCCACCCCATAAGCTAACGCGGTTAAGGCCACTAATAATTAAGCGCCCTTCTGGAATCAAAATTCTATCGACTTCGCGCAAAACCTGATGCGGCTCGCTGGCAAATTCCAATACATGTGGCAAGATAATTAAATCAATACTTTGCGATGCAAATGGCAATTCGGCGAAATCATGTAAAAGTACAACCTGTTGTGCCAACTTCGTTTCTTTAGAAGAGTACTGACTGGCACTTTGCCATTGATGTGGCATACGGCTAGCCGCAAGCGCAGGAAGCTGAGGCAGACCGATCTGCAGTGCATGAAAACCGAAAATATCAGCCGTCATCAAATCAAACTGAGCTTGCTCCCAAGCGCCGATATAATTTCCTGCTGGCTGCATCAGCCAGTCACCTAAGTCTATAATGGCGGATTGCGTAGAATTGAATGCGTTCACTTCTCTCACTTAAATTCAGGATAATCCTAATATGAATAATCAGGTAAATGATCAAGCGCTTAGTATATTGACTGTCCCTGCTTTTGACGACAATTATCTGTGGCTGATTCATAACGGTCACGATGCCATCGTGGTTGATCCAGGCGACGCAAACGCTATTTCTGTCGCATTGGACAAATACAATCTGGTATTACGAGCAATTTTACTGACACATCACCATATCGATCATATCGGCGGTGTCGACGAATTAGTAACTCAATTCAATATCCCAGTTTATGGTCCTGCTCACGATGGTATTGCAGCGGTCACAATTCCACTCGATGATGGTGATCAGCTTAGTATCGATTCTCTCAATCTTAATTTGAATGTGATCGCCGTACCAGGTCATACTTTCGGCCATATCGCCTACTATGCAGCAACACTGAACAGTGTGTTTTGCGGTGATACTTTATTTGCAGGCGGCTGTGGTCGATTGTTTGAAGGTACCGCTGCACAAATGTTAAGTTCACTTGATAGTTTAGCCGCATTGCCAGACGACACAGCCGTGTATTGCGCGCATGAATATACTTTATCTAATTTAAAGTTTGCGTTGGAAGTCGAGCCTGACAACCCAGATCTGCAGAAACGTGTCATTCAAGAACAAGAAAAACGTGCGCAAGGAGTACCAACAATTCCCACTAACATCGGTCTAGAAAAATTAACTAATCCGTTTTTACGAACACGTGTTGATGCTGTGATTCAAAAGCTCGTCTCCACCGAGAAGGTCGCCGAGAATCAAGATGAAGTCAGTCATTTTGCTGCTTTACGCGAATGGAAAAATAACTACCGTTAGATTTTAAAGGCAATCACATTCACAGCCCAACTCCCGTATTTGACGCAATGATTCAAACCCAATTTCAGCCACCATCTTCGCCATCAACAAGTTTGGCGTTATTCTGCAAAGTCATCGATAATTTTGGCGACATTGGGATCTGCTGGAGATTGGCTCGTCAACTCTCTAACGAACATCAAATTACCGTCACGCTGTGGGTCGATGACTTAATCAGCTTTAAGAAAATATGTCCTGAACTCGACGTTGAAACTGAACGACAAATCGTACAAAACATCCACGTACGTCATTGGCGTAATCAAGATGCTTATTTCGAAATTACTGAGATTGCCGATATCGTCATTGAGTTTTTTGGCTGCGACATCCCACCGAACTACATCGCGACAATGTCGAAGTGTCAGCCCAAACCTGTTTGGCTAAATCTCGAAGGTTTAAGCGCGGAAGAATGGGTGGAAGGGTGTCACACCCTTCCCTCTTCTCATCCTCAATATCCATTAACAAAGTATTTTTTCTTTCCCGGCTTTACGCATCAAACTGGTGGCCTATTGTTGGAGAACAACTTAATCAAAGAGCGCGAGCAGTTTGTACATGCTGCAACACAGGTGAACGACTTTCTTAAACAATTGGGTTTAACACCTGAAGAAATGAATTCATTCAAAGTATCTATGTTTTGCTATCCACATGCCCCGCTCTCGACACTATTCGACACATGGAAGCAATCAAGCGAAGCGATCACTTGCTTAGTTCCCGCTGGCGTTGCCAACGAAGCCGTTTCCGTATTTTTGGAAAGTGATGCGATACCCGGTGCAAGCAGAAAACGCGGCAATTTAACTGTGCGAGTAATCCCTTTTGTGCCGCAGAATGCGTACGATAAACTACTGTGGAGCTGTGACCTCAACTTCGTTCGTGGTGAAGACTCGTTTGTCCGTGCGCAATGGGCAGGCAAAGCATTTATTTGGCACATTTACCCTCAAGATGAAAATTTACACCATAAAAAACTCCAAGCTTTTTTAAATGCCCACACGGCAGAGTCAACATCAAGCAAACGTTTTGCACTTGCATGGAATGCTGCGCTGACTGAAACTAACTGGTCTGATTTATGGTTCACCTATCGAAAAGATCTCACTGAAATTCAATCCCTTAGCCTGATGTGGCAACAAAAAATACAGAGTATTGGAGATATGACATCGAATTTATTGAGCTTCATCAACTCAAAAATCGAAAAGCGACCGAAAATAGGTTAAAATATGCGGTTAATTTTTAATGTATTTTCGATTCAATCTAAGCTGGGCTTGCAGGGCAATATTTCAAATATTCCAGTAGGCAACAGATAATTTTTAAGCAACCTACTTTTTATATAAATTACTATGAAACCTGCAAAAGAAATTCGCGTTGGCAACATTATTATGGTCGACAGCAAGCCTATGATCGTGCTGCGTTCTGATGTCAACGGCTCTAGCCGTACTGGCTTCACTTACAAGTGGAAAATGAAAAACTTGTTGACGAATAGCCCATTGGAAAACGTATTCCGTGGTGACGACAAATTTGACGTTGTTGTATTGGATAAAAAGCCAGTAACTTACTCTTACTTCGCTGATCCTTTGTATGTATTCATGGACACAGAATACAACCAATATGAAATCGAAGAAGAAAACTTGGGCGATGCATTGCATTACCTGAAAGACGGCATGGAATGTGAAGCTGTTTTCTACGACGGCAAAGCAATCTCTGTAGAATTGCCTACCACAATCGCTCGCTTGGTGATCTACTCTGAGCCAGCAGTAAAAGGCAACACTTCCGGTAACGTTTTGAAAGAAGCGAAAATCGAGAACGCAATCGAAGCGCATTGCCATACAGTGCAAGTGCCATTATTCGTTAGCCAAGATGACGTTATCGAAATCGATACACGCACCAATGAATACAAGCGCGTAGTTCGCAACTAATCTTTTGCGGATGATTCAAGAAAACGCTGTTCAACTGAACAGCGTTTTTTTTCGAGAAAAATACAGTGACTTCTCAAAATCCTGACAAGCAGGCATAAAATATCTAAGCAAATATTTCACTAACAATCTCAACAGCACAAACAGACTTTGCTCACCCCATAAAAAAACCCGCATATGAGCGGGTTTCTTTTTTTCAATTACGGAGGCTTTACAACCAAACCGCAAACGATAATAACAGGAGGAGGAGCATCCACAATAACAGTGCTCGCCACACCAAACCAACCGCACTTTGCAAAGAACGAGGAGTCGCCTCCATTCCTGGCTGGCTTTCTAAATCCAGGCTATCGACATCAACGGCACTAGCATCTGCATTTAGGACGACCAACGCCTTTGTTTCAGGCTCTCCCAAACGCACACCAATCGCACCACCACCAGCTGACAAAATGATTCCCAGCAATTCATCGTTCCAGCGGCTTGCATAATTACGCCAAGAATAAATCGCATCTTCAAAATTTCCTACGACTGCAAATGCGACCGCAGTTAAGCGAGCTGGAACCCAATCTATCCAATAAAAAACTTTTTTTGCAAATTGCCCGAATTCTTCATTTTGCATGTGATCAGGTTCACACCATTCACGTGATAAAAATTCAGACATACGATACATCACCGCGCACGCAGGACCAACAGGCATCAAAAACCAAAAAAATACTCCGAACACATTACGATGAGACGCGACCAAGGATCTTTCGACCGCACCTCGCGCAACATCTGTCGCGCTCATTGCTGAACAATCTTTATTCGTCCAGTCGGACAAATACTTGCGAGCGGCATCATCATCACCGGCATTTAGCGCCACCTGAATCGATGTGAAATAATGGCTATATCGACGAAACCCCAAGGTCAAATAAACGATAAGAACATTCCAGATGAAAGCAGCGAATGGATTCAAATGCAGACACAGCCAATAAATCAAGGCTGTTGGTATCGTTAGCGCACCAACCACTATAAACCAGCCAGTTCGACCATGATGCGCTTTACCTGCATTACACCAAGCCTCGACTTTAGCAGCAAAAAATTGCACTTGGGTATACACCGGATTATCCACTCTCAGTGGCTTGAGTTGCTCAATCAAGAGCGCGAAGAGTATGGAGAGAAATGTCATAGTGGGTCTTTAAACTTCCCCGCGGAGGGATGACTTAGAAAAGAGCTCCAGTGTAAACTGATTTACCGTGTTTATGAAGTAGATCACAGCCTCATTCTGGCAGATCAGCACGTAAAAAATGGAATAAATTACGCAACATGCCCGCAGTAGCTCCCCAGATAAAATAATCTTGATATGGCATCGTGTAAAAGCTGCGTGAACCACGTCCATCTGGAAAATCGATCTGGCGACGTTGATGATGGCGCGGGTTCATCAAAAAGCTCAGTGGCACCTCAAAAATCGATGCGACTTCAAATGGATCGGAACTAAACTCATAAGGAGGATGCACCAATGCCACCACCGGCGTCACCGAAAATCCTGTGCCAGTATAGTATTGTGGCAAACGCCCCAACACTTCGATCTGACTCTCAGCCAAGCCTATCTCCTCTTGCGCCTCACGCAAGGCTGTATGCTCGGCGGAAGTATCTGTATCATCCACCCGACCACCCGGAAAACTGATTTGACCGGCATGATGATGCAAATGTGCAGCCCTTTGCGTCAGCAAGACTTGCAACCCATGCTCGCGCGCGATGATAGGCATTAGCACCGACGCGGGTCTGAATATATCGCCTTTAAATAAACTTGGTTCTTCAGTATTTTCAGGCGACCAGAGAATATCTTGAAGAAAACGATGCCGCAAAAAATCCAAGGAGATACTAGCCAATGGCAATGCTGGCTCATCGGCGTAGGAATGAATCGCTAACGACTGTGGATCAAAGCTGGTGGTCACGATAATTACAAATACTTAAGGTGGATAAAAACAAAAAAGGGATGCCATTGGCACCCCTTCTTTAAGACTCACAAAACAAGCATGGCTATAATTAAACAGCTGCTGCTTTGCGGTTTGGTAATTTCTCTTTAATACGAGCAGATTTACCTGAACGTTCACGCAAGTAGTACAACTTAGCGCGACGTACATCACCACGACGTTTCACTTCGATAGAAGCGATCAACGGTGAGTACAATTGGAATGTACGTTCAACGCCTTCACCGGAAGAAATTTTACGAACGATAAAGTTCGAATTCAAACCACGGTTACGACGGGAAATAACAACGCCTTCGTACGCCTGTGCACGCTTACGTGTGCCTTCAACGACATTAACGTTAACAACAACTGTATCACCAGGCGCAAACGCAGGGATATTTTTAGCTAAGCGAGCAATTTCTTCTTGCTCTAATGTTTGGATCAAATCCATTTTTATCACTCCAGATACCATCTTGCTGACGCCTATAGAACTTTGCTCAGTAGAGGATGGGGTTAAACATGTGAGCTCATTGCTACTTTGAGTTCACTCTAAACACATGCAAAAATTTTGCATGATTTATTCGTACAAAAAGTCACGAATTTTTTACTAAAGCCTGACCGATAAAATCGATCAAATTGGATTGAGTGATTTTAAAAATTGCTCATCCGCCTTAGTTAGCAAACCCGACTTGCGTGCTTGCTCAATTAATTCTGGGCGCTTCTGCCAACTCACCAGTAAGGATTGTTGACGTCGCCACTTTGCGATCTCTGCGTGATTACCACCCATTAAAATCGTCGGTACGCATTGATCGTCAAAAATTTCTGGTCTGGTGTAATGCGGACAATCCAGCAAACCATTCACGAAGCTATCTTCAACTGCCGATGCTTCATCATGTAAGACGCCAGGCAATTGACGAATCACTGCATCCATCAAAGCCATTGCCGGTAACTCACCACCGGATAACACAAAATCACCGAGGCTGATTTCTTCATCGACTTCTCGATCAAGCAATCGCTGATCAACTGCTTCGTAACGACCACACAACAAAACCAAACCATCTTGCTTTGCCCACTCCATCACACGGGTGTGATTCATAGCCTTACCTTGTGGCGAGAGATACAGCACTTTAGGCTTTGCAAACCCTAGATCTTGCTGTCGCGCTTTCGCTGCATGCAAGGCCAACTGCAAAGGTTTGCCCATCATCACCATACCTGGACCACCGCCATAAGGCCTGTCGTCCACAGTGCGATGCTTGTCTGTCGTGAAATCACGTGGATTCCAAAACTGCAATGCGCATTTTTTTTGCTCAAATGCCCGTCGCGTCACACCAGATTCAGTAATCGCAGCAAACATTTCTGGGAACAGCGTAATGACGTCAAATAGCATTCATCACGCTCCACAATGCAAACAACTACGATTCTTTACAAACTGGGACTTAATAATCACTACCCCAATCAACCACGATCTTTTTCGCTTCACGATCGACTTCTTTAACGAAGTGATCGACAAAAGGAATTAAGCGTTCATGCTTCATCAATTCTGCTTCAGGCACATCGCTAGCCGCGACCCGCAAGATTGACTGCGCACCGTTGTCCATCATAGCGCGGACAATGCCAAGGTCTTCACCTTGTAGATTCTGTACTGACAAGCCGATCAAATCGACCCAGTAAAACTCGTCTTGTTCAAGCGCAGGAAAGGCCTGACGCGAGACTTTGACTACAGTGCCCTTTAAGGCTTCTGCAGCGGTGCGATCTGGCACTTCATCCAATCTCGCGACCACATCTTCGCCATGTATCTTAGAGCTTAGACGCTTCACTTCACGCAGATTCGGAGCAACACCAGTTTGCGCTGCACTTTCCAACCAGAACAAGGGTGCTTCCAACAAGGCATCCGCAGTGGTCGAATAAGGACGAATTTTCACCCACCCTTGAAGACCAAATGCCCCTGAGACATAGCCAACTATGACTAAATCATCAGGAGCAGATTGATTTGCAGATACTTGCACTGCCTGCCCTACTTCAATTAAAGCAGACAATTAAGCTGCTTTTTTTGCTACTTGAGCAACCAAACGAGCAACAGCTGGTGACAATTGTGCACCTACGCCTTGCCAGTAAGCCAAACGATCTGCAGCAACGCGAACTTCTTCAGCATTGCCAGTTGCTACTGGATTGTAAAAACCGATACGTTCGATGAAACGACCATCACGACGATTGCGTGAATCAGCTGCAACGATATTGTAGAAAGGGCGCTTTTTTGCACCACCACGAGCTAAACGAATAACGACCATAATATTTCCAAAAAATTGTCAAAGGACGGAAAAAGCCGCAAATTATAGCCTGCAAAGCAGTAACTTCGCAAGGACTATTCAATGGTGGCTTTGTAAAACCAAGCATTTTACCTGATTTTTACTGACTGTTTATAGCTTCGAACAAAGAATTTTCAATGCCAGCGCATTTCCAGCACCGACAAGAATGAGTTACGACGTATGACGGCAAATCCGATAAAATCACCATTTACCTAAAGGCATTAAAAATCTCATTATGACAACAAAGTCACATAAGAATAAGACTCTCGCCGTTTTAATTTGCTTACTTTTTGGCAGCCTTGGTGGGCACCGTTTTTATCTATACGGCAAACGCGACAATTTTGCGTGGCTGCACTTCATCAGCCTCCCGCTATCTTTGATGCTTTCAAAACTGTACTTCAATTTAAATTTTTTTGTTACTTTTGCGCCATGGATGCTATCGTTTTTAATCAGCCTGCTAATGTGCTTGGTACTGGGTCTCAAATCAGATGAACATTGGGATGCCCAATTTAATGCAAATTCGGGGAAACAGAGTTCCTCCTCTTGGCCATTAGCAATCATGCTAGTTTTTAGCGTTGGCCTTGGCGCGATTTCTTTATTATTCGTGATGGCGCGCGGATTTGATTTGCTCTACACAGGTGGCGCGTACGGCTAAACAAAAGACTATCGTTAAAAATGAAAATGGCGCGAAGTCAAAAACTTCGCGCCATTTTTACATGCAATGTCAAAGCAGAATCTTAAAATTGCTCTTCCGTCAAAGCCATTACACCAGCACTGCCATCCACAATCGAGGTACGCAATCCTTGAGCTGCGCTCAAAACGTGATCAGCAAAGAAACGTGCGGTCGCGACTTTAGCTTGATTGAAACTCGCATCGCCCTCACCTGATTGCAATTTCGCCTGCGCGATCAGCGCTGCACGCGCCATTTGCCAGCCACCCAATACCACACCGGATAACTTCAAATACGGCACGCTACCAGAGAATACGGCTTTGATATCAGCCTTGAAGTTTGCCACAACAAAGTCAACCACCTCTTCCATCGCCTGAGCACCGATTGCCAATTGCACCGCAATCGCCTTCAAATTCGCATC
>DLGN01000358.1:12566-15853 GCA_002482715.1 Oxalobacteraceae bacterium UBA7693
TTGCGCGATGAAATGTTTCGCGATAGCACCAGCATCACGATAAGTTTTACGTCCCACCAGATCATTTGCCTGAATCGCCGTAGTGCCTTCATAGATCGTCAAAATTTGCGCATCACGATAATGCTGAGCCGCACCAGTTTCTTCGATAAAACCCATACCACCATGCACTTGCACGCCAGTTGAGGTGACGTCTAAAGACAACTCAGTAGACCAGCCTTTAACGATCGGCACTAAAAATTCATACGCTGCCTGATTTTGTTTGCGCACTTCTGCATCTGCGTGATGATGCGCTTTATCGCTCATCGCAGCAGCCACATACGCCAAAGCACGTGAACCTTCAATCTGCGCGCGCATGGACATCAACATGCGGCGCACATCAGGATGATGAATGATGCTTACTGGACCTGGTGAGCCAGCTAGGTCACGAGACTGCACGCGATCTTTCGCATACTGAACCGCTTTTTGATAGGCGCGTTCAGCAACAGCCACACCTTGCATACCAACACCAAANNNNTGCGGCGTTCATCATAATGAACATGTATTCCAAGCCACGGTTTTCTTCGCCGACCAAAGTACCAATCGCGCCACCGTTATCACCGAATTGCAAGACACAAGTTGGACTCGCTTTGATACCGAGTTTATGCTCAATCGACACGCAATGTGAATCATTGCGCGCACCAAGACTACCATCGGCATTCACGAGGAATTTCGGCACGATAAACAGAGAAATCCCCTTGACACCTTCGGGGGCGTCAGGAGTACGCGCCAACACCAGATGCACGATATTTTCCGCCATATCATGCTCACCATAAGTGATGAAAATCTTAGTGCCGAACACTTTGTATGTGCCATCATCTTGCGGCACAGCGCGAGTACGCACCATCGCCAAATCCGAACCAGCCTGTGGCTCAGTCAAATTCATCGTACCTGTCCACTTACCTGACACCAAATTCTCAAGATAAGTCGCTTTATCGGCGTCACTACCAGCAGTCAACAAGGCTTCGATCGCGCCATCACTCAATAATGGGCACAATGCAAAAGACAAATTCGCTGCGTGCAGCATTTCGATACAAGGTGTTGCCACCAATTTTGGCAAACCCTGACCGCCAAATTCAGTTGGGTGCTGCACACCCTGCCAGCCTGCTTCAGCAAACATCTTGAAAGCTTCTTTAAAGCCTTTGGTGGTGAAGACTTGGCCGTCTTTCCAATAACTTGGCTCTTGATCGCCAGCCCAGTTCAAAGGCGCAATCACTTCACTCGTGAAGCGTGCGTTTTCTTCGAGCACTGCTTCTACGGTTTCAGGCGTAGCATCTTCGCAGCCTGGCAATCCATTTACTTCAGTCAGGCCAGCCAATTCGTTCATGACGAATAGCATATCTTTGATCGGCGCTACATAACTCATACAGTCTCCCAATGTCTCAATTCATTCTTGTGCTCAGATAACCAAAGGGCGCAGAGAATTCTGATGATTTCTCTACGCCCTCTACGATCGATGATTCTCGTTAGTCGAAAATCACAACATCTAATTGTAGCTAGCGCTTAGCCTAACTCTGTCACCAACTGTGGCACGATCTCAAACAAATCACCAACAATACCGTAATCTGCTACTGAGAAGATCGGTGCTTCTGGATCTTTGTTAATCGCTACGATGGTTTTGGAATCTTTCATACCAGCCAAATGTTGGATCGCGCCAGAGATACCTACCGCGATATACAAAGTTGGTGCAACGATCTTACCTGTTTGACCGACTTGCCAATCGTTTGGTACATAGCCAGCATCCACCGCAGCACGAGAGGCACCCATCGCTGCGCCGAGTTTGTCTGCTAATGGCTCCAATACTTTGAATGCTTCTGCTGAGCCCATACCGCGACCACCAGAGACGATGACTTTCGCCGCTGTCAATTCTGGACGATCTGACTTCGCCACTTCACGAGAAACAAATGCAGACTTGCCGCTATCTGCTACCGCAGCAACAGACTCGACTGCTGCGGAACCACCAGTTGCAGCTGCATCGAAACCCGTTGTACGAACTGTGATCACTTTAATGGAGTCAGTCGATTGCACGGTCGCGATAGCGTTACCAGCGTAGATCGGACGTTCAAATGTATCAGCAGATTCCACTTTGGTGATTTCTGAGATTTGCGCGACGTCGAGTTTGGCTGCAACGCGGGGCAAAATGTTTTTGCCGTATGCAGTTGCTGGTGCCAAGATGTGGGTGTAGCCAGAAGCGATCGTCAATACTTGTTCCGCGACGTTTTCCGCCAAACCTTCGGCGAAGTAAGCTGCATCTACGTGCAAGACTTTGCTAACGCCAGCGATTTGTGCTGCGGCTTGAGCTACAGCACTAGCATTGTGGCCAGCAACTAATACGTGTACGTCACCACCGCATTTAGCAGCGGCAGTAACAGTGTTCAATGTACTTCCCTTCAAGGAAGTATTATCGTGTTCAGCGATGACGAGTGTAGTCATGATGTTTTCCACTTGTTTCCGCAAATTCAAAAATGAATTTGCTTAAAAATTTGATTGAAATGAATTTCGAAAAAGATCAAAAACGAGAAATTAGCCAATCACTTTGGCTTCGTTTTTCAACTTACTGACCAGAGTCGCAACGTCAGGAACGATAATACCGGCAGAGCGTTTTGCTGGTTCCGCGACTTTCAAAGTCTTGATGCGAGAAGTCACATCAACGCCCAAATCGGCTGGCTTGACGTTATCCAAAGTCTTCTTTTTCGCCTTCATGATGTTCGGCAAAGTCACATAACGCGGCTCATTCAAACGCAAGTCGGTCGTAATGATCGCAGGCAAAGTCAGGCTCAAAGTTTCCAAGCCGCCGTCCACTTCGCGTGTAACAGTTGCTTTACCATCGGCGACCACAACCTTCGATGCAAAAGTCGCTTGTGGCCAACCTAATAAAGCTGCCAACATTTGACCAGTTTGATTGCAATCGTCATCAATCGCTTGCTTACCTAAGATGATCAATTGAGGTTGTTCTTTTTCTGCCAAAGCTTTGAGCAATTTGGCGACTGCCAAAGGTTGCAACTCTTCATCAGTCTCTACCAAAATACCGCGATCCGCACCAATTGCCATCGCCGTACGCAAAGTTTCTTGGCATTGCAATACGCCGCAAGACACAGCCACAACTTCCGTCACAACGCCAGCTTCTTTCAAGCGGGTCGCTTCTTCCACTGCGATTTCATCGAATGGGTTCATAGACATCTTGACGGTAGCAACATCAACGCCAGAGCCATCGGATTTGACGCGGACTTTAACGTTATAGTCAACCACGC
>DLGN01000354.1:0-7711 GCA_002482715.1 Oxalobacteraceae bacterium UBA7693
AGACAAGCAGGCGCATCAATACGCTGTTGATGCCGCCATGGAATAATGCGGTAAACGCTTGCAGCCTATGCTGCAAGCGTTTACCGCATTATTCCATGGCGGCATCAACAGCGTATTGATGCGCCTGCTTGTCTTGCGCGAATTGACTGCGGACGTCGACTCGCCTTCGCTTAGCCGGGCCGATATTAATGCTAAACTGGGCTATCTAGAGCCAGAAGCGCTAGAAACGGTACTAACACGTCTGCGCAGCACCGGGCTTTTAGTTTGGGATGCTAGCCAATCTGTGTATCGCATTGCTCCCATGGCGCGCAATGTCTTAGCCGCGATTGAATCCTTAATCCAAGTTGAACAACAAGACGATCCTTCTGAAGTCAGCTATATGCTGACGCAAGTTGCTGGTGCACAAGCTGTTGGTGGTGTTTCGGTTGAACAGTTACATCATTTGCTCGGTCGTTTGATTGAGCTGACTGAAGAATTCTCAGATGCGATTGCATCAGGTTCCGAATTCCAACTTCGCACTGCACAGCAAAAATGGCATACAGCCTGTGATTGGGTAGAAAAAGGTTCGCAGATTATTCATGCAATCACCAACGATAGCCGCGCAGATTCTGCAACGCATCGAGCAGCACAAGCAATCGGCCGCGCACAGAGTGCGCTCTTGAATATGCAAGGCATGTTCTCACGTGCCTTGAATCAAATCGAACGTCAACGCGTGCATCTGGGACAATCAGGTTTATCAACGACCGACATCAAGATGTGGTTGTTACAGCGTGACGATTTAGCTTCGCTCGCTGATGGTGCTTTATCGCATCCAGTGACACCACATTTTATCACGCCTTCCGAGATGATCGACGTGGCGGAAAGCGAACTACTCAGCCATCGTAACTCCGCGGTTTTGGGTATTTTACCGACTGGTGAAAATGCGCCGTCGATTGCGAATGACAATAGCGAAGCTCTACTGGAACTCGATCATTGGTTAGATTTGCTCGGCAAAATTGACGGCAAGTCTTATGACCCAGAAACCAAAAAACACAAACCACTACAAGATTATTTATTGCCCGCTAGCTTTGCGATTGCTTCGTACCGCGCTTCGCTACTACCTTTGATTGGTGACGCAAACGAAGCATCTCTGCAAGGTGCAACAGCGACTCTGGCACGTTTGCCACTGACCTTCAGCTCCAAAGACAAAATGCAGAAAGTCTCTGATCCGCATGTGGCGGCGATTTCTGTGGCGAGTCTCATCCCCATAGAATCGCAGGAACAATCTCAGCAGCAGTCACAGCAAGAAACTAAACATGAATAAAACAAATGTAGGGTGCGCCGCGCGCACCATCAATTTCACCAACGCAAGAAAACTGGTGCGCACGGCGCGCCCTACAAATACCGAGAACGTGATATGACTGAAGACGCACAAATCCTTATCGCCCGTTTGTTGGCGCATCAGACTTTACGTCGTGAAGACAAGTTAGTAAAACGCGCTTTATCGGATGAGATTTTCCGTAGCGACATCGACACCCGCCTAAAAGCATGCGGCATGAAGTTTGTTGATAATGTGTATGCCGACCATGTGACGCTAGCGCTGACACGCGACAGTGAATCCAAAGTATTCGGCACCAAAGACACCTGGCAGAACAATAATTTTGGCCTAGCACGCGATGGCGTCGCCTTATTGGTGGTGTTATGGTCCCTGATTATTTTGCCGAAACGCGAACGCCAAGAAGCGCATCAAATGGCGCAAGAAGACCAGAACGACATGTTCGGCAAAGAAAAACCTTTGCCACGCGCAGAAGATACTTCGATCGGTATTTCTTACCGCACCTTGCTCGCTGATTTTGGCGAGAAGCTAGGCAAAAAAACGCGTATGGATATGAATCTCGGCCAACTCTCACGTTTAGGTTTTATCGAGCGCAAAATGGATTTGATTATGGAAGGTCCATTGCTCGATTTGCTGATGGATACCGATGCCTTAAAAGATCGCATTATCAACGGCGCTCTCTCGGATATTTTCCATATTCCTATGCCACGTACACCAGCGGTGATCGAAGCGGAGCGAATTGCGGCGGCTGAGGCTGCGGAGATCGAGTTAGAGAAGCAAGCTGAGTCCGATCAACCCGACCATCAAAGCGATGCCGTTGCCGCACCAGAATCCGACTCCAATGGTGATTCTAACGTTGATTCCAACAATGCCACTGATAACAACACAGAAAAAGAATAAGCCATCATGTTTCACATCAAATCACTAGAACTGGTTCATTGGGATTACTGGCAACGGATTAAAAACATCCCGCTCGACGCCAAGATCATTACGATTGCTGGACAAAATGGTTCAGGCAAAACCACGCTGCTTGATGCATTGCGTACCTTGTTCGGTCTGGAATGTTCTATGGGGCGTTCCTACAAACATTATGCACGCCACTCCGGCCAACAAACTGCGTGGATACGCGCGGTGGTGGACAATAGCGCAGTTGGGCCACAGATTTCGAATCGCCCTTTCCGCATGTCGGGCTTGTACGAAGATGAAGTCACGCTGTTTTGCAAAATCGAAAAAAACGGTGGTGACTGGAAACGTCAATACTTGATGCGCAGTGGCAAAATCGAGATTGAAGAAATCCAGGAAGCGAATGATTGGCTAGGCGTAGAAACTTATCGCAAACGTTTGTCGCATGCGGGCTTGTCATCAGCAATGGGCAAAGTGCTGGCGCTGGAACAAGGTGAAACCGATAAGCTGTGCGAGTACGCGCCGCGTCAATTGCTCGATCTGGTATTTCAGGTGTTCGGCGATAAAGAAGTCTTAGATGCCTACGATGACGCGAAACGTCATCAGCGCGATACCGAATCTGAACTGCAACGCTTTGAAACCGAACTCGAAGGTGCCAAGACCAATCTGGAAGGCCTGCGTTTAAAGGTAGCGAACTTCCATCAATGGGAAAGTCTGAATAAAGAAAAGCGCGATTTGCAGGAAGAGATTTTACCGACTCTGCAATATCACGAAGATCTAGAACGTGCATCCGCCACCAGTCAGGCATTACGTGCCAGTAAGCGTTATTTGAAAACGCAGGACGAAGCTTTATCCGAACGTCGTCAAGCACTTGCACAGCAAGCACAAAATCACAGCGAAGCACAACAAACTGAAGCAGCATTAGAAGCCGAAGAATCCAACCTGCGCGAAAAACTCGCGCAAGTCAATGCCAAGCTCAAACCACAAGAAAGCTTACTCGAACAAAAAGCGCGTTTGCAAAAACTGGCTGCAGAAGCCGATGCCGACATCGCAAATATCGCCGATGAATTAGAGAAAAAAGAAGAAGAGCTCGCGCAACAAAAACAAGAGCGCGATACATTGACTCAACGCATTGCAGCCGACATGGAAACGATCTCGGCACTACAAGGCAAAGCTAGCTTGCCCGATCCAGAAAACGTGCGCCAAATGCGCCGTGCTTTGAATGAAGCGAATATCCCGCACAGCATGTTACCTGAGATCGTTGAAGTCACTGACGCTAAATGGCAAGGTGCGGTCGAAGGTGTGTTGCGCGGTTATACCTCAGTGATTTTGCTCGACAATGCCAGCGACGCTAGTGCGGCTTATCGCATCGGCGAGAAGCAACGCTATAGTCACTTTATTGTGCCAGATCGCGTCAATGCACCGGTGGTGAAAGACGATAGTTTGTTGTCCGTTGTCAGTTTCAATGCCAAAGCACCGGCATGGCTGATCGAACAATTAGAGCGCATAGAAACCGTCGATAGTATCGATATCGGCATGAAGCTGCATAAGTCGCAAGAATGGATTACGCCGGACGCGTATCACTTCGAACGTCGCGGTGGTCGCTCTTTATTTGTTGAAGTATCACGCTACCGTTTTGGTAATGCAGGTCGTACTCAGCGTTTAGAAGCTTTACAGAAAGCCCTGCCGCGTTTGCAATCGCAAGAAGATCAACTCACGATCAAAATCAGCAAACTCGCTGGTGAAATTTCTTCCTACAAAGCCCGTTTAGCCGGTGTCGATGCCGCCAAAGAATTGAGCGCACGCCATGCAGAATTTGAAGAAGCGTCTCGCAATACCCAGCCTTTGAAACAACAACGTATCGAAGTCGGTACTCGCCTCGGCGAGATCGCCCCTTTGCTCAAAGCAGCAACCGAACAGCGTACTGTCGCGCATCTAAAATGGGAACAAGCGAAAGCGGCCATTGCAGATGCAGAATCCCAACAACGTGCTTCGGAAAAACGCCACGCCGAAGAACGCAAAGCCCAATTCGAAACCCTGCGTAACATGCGTAGCACATGGCATACGCTACCACTCAATTGGAAGCGCAGCTCACATCGAAAAGAGCTGGTGGCGGAGCATGAGAACGTCCATCAAATCGAATTACGTTTGCGCAGCCTCGGCAACAACTTAGCGCGTGATGATTGGGAAACGGATTCCACCGTCGTCGATCAATACACGCGTTTAAATAATTTGCTGCAAAACCGTCAGGCTGAAACAGACGAGCGTCGTTATCAGAATAATCGGGCGATGGAAGCAACCGTGAATGCGCGTGCCGCGTACATGGACAGATTACGCTATACGATCAAAACCTATAGCAAGAACATCAAACAACTGGGCGAGCTCGCAGGCATTGAAGTTCACACCGACCCGGTGAAGCTGGAAAACGACGATGTGATGTTGTCACAAGCTGGTTTGCACGTACGCTTTAAATTCGACGGCAAAGGCCCGATCGGCATGAACGACGGTGAAGCTTCCGGTGGTCAGCAGGTGATGAAATCTTTGATCCTGTTGATCGGTTTATTGAAGTCAGAAGACGGCTCTGGCGGTTTCGTGTTCATCGATGAACCGTTTGCGCATTTGGATATCCGGAATATTCAATTGGTCGGCGAGTTCTTAAAAAATACTGATGCGCAGTATCTGATGACCACGCCGTTGACGCATAACACCGACGTCTACGATCCTTCAGAATTGACGCTGATTACCAGCAAGAAAAAGAAAGACACAGAATGGGCGCAACCGATTTTTGTCTTGCAACGCCGGGTGGAGAAAGTTAAGGATGCGAGAGCCTAAACTAGCTGGAGAGAACTTGAGCTAGCGCTGGAAATAAGCTTGGTCCGGAAGTAAATTAACTCACTAAGTTGAATTTGAATTGAATACAACTTACACAAATGCACGCAAATTAAGGTTTGCGTGCATTTTTACTTGAGCGACTCGTCTGACTAAGGCACAATCGTAAGCTCAAAATAATGAGGTGGCGAATGGGAATTGAGATTGGAAGCGCTGGCGAAACTTTGGCCGCTGTAGTGATCAGTAATGAGCTGGGTTCAACACCATCACCAAAGCCTGCTCCAGATGGCAGTACAAGTCCAAGTTGCGCAAATTGCGGGACAGCTTTAAGTGGCGCGTATTGTCATGCTTGCGGTCAATCATCGCATATTCATCGCTCGCTGCTGCACATGTTAGAAGAAGTCCTGCACGGCATTTTCCACTTCGATACCAAAGCTTGGCGCACTATTCCGGCCTTGATTTTACGCCCCGGACATTTGACCAAGGATTACATAGAAGGAAAACGTACTTCGTATGTTTCACCTCTGGCGCTTTTCCTATTTTTGATTTTCTTAATGTTCTTCGTGTTCTCTTACACAACCTCATGGAAGGGTGAAGATCTGATCAAAACTGACGATTCAAGAGAAAATGTTACGCTGGAATTAACACAAGCCAAGGAAACACTGCAACAGAAGCGCCTTGAAAAAAGCCAATTAGGTGAACTTAGTCCAGAGCATTTAGGATTAAAAATAGAGATACGCGCATATGAAGCACAAGTGCTGCAGTTGCAAGACACCTTAGATGCACTTGATGGCAATACTGTTTCCGTGTTGGAGGCAAAGCAAGCATTAGAACAAGCCGAGCGAACTTTGATGGATTTGAAAGCACACCAGCATAAATTGAAGTCAGAAAAATCAACGGGCATGTCAAACAAAGACATCAATTCAAGTGGGGACGTGGGGAACGATTCAACGGCCAGTGCCGCAATAAGTTCAACGACCAATCCAATCGATACGTCTGCGAGTAAGCATGCTATCGAGGGCAAAGAAGCGATTAACAATCTGCCCGCCTTAGATATTGCATCACTCAAGCCTTGGGAAATAAACCAAGAAATTCGTTCTATGGAAAAACTGGTGAAATACCATAGGAAACGCGTAGCGAAAGCAATTGCCCAGCACAACAAGTCAATGCAAGAGCAAGCTGCAAAGAAAGACGCGTCATCAAAGAGTACTCCGAAAGTGGAAGAAGCTAGTGCAAGCAACGATGTTAGTGCATCATCAACAAATTCGGATTCAGAAGAAGCAACAAATGAGGTTGATGACTTATCGAAAATTCCGTACATAGGTAAAGCACTTGCCGATATCAATAAGAATCGTGAACTAACACTCTATAAAATGAAGAAGAATGCGGCGAGTGCAGCAATTTTAATCATTCCAATCTCTCTACCTTTTGTATGGTTATTATTTGCTTTTAGCCGAAAATATGTGATGTTTGATCACGCGGTATTTTCTTTATACTCTTTATCGTTTATGAGTATTTTAATGATGGTAGTCGCCATTTTGTCGAGATTCGATTTCAAAGGAAGCGCTGCTCTTTTATTCGTTTTTGTGCCACCGATACATATGTTTTCTCAACTACGCCATGCGTATAGTTTAAGCAGACTATCGAGTTTATGGCGCACCGTAGCCCTGCTCTTCATCGCTTCAATTTCCTTTAGCATCTACGCAGTCGTCGTCACCATCTTAAGTGCTTAATCAATTACAGGCGAAGAACAATCCAGATGACTGCTTATGTTGCTCTTTTACGCGCTGTGAATGTGGGCGGTACTGGCAAGCTACCAATGAAAGATTTGGTGACGATGTGTGAAGCAATTGGATTTCAACAAGTGAAAACCTATATTGCGAGTGGTAATGTGGTTTTCAGCAGCAAGCTTGGTGCAACAGAATGTCAACATTTGCTGGAGAAATCCTTGGCCGATTATGCCGGAAAATCTGTCGGGGTATTCATACGCACCCCAGATGAATTACAAGCTTTGTTGGAGAAGAACCCGTTCGCAGACAAAGAAGGCAATCGTAGCATTTGTCTATTTCTTGACGAACCAGTGACACCCGCTATGATCAGTGCCGTAAAAAATCGCCATGAAGAAGAACTTGTCTGCGGTGAGCGCGCTTTGTACGTTTATTACGGCGCAGGAATGGCGGATTCCAAACTTGTCATTCCTGCCGCAAAAAATGGCACGGCGCGCAATATCAACACTGTGACGAAGTTACATCAGTTGGCATCGGCCATATAACTAAGCTGTGACTTTGCTTGCTGACAGTGCGTGCATAATCGCTTGTGCAAATCGCTGTGGCGCTTCTGGATTGAGTTCTAAGAATAATTCTGGCTCTAGCAACTCCAATTCCATCAACATAAATTGCCCATCACGCAGCACCCCGTCAACGCGTGCATAACATGGCATACGTTCCAAAGCATTCAAAATAGTCTGCGCTTGGGTCTGCATGTCTGCAGAGACTTCGACCGAATGCACCGTTCCACCATGATCTGACTGCACACGGAAGTCGCCCGCCTTTGCACGCTTGAGTAGCGCATGACTGAATTTGCCGTCAAAGAAAATCAGTGACCATTCGCCTTCCGACATAATTTCCGGCATAAAGGGCTGAACCAGAAAATCTTGCTCTTGCC
>DLGN01000354.1:7728-29137 GCA_002482715.1 Oxalobacteraceae bacterium UBA7693
GCCATTCAGAGAAATCACGATCCACTTCCAACATATTTTCCAGACTAACGCGCAAAGTGCGCCACGCCCCAGCAGATTGCACAGGCTTGATCACAATCTGCTTACTATCGAGTTGCTTCATCAGTTCTGCTAGGCTTCTTTGGTTATCTGGCGTGACACAAAGGCTAGGAATGACGGGCAGGTGCTTTTGGCTGAGCTCGAATAGGTATTTCTTATTCAAATTCCACGTCAAGGTATCCAGATCATTGATCACCTTGACTTGAAGTTCTCGCAAACGATTTAACCAGCTCAAAAAATCGGATAATTTTTCATGGTAATCCCAAGGACAACGAATAATCACCGCATCAAACGATTGCCACTGCACCGTGACATCAGTCCAAATACAAATCGATACCTGTACTCCTAAAGCAGATAAAGCAGGTGGCAATAATTGTTCGCCACCAAATAAGTTAGGTAGCTCGGCACTGGTGACTAATGCCAAACGAATTGGCGCTTGCGCTCGCAAATCTTCTGGCTGACTTTGTAGTGTTAAATGAGGATGCATGAGAGTTTCCTGTTATCGATGTCACGGACATCATACCGAAAGCGGCTTAATGACACGCATGAAAAATCCTTGCGATTCTATGCGCATCTCGGGCGACGTGTCAGATACCACTTTCTTAAAATCTGGACTAAAACCTCGATGAAACAAACCATTAGAGCAATGAACGACTACTTAGTGTTGAATACCAGATTCATCAGAGGCATACGAATTAAATCACAAAAAATATCAACACCATTTACTTTTAATAGCTTAATTTCGTATTTATCGAGGTTTTTCGAAGGTGTGTGTTGAATTGATAGGTAGAACTCCCACTTACAAAATTTTCTTTGGTTTCAAGCCTAAAGTCGGCAATTTTAGCTATCTTAAAAAACAACTGATAACTTTCCGTCAACCTATTTCTCTGTTCTACTCAGCTTCGATTGTCAATAAATCGATACAGCATTACCACTTCATCGCTCACAAATCCGTTTCGAACGATCGAAGTAATAATCATCCAAGTCGAAACAATCATGTCGTCACAATCACAATAATCCAAATACACAATCTACATAGATAGTCTGGGAGAGACAGATGCAAAAGAAAATTTTATCGAGCCTCATGCTCGGCTTGATCTTAAGTGCTTCAGGCAGTGTTACCGGTAGCGTCACCAACGCTGTCTCAGAAAAGAAAGTATGGATCACCATTGGTGATGCTGCTTTTAATGAACTCAAACAAATTTCACCAAAACTCGTCGTAAAAGAGAGCCGCATGGTGAGTGCCGGTAGTGCAGGCTTTGCAAAAAGTGAGGGCGTGCATCTGGTGCAAATTAATGAATCAATGATGCATGCTTTGTCCGGTGCGATCCACAACAAACTCAAACGTTGCGGTGGTTTCATCGCCCACGATAGTGAAACCACTGGCCTTCATTCGCTCAGCAGCACGGCAAACGGTTTTGCTCCAGCGATTGCGGCAATTGCACCGTCATACAGTATCGATAACCAAACCACCGTGAATCCCTTATTGACACAAATGCAGGCGACCAATATTGGTCAGACGATTGTCGATCTCTCTGCATTTGTGAACCGTTACTACACGACAGCAGGCGGTGTTAATGGTTCAAACTGGATTAAGAATAAATGGACACAACTCGCCAATGGTCGTAGCAATGTCACCGTTGAACAATTCACGCATACAGGTTTTCCACAAAAATCTGTCATCTTGACGATACAAGGTTCTGATAACGCATCTGAAGTTGTGGTGCTCGGTGGACATCAAGACTCCATCAACACAGCTGGCACCACAGAAACAACCAAAGCACCGGGAGCAGATGACGATGCATCGGGCATCGCCAGTTTGACAGAGGCGATACGCGTGATGATGGCCAGTAATTATCAACCGCGCCGTACCATTAAATTCATGGCCTATGCCGCCGAGGAAGTCGGTTTAAAGGGCTCAGGTGAAATTGCTAGAAAATTCAAAACAGATGGTGTCAATGTGGTGGGTGTCATGCAGCTTGATATGACCAACTATAAAGGTTCGGCAAAAGATATTTATCTTTACACCGATTACACCAATGCTGGACAAAATAGCTTTGTCGCCAACCTGATTACCACCTATCAACCTAGTCTAACGATAGGTTACGACAGCTGTGGCTATGGCTGCTCGGATCACGCATCTTGGCATGCACAAGGCTATGCGACTTCGATGCCTTTTGAAACGGCGATGAGTGAAAGTAATCCACGCATTCACGGTACAGGCGACACCTACGCCAATATGGGTAGTCAAGCCAATCATGCCTTGAAATTTGGCCGTTTGGCGACTTCATTTGCGGTAGAACTCGGCAGCGATGGGCCAGGTTTACCACCAGCCAACACGGTGTTAACGAAAGACGTGGCAGTCGCCGTCAATGGTGCGGCAAATGCACAAGGCACTTACACTTTTGCAGTGCCAACTGGTGTCAGCAATTTGACATTTAAAACCACTGGCGGCACTGGTGATTTAGATATTTACACCAAACTTGGCAGCGCTCCGACGACAACTTCTTACCTGCAAAAATCAGATGGCGCCACTAACGCAGAAACTATCACGATCGCAGCACCAACTGCTGGCACTTATTATTTACTGACGAATGCTGCCTCAGCAGTCAGCGGTGCTTCTTTAGTTGCCAGCTATCAAACAAGTACACCACCAGGAAATGTTTTGAATAGCGGCGTAAGCGTCAGTGTCGGTAGTCTGGCGAAGAACGCCACTAAGACTTATACGATCTCAGTGCCATCTGGTAAAACTTCACTGACATTCAAGTTGTCGGGCGGCACGGGTGATGGGGATATTTATGCCAAGTTTGGCGCAGCACCAACGACCACGGTGTACGAAAAAAAGTCAGACGGCTCGACTAACGCAGAAACCATCACGATCTCTGCACCGCAAGCAGGAACTTACTACTTACTCATCAAAGCCTACGCGGCGATGAGCGGTGCTAGTGTGTTAGCGACGGTTCAATAATTCACGTCAGTCGTCATAAAAAAAGCCAGTGAGACTACAATCTCACTGGCTTTTTTCTTAGAAGAATAGAATCGCCGATTTAGAAAGTTTTCACCAACATCAAACGGAACGAACGTGATTCCAGCGGATGAAAATGGATATCTTCTTGCGGGCTCGCTTCACCTTTGAGCTGAGACTCATAGTAGTAGTCAATTGCAGAAGCACGGCGATTGGTCAGATTAAATCCTTCCAATTCCAATTTTAGCGTTGGGCTAAATTTATATCCTATGCGACCATTGAGCGTGCTACTTGCTTTTGAGCGCACAGAATTATCTTCCAATAACGCACGTGGACCGAAGTAACGTAAGCGCAAGGCCCCCGACCAAGCTCCCAATTTATCAACTGTTGCTGACAGCTGTGCGACACCTTCAACTGCGCCAACGATACGATTACCAACAGGATCAAAATCGCGAGAACGCGCCTTCGCATACGCTGCGTCAAAGTCAATCGCCAACCAGTCATTAGCTTGATAAGAATTCGAAATTTCGATGCCATGACGACGGCTTGGGCGCCCAGCTTCGGTCGTGCCTGCATCGCCAACGAAACTTAATTCAGAATCAAAATCGAGGCGATACAAAGATACCGAACTATGCAAGCCCGGCAAGATTTCGGTGCGCATGCCTAGTTCACTACCACGTGCCCTTACCAGACCTGGCGATTTACCAGTGGCTTCTAAGCTTTGTGGATCAATGGTCGTTAAAGTTGCACGCGCATCGTTGCTATGAAAGCCTGTGCCCAGATTCACATACAATTCCGTCTTACTCCATGGGCCAAAAATCAAACTCGCGCTCGGGCTGGTAATATGGTCATTCGCTTTACCAGAATTTTCACGGCGATCTCCATCCACTTGAAAACGATACTGATCGTGGCGCACACCAAAGTTTGTGCGGAAGCTTTCCGTCCAACGTGTGCTCACATCCACATACAAACCCAAACTGCTTTCGACGATATGATCTTGACGCACAGTGGATAATTGCTGGCGAGCCTTGGTTTTATGTAGGCCGTTAAAAATATTATCGTTTTGTAGCTGTGTGCCAATCGTGAAGTCGGTGTTCTTTCCATTCAAATGCGAATGCCAGGTATGACTCGCATTGATTCCACTGGTCACCCGACGATCAGGCTGGCTGAACTGATCACCATTAATCGGATCGTCCATAAAGTAAGTAAAGTTCGAATACAAATCTAAACCTGTATTAATCACATACGCACTAATCTTTGAAGCGTCATCAGTCGCCGTACGGCGCCAACTACCAGACAAACTATATCGATGCGCCTCACCGCCATCAGTCTTATCAATCGTATCAAAGCGACTAATATCGCCCTGTTCCACTGCACGTAAAGGGATCTGATCAGTCGCATTCCATTTACCGCGATACAGCATCGCACTCAGGCTAAAACCATTGTTCGCAAAACCTTCGCTATAACGCAATACCGCATTCACTTTCTTGAATTTATCTGGATTCACAAACGGACCATCATTACCAGTAAATTCAAGCGCGTATAGCAAACTACCGTCAGCAAAATCTGGCGAGGCCGCGAGCAATGCACGACGATAGGCATTTTGTCCTAGCGTGACGCTTGCAATACTTTGGCTTAAACGATTAGCATAGAGCATCGCAGCACTACCAGCCGCCGAGAAGTCACCCGTGGTCGATGAGTAAGGCCCTTTTTTAAATTCCATACGTGCGGTTAATTCCGGAATCAAAAAGTTCAAATCCGTCCAACCTTGTCCATGCGCATGACTGCGTTGATTGACCGGCATTTCATCAAGCGTGGTGCGCAGATCCGTACCGTGATCAAGATTAAAGCCACGCAAATAGAATTGATTTGCTTTGCCTTCGCCACTATGTTGGCTAACGATTAAGCCTGGAATGGATTCAAGTAATTCACCAGGACGGTAAGTCGTCATCGACGCCAACTCTTTTTTCCCAATCACACCCGCATTGGCTGCATCGAGTAAGCCCAATTGACTCATCTTAGAACCATCAATGGCGACACGGTGCAAAACCGAATCATCGGCTAACACGCTTTGGTGAAATATCGTGGCGATCAAGCCCACAAGTAATCTTTGCTTCATATATAAAATAAAATTCTAAAAATTAAGTCACTAACTGAAAAAAAAGCGCCGACTGGCGCTAGTACTTCTTACTCTGCGACAGCAACTGATCTTATGGCAATTGCTGCTCGCGTTTGCTGCGTGTAAAAGTATGCGTCTGCGTTATTCCATTCTTGGTGATGTTTAAGGTATTTACTTGGTCAAGCAAAAAATCAGTCAAGACCGCCTGACGAATACTGACTTGTTCAGGCAAAGCGCGTTGTTCTAATTCCTGAAAAACAATCACACTATTCGGGTCAACCTTTAAACCCACCCATTTCAAAGGCAAAACGCCTGCAGCATCATTCATGGCAAATTGCTTCTCGAAGTATTTTCTGAACACCAAAATATCCTCGGGGTCACTCAAATCAAACTGACGCTGATACAGATTTTCTAGCAAAGCCTCAACATCGTGCGCCATAAAAGTATGTACGATCTCGGTACTACCTGTGTTGGGGTTCATGCTGATATCTGTGATACCAGCATGAAAACGATGTGCATATGCGAGTGGGCTCAAGCCTAAAGATGTACTAACTATTATTCCAGTCAGTAAGGTGACCAACGTCAATTTTAAAACCTGAAAACTACGCAACATGCTCATCTCAATTCATCTCTATTACCAAATGACCTGAAGCACAGAACTCATGCCTCAGGTCAATCAACTTACTTCTTCTCAGCTGGTTTCGCTGCATCTTTGGATTCAGGCTTATCTGTCTTCAAAGGTGTTTTGAAATCCATCATCATGTCGCTTGGTGGCATATTCATTTTGAATAATTCCAAACGTGATTGTGTAATCTTACGTGGCCAAGAATTGTTATTTGTATCGATATCAGCAGTTTCCAAATAAGGATCTTGTGTCAAACCTACCATCGGTTCATCCGTTACGATCAGCTTAGTGAATTTTTTGGAGTTATAACGCCAGATTTCTGCTGGGATACGTTGAATCAATTTCTTACCGCTCTTCAATTCGACTTCTAAAATCAAAGGCATGACTAAACCGCCGACATTGGAGAAGTCGACCAGATAAAAATGCTTGCCAGATTTCAGCATCGCTTTTTCATCGTCTTCTAAGCTCTTCATCAAATCGCTGTAGTTATTACGATCTTTGTTGGTGACAGTAAAGTCATCGTATTGATTGTAGAAATCTTTCAGTTCTGGATGTGAATCTAAACGACGCTCCAATTTTCCTTTATCGGCCTGATTGGCAGTCGAAGTTGGTTGCGAGGCAAACTGCGCACGACGCCATGCTTTTTCTACTTCTGGATCTTTGGTTGACATCGTGTATTCAACGATACCGTCGATACTAATATCGACTGGATCCGTTGTGTAGAACCAGCCATGCCAGAACCAATCTAAGTCAGTACCAGAAGCATCTTCCATCGTGCGGAAGAAATCTGCTGGCGTTGGACGTTTAAACTTCCAGCGTTGTGAATATTCTTTGAATGCGAAATCAAACAATTCACGACCTAAGATCGTCTCACGCAAAATGTGCAAACCTGCTGCTGGTTTCGCATACGCATTTGGACCAAATTGCAGAATGGATTCTGAATTCGTCATAATAGGCACTTGGTTTTGGCTCTTCATGTAATCAACGATGCCACGTGGTTCGCCGCGTGTGCCTGGATAATTTTCTTCCCAAGCTTGCTCTGCCAAACTTTGCACGAAGGAATTCAAACCTTCGTCCATCCAAGTCCATTGACGCTCGTCAGAATTAACAATCATCGGGAAATAGTTATGGCCAACTTCATGAATAATCACGCTGATCAAACCGTACTTAGTACGCTTGGAGTAAGTCAACTCACCAGTCTTTTTATCTTTAGTCGGACGACCGCCATTAAAGGACAACATAGGATATTCCATACCGCCTTGTGGACCATTCACTGATTGCGCAGTCGGATATGGATAGTCGAGAGAGAATTTATTATATTGTTCTATCGTGTGAATGATCGCCTGCGTAGAGTATTGTCCCCACAAAGGATTGCCTTCTTTTGGATAGAAAGACATTGCTAAACCAGTGCTGGAGCCAGTCTTGTAACCCTGCGCATCCCAGATGTATTTACGTGAAGTTGCCCAAGCAAAGTCACGGACATTCTTTGCTTTGAAATGCCAAGTTTTGCTTGAAGTCGCACGTGTCTTTTCGGCTTCTTCCGCTTCTTTCTGCGTCACAATCGCCACTGGCGTTTTTGCTGTGCGCGCTTGCTTCAAACGATCACGTTGCGTCGCTGTCAAGATCTTGTCGCCGTTCGTCAATTCACCAGTCGCAGCAACCACGTGATCACTAGGCACGGTCAATTGCACATCGTAGTCACCAAATTCCAGCGTGAATTCACCCGAGCCTAAGAACTGCTTGTGCTGCCAGCCATACACATCGTAATACGCTGCCATGCGTGGGAACCATTGCGCAATTTCAAAGATGTCGTTCTTATCTTCTTTGAAATGCTCGTAACCATCGCGACCACCCAGCAACTTACCGTTCCCGATGTTGTAATTCCAGTCAATGCTGAACACATATTTCGCGCCTGGTTTCAAAGGCTGCGGCAAATCAATCCGCATCATTGTACGATTGATCACATGCTTTAAAGCCTGACCCTCGCCAGTCTTAACGGAAGTGATTTTGAAACCGCCGTCAAAATTGTCGCGCTCATTCATCACGCTCATCGCTTGAAAACTTACCGCATTCGGATTTTTCCATGCATCGCGTGAGGGCAAAGTGCGAGTTTTATTCGCGTCAGAATCTGCACGGAAGATATTTTGATCCAATTGCACCCACAGATAATTCAAAGTATCCGGTGAATTATTGTGATAAGTGATGGTTTCCGCACCTGTGATGGCGCGTTTGGATTCATCCAAAGTAGCGCGAATCACATAATCGGCGCGTTGCTGCCAATACGCATGACCAGGGGCACCAGAAGCTGCACGCACCGAAGTTGGGGTTGGCAATAGATTTTCTATTTGACGAAACTTATCGTCAGATTGACCGCCAGCAAAGGCAGACATGCTCAGACATAAGAGTCCTAATGACACTGGCAAACGCATTATGTTTACTCCAAAATGTGGAAGGAAGTGGGAAGTATGAATTATTTTATAAAATTCCCCACGCTTTTGAGCGTGCGATGAAAGAAAAGTTCCAGAAACACATGAATAATTTAAAGCAATCAGGCAAAAAATCAGATAAGAACGCATTGATCGCCGTCAAGGCGCCTTTCTCAATGAGAATATGTGGTTTTATCCGCTTACTAGGTATAAAAACCAAATCAAGATTGCGATTTGATCAATAAAGCCTCAGTGAAGTTCGGTAAAATGAGGCGTTTTTATCCTCTACATCGGCTCTCCGCTGACTATCCCTGATCACTAGGCTTTTCCATGTTTAAACAACTGAAGCAATCACTCATCCAACGTTCTTTTAGCCGTAGCAGTGAAGACACGAGTGATGCCGCTGCCGCAACTGAAAATACGACTACAGGATATTTACCAAGGGTAGAGCAGGATCAACACGACGATCTGGCATTGCGAGCAAACACTGGTGCGGAAAAACCCGATCAAAGCATTCTCGATCAGATTGATAAAGAATGGAATTTGCAACAAGCAGCCTACGCCAGAGCCAAAGTAGAACGTGACTTGCTGATTGATGCGAATAGCCGCATCGATTTCGAACAAGAATTGCTGGTCAAAGTCAGAACGCGCCTGATGGCAGAAAAGCAGGCAGAAAAATTAGCCCAACAAAGATTAGAGAGCGAACAACAAGCATTAGATCTTCATCACCAAAGAATCAACGCAGAACAAAACATCGACAAAGTCGCGCAATCTAGCTTGGCGATAGAGAAAGAATTGCTTCAAGCCGCACAGAAACGGATTGAAGTAGAGAATGCCGCAAAAATAGCGGCAGAAACCCAATTAGACGAAACTCTACATGTTAATAAAATCAACGCCGAACGCTTGATCGCGGAGCAACAAGCGCAAGAACTTGCACAAGATCGATTGCAAGCCGAAGCCGCCTTATTGCAAGCGCTGGAAGCAAATGCCCAGACGGAACAAGCTGCACTAGAGCAATCGCAACAGCGACTTAAGACCGAACAAGAATTACAGCGCATCACCGAGCAAAAACAAACAGCAGAGCAAGAACGGCAAGAAAAAATTCAACAGGGAATTGAAGCCGACCTTGCGGCCGAAAAATTGGCGCGCGCACGTATCACTGAAGAACAAACAGCAATCAACGTCCTGCATCAAAACGAGGCGTCTGCAAATGAGAAAATTCAAGCCGACAATACAAAAATTGAGGCTGAAAATGAACTCACACGATTGAACAAACTGAAAATCGCATTAGAACGCGAAGCAAAACTAAAAACCACAGAACGTCTTTTTGTCAACCGACTGGCGGAACAAAAATTACAAGAACGGATTGCCAGTGAAGTCGAATTAAATGCATTAATTCAAGAGAAGATCGCGGCGGAAACGGCATTGATGGAATCAGCAGTCGCACTATCGATAGCTGAAGACAATGCTGAACAAATAGCCAAAGAAAAACTCGCATTAGAAATACTGGCTACACAGAAAGCCGAAGAAAAAATCATCGCTGAAAAAGATGCTTTGGCGCATAGTCAACGTCGTCAAAATGCGGAGTCGAATTTACTGGCACAAGTCGAAGCCAGAATGCGTGCGGAACAAAACGCTGAACAAATTTCAGCTGCACAGCTAGCGGCCGCACAAGAAGCAGAGCAAACCTTGCAAAGGCGTCTGCAAGCAGAGTTGGATGCGACGGAGGCAGTCAAACAACGTCAAGACAATGACCATTTAGCGATTCAGGCAGAGCAACAGAGATTCGCCCACGAAACTGCTTTAATCGAAGCGGCGCATCGCTTAGCGGCTGCGGAATTAGAAGCAGAAACGGTAGCGCGTGAGCGCGTAGCTGTCTCGATTCGAGCACAGCAACAAGCGCTAGAACGCCAGCAAGCTGAACTCAATGCTACACGTCTATTAGAGCAAAGAATATTAAGTGAGGCTGAGCTGCTAAGCGCGCAAAAATCACAAGTCGCTTTAGAGACTGAGACCGAGCAACTAGCACAGAATAGATTGGCGACTGAGCAAAAACTGCATGCGCACACGCTAGAAATAAATCACCTCGCTGAGCTACAAGCAAACTTACAAAACCGCATTGCTGAAGCAGAACAGAACTTGGCAGAATTAAGCACACAAGCTCAACAACAAGATCAATTGCTCAATGTTAGCAACGAGCAACGCCAACAACTCGAAGCACAAATCGCCGCATCAGAAACACAGTTATCTGATCTTGAAAAAAGCGTCGAACAAGAGCGTCTTTTACTGACACAAGCACATCAGAAAATCGCGCTGGAGAAAGAGCGCATTGCCAGAGCGAAGCACAAGCTACAAGCAGAAAAAGCGGCAATCGTTATCGCTCAGCAAAGGCAATTACGCGAACAAGAAGTGACCACCTTAGCCCAAGAGAGCGCAGCGATAGAGGCACAGGTCATCGCTGCTGAACAAGAAAAAATAGCGCAACAAGAACAGATGATTGCCGCAGAACAGCGACGACATGATGCAGAGCGTTCAGTGCAAGAATTGCTCGCACAGCGTCAACAACTTGAACAGACATCTGCACAACAAACAAAACAGTTGCAAGACTTGGAAGATCCACAAATGCAATTGCCGATTGAAGCAATTTCTCAACAGGATGGTATGGTTCAAGATCGTGCAAACGCAGAATCTGAATCTGCGCAAATGTATGATCAACAGCTGGCATCCAAAGAAACAGCACTAGTTTGCATCGATAACAAAGATGATTTTGAGATGTATTTGGAAACGGTCAATCGCTCAAAATCACGCTTTAGCACCAGCACCATTGCTTTGATTTTAACAGCGATAATTGCAATAGCAATGTACTGGTGGTGGCATCAACAAGCGCAGTTGGAGAGCAAGCAAAAAGCAACGAAGCCGCAACAATCTGCAACGACACCTGTCAGCAAAAAAACCGCTATAACTACGCCCGCAACTCCAGCGAGCACCATCAACAACAACCCGGAAAATCTTTTCCAACCCAAATTAGACAAGACTTACGAGCAATTAAAAGTACGCGAAATAAAACCTTAAATAAAACCTTAGATAGTAAGTTATGGTCCGCTTTAAGTACGGCAAGATGAACTGTGTTACAGCGTGGGCGGGAATCTAGGGCCTTAGCGCACTAGATCTAAAACAGCCGCGCAGTCTCTAAACTACGCTCACTCGCTCCCGCCTTCTGCAATTCCTCGGCGGGATCGAAAGCCGATACGACTTCTGTCGAAGCGACGGTCAATTGCCAGTCTGCCTGCATCGGTGAATCACGTTGCGCCAGCAAAAAGTACCGGGTGCATGGCGCTATCTTTAAATGTACATTTTTCTGTCTGGTGCCAAAAGCAGATCGCGATGACATCGCCTCAAGTACGAGCTCACGCACACCTGGCGCGAGCTGCACAGGCATAGAAAATTGCATGCGGCCATCAATCGATACCACACGAACTGGATATTGCAGGCTTGAATGGATCGCCGAATACGGTTTCGCTTCCAAATAAGAAAGCGGTGCTTTGGCTAACATTGAGCAGGCTGACAAACTCGCTAAGCATGACAATACAGAGATCCGGATCAAAAAGCTTTTCATCATTTCCTCATTTCTATTGTGATTTTTTATTTAAGGATTCATCAACGGCATGTGTTTGTCCACGATGTTGCCAGCCAAATTCGTCGGTCACCCGTCTAGATTCTTGATACATGGATAAAGGGCGCCCATTAGCGTAAGTTGCTTCTGAGTCGTTATTCATGGAAAGCCGGAAGTTAAGTCGTTTATTTAGAGGATTAGCGACATTCGCCAGTTCTTCGGCACGAACTCGCTCTGACTGCCATGTGGCGATTGCAACCTGCATAGGTTTTAGCTGCGCCTGCGCTTCCGCACCAATACGTTGATAAGTTTGCTTCAGCACCTGATTCGCACGCGCCAATTCAGCATCGGTCATCAGAGTGGCTAATTCTTGTGGAACTAAAGGACTGCGTTCAAAGCGTTGCTGCAATTGCTCGACGAACTGGTTATAACAATTTTCCCAGTTATTAATTTGCTGTAGCGTTTTTAGATTCTGGGAACGAATGCTGCTGGCCGTTAGGTTTTCTGGGGGCGGACATTTCTTCGCCGTCAATCGATACTCGTCGGCTGGGAAATCAGTGAGATATGTTTCTATCTCTGCCTGCTTTTTCAAACGTGCATGAATTTGATTCAGCCGATTTTGTGCCTCTGCTTGTCCTGATGCCAATGCCTCTGAGAATAATTGTGCGGCTTTTTGATAATCTTGCTGCGCATAGGCCAATTCAGCCCGATCCCAAATTTTCACCTGAATCAGATCCTGCTTTTCCAACTGACTTGTCGCCACACCTGACAGTCGATCTTGCACTTGCTCTTGCGCTCGCTTAGGTTCCATCACAGGAAGATTTCTTGATGCAATGATAGGAGCTTGTTGATGGCGATTCTCTTTAGAAATCGAATCAAGTTTCGTATCCTCAGTTTGAATATAATGTAATGGAACAGACTTGAGCTTTGCATCCAACTTCGGCATGGAAGTCATTTCTATTTTCAATAACTCTGAAGAAATTTGTAGCGCAGGTGTTGCAAATGTCGCGGTGAGCAAAACGCCAAAAATGCCGAGACCACTCACAATCATTTTGCCTATTGATGCATCCTTCGCTTTGCGGTCTGACGATACCTGCTGTTCCAACAAACATCTGACACGCTGTTCTAAGGTCGAGCCTTGAGGATGTGCGGCCAGTATCAAATTAGGCGTTGTGCGATCTCGCATTTGCGTCGCACAGACATAAAGCGCTTTCGCCAAATCATGCGCCTGTGTGGTTTTGCTTGCCCTCGCATCACAAGCTAATTCCGCGACATTGCGTAATTGGGTGTATGCCACCCGGTTCAATATTTGGAAAAAGAATAAACGCAATACAAGAACATAAGCGATACTCCAAATTGTATCCTTGCGAACTACGTGCGCTATTTCATGGGCAAGCACAGCGCGCTGCTGTGCTTGGCTCAGCTTATCGGTCATCCATAGTGGTAAGCAAATAACACCATTTGGAACCACCATGGGACTATGCCATTCGGCACTGACGCGAAGCTGTAGACGACGATAATGATTTGGAAAATGTTCAGCGATAAACTGGCGCGCACTAATCAAAAAACTACTTTCATCTACTCTGCCATGCCGAGCAAGGCGATTCAGGTTTCGTAGTTGCCAAGTCAAATGCAAAACAACCGCTAACGCAAAAATCAACCAAGTAAAAAATACATCAACCGCAATCACCGATAAATACGATGGTAGTGAGATAGACTGTGGCAGCGTCAAATCTGACCTAGGCAATGTCGTCGGAATCGGCGTACTTTTTTCATGCGTTAACGACTCACTTAATTCACTGCTCGCAGAAGTAAGTTTTTCGCTTTTTATTTTTGCTATCGCAGGTTGATATGTCAGCTTATTGTCATCAACAAGTGGTGCCGTAGAAGTTGGACTAAAGGTGCTACTAGCGAATATCAGATGAATAGCCGCTGTAATAAAACCACCGAAGTAAGCGACCCGCCAAATTAATTCGGCAAAGCGGGTATGTCTTATTGGATTTAGCAGACCAAATCGCTGCAAACTATAGGTGACCGTCAGCAGTAAACTGCTATGAATGACATAAGTAATCAGGTACAACAAGAAGAATAATGCGACTTGTTCAAACATGGTCGCCTCCTTTGTCTTCGATCAGTTGGCGAATTTTTTCTAAATCGTCTGCTTTGATTTCATCTTCTTGTACCAGATGGCTCAACAGTGCTGGTGTGTTTCCACGAAAAACGGTGGCTAACAAATCTGCCAGCATCGATCGCTGTATCTGTGATTCGCTCATTAAAGCCGTATAGAAAATTTGCCGCCCTTCGCGTTGGCTGCTCAATAGCCCGCGCTTTTCTAAACGCGTCAACAAGGTTGCTACCGTTGTATGCGCAAGTGCACGGCTGTTGCGCAAAATCTCAGTCACCTGCGCGGCACTTGAATGCGGATGCTCCCACAGCACTCGCATAATGCTCAGTTGTAAATCACTGAGTGAAACTTTGTCTGTATCCTCGTCCATTACGATTCCCCTGCATTGCCGAAGCATCTAAAATTCATTTCTACACATGTAGTACGACAACTGTAGTAATAAACTTTGGCGATGTCAATACAAATTGATGCAGCGAGAAAAAATCATTAATGAAAAACAACGAGTCGAATCAAATTGCACGCACTAGAAATTACCCAAGGCGATCACACCGGCTGCGATACACAAGGCGCCAAACACTCGCTGTACACGATCCCCCTCATCCAACAAATGTCCGCCGATGAGTGCGGCGAACAGCATAGAAACTTCGCGCGCGGGTGCAACGTGGCTCAATGGTGCATCTTGCATTGCATAGAGAACGAGCACATAGGAGATTGGGCTAATCACAGCGACGATTACTGCATATTTCCATTCTTTACGCCAAGAAGCGCACGTTGCAGAACGGTCGCGCAAAAGAACAGGCAGTAAAAGTGCGATACGAATGAAGTTGCCGAAATAATCCACCAACAGAGGCGACAGCAGCAATATCTTGACGGCATAACCATCTAGCACGGTGTATGCCGCGATGAACAAACCTGTACACAAGCCGTAAAAGATTCCTTTGCGCACACGCACTTGCTGCATGCTGGCTTCTTCTTGACGTAAAGAACGCCACAGCGCTGGGCCGCCGGCAATGAGAAACACACCACCGACCACAGCCACAATCCCAAAGCCACCGGCCAAACTCAGGTGCTCGCCCAAAAAAAGTATCGCAACCGCAGAAGAGATAAGCGGACCTGAGCCACGTGCCAGCGGATAAACTACCGTCAAGTCTGCCTTGCGATATCCACGCAACAAGGTCACAAAATACAACACATGCAATACGCCGCTGGCGCTAATGAATCCCCATTCTACCCAACCCCAAGTCGGCACCACATCCCAGCCAAAGTACAGGCCAACTGGCGCCCAAACAACTGCCATGATGAGCGCAGTAAAGCCAGCAAATCGCACATCGCCTCCCGCTTTTTTGGCTGCGATATTCCAAAGGGCATGAATAAGACCAGCGAGAATGACTAAGAGAAAAGCGGTATGAGACACAAAAAGCCTAAAGGGAAATAAATGATCAATGCCTAAGCACAATGTAATACAAGCATTTGCAAGTAAGCACAGTGTAACAAATCGAGCATATGATCGACGCATACTATGTTTTATTTTAGGGCATATTTTAGGGCATATATAAGGATGGTTTTAACATCTCTTACACCGACAACTAACCTTCATTGCTAGAAATCCGGTTTTTTTGAGTAACGATTACCTCACATTTTTTCTAGTACGGTCGCCATAAAAAAACTACACTCTGGTTTCTGCGATTGAAATTCAAAAAATCGCATCTGACTTAATTCAAAAAATGAGAAAGGAGTGGTGATGAAACATTTTGTAATGATACTCATCGGAGCGTTGGTACTTTATGGTGGATGGCAATTGACGTCACCGCTCATCAGAAAAAACGCCAGCAAGACATTTGCACGTCATGCACTGCGACTGATAGCTTTTGGCATGTTGCTGCTAACTTTGTTGATTGTCGCGTATTACACACCCGCTCTACACTTACTTTAATAAGGAATAAAAATGAAAAAAATCCTCTCCAAATTAGCGCCACTTGGCTTAATTTCCATCGCCGCAGTTCTCACTGGCTGTACGCAGATTGATACTGGCAATGTTGGTGTTGAACGTACTTTAGGTAAAGTTGGCAAAGATGCTTTGCCACCTGGCGTCTACTTCACTGTGTTCAAAACCGTCGACGAGTTCACAGCAAAAGAAGTCAATTTTCAGTTACAAGATATGACCCCAAAAAGTCGAGATAATTTAACGATGAAAGATGTCGATATCGACATCTATTTCAAAACCATGCCCGCTGCGATTCCTGCTTTGTATACCAAGTACCAAGGTGACGTGGTGCAGCACAAACAAGTGGTCAAAGATGGTACCAGTGATTTGGTGATGGCGTATAGCCGGGTTTCTCGCGAAGCGCGTGAATCGGTTTATAAATCTATCGCACAATTGGATGCAACGACGATGCATACCAAGCGCACTGAATTAGCGGAAATGGTCAGAGCTAGCTTACAAGCAGAATTGGACACCAATGACAAAGGCGCTTTCTTAATCACCGCAGTGAACGTGCGTAACTTATTGACCGACCCTGCCATCGAAGCAGCAATCCGCCAACGCGCAGAAACCGATCAGGCGATTCAGAAAAAACTGAAAGAAGTTGATCTGGCACGGGCTGAAGCAGAACGCCTAATTGTGCAAGCAGAAGGCGAAGCGAAAGCGAACAAGATCATCAGCGAATCTTTAACACCAGCGTTGAAAGAGTTACGTCTGGCGGAAATTCAACGTGACGCAGCGATTGCAATCGCATCAAAAGCTGGCAACACCGTATTACTGGGTAATGCGACACCATTGGTGAATGTCAACAAATAAGTCCACAAAGTAGATTCTTACCACAAAGGGCGAGCCGCTAAAAAATGAACACCAGCTTCAATCTTTTTATCGGTTCGCTAGTCTCTGACTTGCCACGCAAGCATTTCAAATTCTGCAAGTAAAAACATTTAACAAATTCGCTTTTCTGAAAATGTTATGATCACAAAGCTGTGATCATAACCTTCATCAGGAAATTGCTATGAATAAGCCCTTCAAGATACTAGCCATCATTATTGCGACGATCGCACTCATCATTGGTCTTGGTATCGCCTATTTGAGTTTTGTATTCGATCCCAATCAATTCAAATCGCAACTCATAGAGCTCGTAAAAAACAAGAAGCATCGTGATCTCAGCATCGATGGCAATATTCAACTCAACTTCTTCCCTAAACTCGGTGTTAGCTTAGAAAAAATTAAGCTCTCTGAATTTGAATCGACTGCACAATTCGCAGCGCTTGATCGAGCCCAAGTTTCGCTCGCCTTACTGCCGCTATTACAAAAGCAAATCGTCATCGACAAAGTATCGCTACATGGAATGCAATTACGTTATCAACGTGATGCCGAAGGCAAATCGAATATCGACGATTTGATCAAACAAGATTCCACCACCAAAGAAGCAGAGGCTAGCAACACCTCGGATAAGCAAATGCGATTTGATATCGAAGGTGTCGATATCGCACAATCGAGTTTCGAAATTGATGATCAAAAAAGCGCACTAAAAGGCCGCATTCAAAATCTGAACCTGAACACGGGAAAAATCGGAGATAAAAATAAAACGCCAGTCAAGTTCAGCGCGCAGTTCCAATTCGATAAACCCAAAGCAGAAGCCAAAATTGAGATCAATACACAATTGCGCTTTGATATTGAACAAAAAAGTTTGGACTTACAAGACCTGAAAACACAGATCGCCGGAAAACTCGCCACAGATTCTTTCGATCTACAAATTGATACCACGGCATTGTTTCTAAGTGCGGTAGAAAGTAAGAGCGAGCAAATTAAACTCTCTGCAAAACTTAGTGGAGCGCAAGAATTGAATGCGCAGGTCGTGCTGAACAAATTCTTGATGCAAGATAAGAATCTCAGCATTGCAGAACTGAACTTACAGGCGCACAGCAAACAGGCTGGCGCATCCAAACAATTGGAATTGAAATCCAATGTGAAGATGGCACTCGACACGCAAATCGTGCAACTGCCGCAGTTAGCAATCCAAATCAAATTGAATGATCCAAAACTAGCGCAAGCCGAGATTGTGCTACCTATCCATGGCCAGCTCAGTGCTAACCTCAAAGACAAATCGCTCAACAGCACACTCGATGCAAAATTTGACGAAACTAAACTGCATACGACAGTGCAAGTTCAAGATTTCTCTAACCCGGCAATTAGTTTTAAAGTCGATATCGACAAACTCAATCTTGATCGCTACATCAAAAATTCTGCTGAACCAACAAAAGCAGATAACAGCAAAGAAGAAGATCTCAATCTGGCTGCGCTGAAATCACTGAAACTCGATGGACTTATCCGCATCGGTGCTTTGCAGGTCAAGAATCTAAAGATCAATCAGGTGCAATTACCACTGAAAGCGGATCAGGGAAAGATCACAATGAATGGAATAGCAGCGCAACTATATCAAGGCAGTCTCGCTGGTAATATTGGATTTGATGTCGATGGAAACCACTTTCAAATGCAACAGAATTTAAGCAATGTACAGATCAATCCTATACTGGTCGACTTCATGCAAAAAGATATTGTCGAAGGGCGCGGCAACTTAAATTTGAACATCCACACACACGGCAAACGCGTGTCGCAATTTAAAGATAATTTGAACGGTTCGGTACGCACACAATTATCGGATGGTGCAGTGAAAGGAATTAACTTAGCAAAATCCTTGCGCGACTTTAAGGCAAAGATTCTCAATAAAACCGATCAGCAACAAGCTGCTAATAAAAATGAAAAAACCGATTTCTCCGCACTGTCAGCTTCCATTAATTTTGTTGATGGCATTGGCAACAGTGATGATCTGGAAATGAAATCCCCATTCTTGCGCGTTGGTGGCAAAGGTCAAGTCAATTTGCGCACTAGCAACCTAGATTACACAGCACGCGCCACCATCGTCAATACATCAACCGGGCAAGACGGCACAGATTTATCGCAGTTAAAAGACCTGACGATTCCAGTACGCATCAGCGGACCATTCGACAAGCTGGGCTATCAATTACAGTTCGCACAAATCGGTAGCGAAGCCTTGAAGAATGCCTTCAAAGCAAAGACAGCACCGGTCATTGAAGAAAAGAAAAAGGAATTGAAAGAGAAAGTGAATGAGCAGTTGAAAGGGAAGTTGAAGGGGTTGTTTGAGCGTTGACATACCAAAACAAAAAGGGCGAACTTGAAATATAACGGTTCGCCCTTTGCTTTACTTTACTGACAGCATCTTAAAATTAGAAGGAATATCTTCCTGAAATACTCATACTACGACCACCTTGGAAACTGGTTGGCGACATATAATTCAAGTTATACCGGACAGGCGGTGCTTTGCTGGTACTGCGACTATAGTCCCCACGCTCATTCCACTCTGTGACCGTCTTTGAATTAAGTAGATTTGCGATTTGCAATTTTACTTCCAGCATGTTGTCGCCAAAAGCTTTTGAGTAATTCAAAGAAAGATCTAGCTGAGATAACCATGGAGTTTCTGGGCCACTACCTCGAGCCTTTAAAGTATTCACACCATCTTTATTCAGGCAGTAGTAGCTAGATGCAGACGTGTATGAACCTGATCCACCTTGAGTCGTTCCACCCGCACCTAAATAGTCCGGAACCGTGGTTGGCACAAAGCCGATACAACTAGTAGGACGTCCTGAACTAACTCTGGCGTTGACGCCTAGTGCGAAGTTTTGGTTGATACGATAATTGCCAAATAACTTAAGCGCATGACGGCGACTATTTGGTAATGGACCATACGCTCCATCTGTAAGCGATCCAAAATCAAAATCTTGCGTCATGCCAGCATTCGATTGGTTAAGATTCGATTGGACATAACCTTCAGCAGTACCGCGACTCTTCGCACTTACATAGGATGCACTGAAATTAAACTCATCGAATTGTCCATTTAATGTGAATTCAAGCGCATCATAAAGACGCTCATACGCGGCCAAGCCCAATGCACTTGCCGGAACTGTAAATGGTACGAAGTTACCATCGTTCTGCAAATTCATTTTTAAAGTCAGGTCTTCGCCAGGATTCATTAATACACACTCAGATAAAGACTCGTGTTTAAATTTGGTATATCCCTTTGATTTAACATAGTCTGCAATTTGTTTTGTTCCGCAGTAATCATCCATACCTTGATTGACGCGACGATTGGTATACTTAACACCGTAGTTCCAAGTCTTATTCAAGGCTTGCTGGAAGCCTAAAATAAATTCATCTTGATTCATAGGCTTTAAGTTTGGATCAACCACCGTCGCTGGATTTGGTGGGCGTCCAGTACCGTTCAAGATCGCTTGGCCAATTTCTACCATCCCTAATGGCAAGTCAGTTTTTGCTTCCTTGCCTTGATATGTATAGAAACGGGTTTCACTGGCACTAGTTCTCGTCAAAAGAATATTTGAACCGGATGCAACTGGAATAAAATAACGACCAGCATTTGCATATAATTTAATGGATCCGTCACCTAAAACATTCCAAGAAGTGCCCAAACGTGGTGCAAATAAGTTTTTCTTATCTACAAATGGAACGCCATTCGTGTCACTATTTTTAAAAGACTCCCAGCGCAAACCAGCCGTCACCAAAAGATTTTTTGTTACCTTCCAATTGTCATCAATGTACTTGGAGTTATTCTTCACCGTATAAATTCCAGAGGTACCGTAGCCATAATCCGTCTGCACATAGTCACTACCTTTTGGTATGACATTTGGCACGCCATTAATTGAACCAGTGGTCGAGACGACATAGGTATATTCTTTCCCTCCAGAGCTAGTGATCGTTCCTGCAGACGAAGAAGTGAATTCCATATCATCTAAACCAGCACGGAAAGTATGGTTATCCCAAGTGTATTCCAAATCCATACGGAAATTCTTGCGCTTGTCGTAGTTGTTTGGCGCATTGGGATCACGAGAACTGGTATGCGGATACGGATAGCATCCTAAACGTTCACCTTTGGTACCTGTGACACGTGGACAGCTAGGATCATAAGGCTTGGATGCTTTTGCACCGGTAGTTTGCAATGTTTCTGAATGCGTTTTCCCACCGAGTACAGAGAAGGTTAAATTATCAGAGAGATAACCGGTATATTTTCCGATTAAGACATGTGCTCTAGTTCCATTAATACTTACTTTAGGGTCACCGATATGATGAGATGCATAGGGCGAACTTGCTGGATGCAGCCATTCATAATCTGTCGCACGCGTATTGTTGGTAATGCCAGTGAATTCAAAGCGATGGTCACCATTAGGTAGATAATCTAACTTGATCATTCCATTTGGTTTACCTGATTCTTGGGCTGTACTAGAAGTCTTTCCAAATAAATCTTGATTGGCTTTTACCGTACGCAACAGGCCAAAGACAAAAAGTTTATCTTTAATGATAGGGCCGCCAGTATAGGCATTCACCTCAGTGCTGTTATATGTGTTATAGCCATTAAATACGGTATATCCATTAGGATTAGTCACAACTTCTTTATCACTCAC
>DLGN01000016.1:0-1934 GCA_002482715.1 Oxalobacteraceae bacterium UBA7693
TGAACTTTATTGTTTCACTGGCCGGGAAAGATGCCTTTGGTCGAGGTACCGCCATCGCGATTGTAAAAGCGCCTCGGGTATTACCACGAGTCATTAAGATCCCTGACGAGCTCACCGAAAAAGGCCAAGCTTTCTGTCTACTATCTTCTGTCATTCACGCGCATATTGGTGATTTATTCAATGATCGTGAAGTGCTCGCCTATTCACAATTCCGCGTTACCCGCGATAGCGATTTGTGGGTAGATGAAGATGAAGTAAAAAATTTGCGTCAAGCCTTACAAGGCGAATTGCAAGGTCGTCAATTTGGTATGGCAGTGCGGCTGGAAGTTGCAAAAAACTGCCCAGAAGCTTTGTCACAATTCTTACTCGAACAATTTTCGCTCAGTAAAGATCGTCTGTATGCCGTCGATGGTCCGGTCAACATGGTGCGATTGTCAGAATTAATCGATCATGTAAATCAGGCCAATTTGCGATTTCCGGCCTTTTCCGCGAAGCCAGATATCAAGCTGGCGCAAAAGAATATTTTCGATGTACTAAACAAGCAAGATATTTTATTACACCATCCATTTCAGCCCTTCCAAACGGTCATCGACTTTATCCGCACCGCTTCACTCGACCCTAATGTATTGGCGATTAAGCAGACGATTTATCGCACGGGTATGAATTCTGATTTAATGGAATCCTTGATCACTGCCGCTCGCATGGGTAAGGAAGTCACCGTAGTGGTGGAATTAATGGCGCGCTTTGACGAAGAAGCCAATATCAATTGGGCTGATCGCTTACAAAGAGCAGGTGCGCAAGTTGTGTACGGCGTGGTTGGTTTAAAAACCCATGCTAAATTAGCGTTGGTGATTCGACGTGAAGAAGGTGGCGGTCTGCGTCACTATGCGCATTTAGGCACCGGCAATTACCATCCATCGACCACGCGCTTTTACACCGACTTTGGTTTATTAACCGCGCATCCGAAAAAAGCCGCTGAAGTGAATGAAGTCTTTATTCATCTCACTGGCTTAACCAAACCGAAGAAACTTGAGCACCTGTGGTTAGCACCATTTTTCTTACAGCCAAAGATCATCAAAGCCATTCGCAATGAAGCCCGTATCGCGCGGGAAGGTCGTCCTGGTCGCATCATTGCCAAGATGAATGCCTTGGTTGATGAGTCGGTGATCCGTGCTTTATATGCTGCCTCTGCTGATGGCGTTAAAATTGATCTGATCGTACGCGGTGCTTGCACTTTGCGTCCTGGCGTGCCTGGCCTGTCTGAGAATATTACTGTGCGCTCTATCATCGGACGTTTTTTAGAACATTCACGTATCTATTATTTCCGCAATGATTTACAGCATGATGTTTATCTAGCGAGTGCTGACTGGATGAGTCGCAATCTGTTCCGCCGCATCGAAGTCGCGTTCCCAGTCTTAGAAAAAAATCTCAAAAAACGCATCATCACTGAGGGCTTAGATCCCTATTTAAAGGACAATCAAAATTCTTGGGTGCTGGCTTCCGATGGCAGTTATGAGCGTAAAAAAGTGCGCGGCAAACAAAAACCGTTTAGCGCACAACAATACCTGATGCAGACTTTAGGTTCACCCGAATCTGAAGATGAATGAGGACACGCTAAGGCAACAGAAAGAAACTGAAGGAAAAGAGATGGACTTAATTCTCTGGCGTCATGCTGAAGCTGAACCAGGTAGTGAAGAACTAGCCGATGCTTTGCGCCGCCTTACGCCTAAAGGTCAAAAACAGGCACAGAAAATGGCTTACTGGCTAGATAGTGTTTTGCCTGACAATTGCAGAATTTTAGTCAGCCCAGCAATTCGCACTCGCGAAACCATGGCCGCTCTTTCTAAACTGAATCGTAAATTCAGAATTGCGCCAGAAATTGGAACTGAGGCAAGTGCGAACGATTTACTGAAAGCGGCAAATTGGCCAGATTC
>DLGN01000016.1:1961-4338 GCA_002482715.1 Oxalobacteraceae bacterium UBA7693
CAGATTCACGCGAATCTGTACTCTTGATTGGACATCAACCCAGTTTAGGAGAAGTCGCCGCACAATTAATTACGCCACAACAAAATGAATGCGCTGTGCGTAAAGGCAATGTCTGGTGGATTACACAAAAGGAACGTGATGGTGAAGGTTTAAGGACTTATTTGAAAGCGATCATGTCACCTGACTTGATCATCAAATAAAAGAGAGCAAAGCTTCAGGTACAACTTATGATCAACGCTTTACGCCCGACAACATTTTCCATTCATGCTGGCAAAGCGACTTGATGCAGCTCTGTATTTTGTTCTTGATGTACGACATCATGCCAAGTAATTAATCGAAGCTCTCCGTCAGCCTCCTCAATTAAGGCCGATAAACTCTCCACCCAATCACCATCATTACAATAAATGATGCCATCAATATGGCGAATTTCAGGCTTGTGGATATGGCCGCAAATCACACCATCAAGACCACGCTTACGCGCTTCGTCCGCTAATGCATCTTCAAATTTGGTGATATAACTTACAGCGTTCTTGACCTTTGATTTCAAATATTGCGATAGCGACCAATAGGGTAAACCTGCGCGGGCGCGCCACTGATTAAAGACTTGATTGACTTTCAAAATCACGGTGTACATGCTGTCACCTAAATAAGCTAACCACTTAGCACAAGCAATCACGCCGTCAAAGCGATCACCATGCAACACCAACATGCGCTTTCCATCAGCGGTCGTGTGCACTAACTCATCTCGTACTTGAATGCCACCAAAGTCGAGTTCGATAAATTGACGTGCAGCTTCGTCGTGATTGCCGGGAACAAAAATCACATTCGTTCCCTTCTTGGCTTTTTTCAACACAGTTTGCACGATATTGTTATGGGTTTGATCCCAGTACCAACGTCGCTTTAACTGCCAGCCGTCGATGATGTCACCGACCAGATATAAAGTTTCAGATTCGGTTGCTTTCAAAAACTCGAGCAAACGTTTGGCCTGGCATCCGGGAGTTCCAAGATGCAGATCAGAAATCCAGATAGTTCGAAAATGTTTGATATCTTTTTTAGGCGATTTAGGCAATTTTGGATGCTTTAAAAGCTTTTGCATTTTCTTATCGAGGAACTGATCTGCTGGCATCATTTGGCGATATCCTCAGTGCCGTAATGCTTGGCGTAACGATTATCTAAGTTAGCTAACGGCAGCATCACAAACAAATCTGCGCTATGGAAATCAGGATCCCACGCCGGTTCACCACAAATCCAAGCGCCTGCGCGCAAATATCCTTTCAACAGCGGCGGAATACGCGCCTCATGCCCATCATCCATACTATCTAAAGGAAAAGGCAGATGCGGCGTTACACGATAATCTAAAGGAGCAAACGCCTCCTCGGTGAAACCGCGATAAATCGCAGCAGCATTATGGCCACCATCAGCAAGACTAATACTGGCGCAGCCAATCAAAAACTCGCAACGTTCCTTACGCATGTATGCAGCTAAGCCGGCCCACAGCAACATGATCACCGCACCACTGCGATAGTCAGGGTGAATACATGCGCGCCCTGCTTCTGCAATACTGCCGCGAATATTTTGCAGGCGTGACAAATCAAATTCACCTTCAGAATAATAGCGTCCGATTTGACGTGCTGCATTTGGACTCAAAATGCGATACGTGCCAACCACTTTCAAAGATTTAGTATCGCGCACAATCAGATGATCGCAATATTCGTCGAATTCATCTTTGTCTAAGCAATCATCATTGGCCAAAGCTGTTAAGCCCATCGCCTCGATAAAAACTTTATAGCGCAAACGCTGGACTTCTTTGACTTCCTTTTTGGTACTGGCAAGACTGAGACTTAGTTTGGAAAAATTTGGACTAGCATCGCCCGGTATCGTCAACACTCTCATGCGCTGGTCTCCTTTATTCAAATCAGCATTTAGCGTGCAGAATAAAGAGCGAATACTTCAAGACTGTGACAATTACATGTCCGTTTTGTGACAATGTAAAAGTACAACAGTACAGACGTACATCATAAGTTCACATGCCGGTCATGAAATACTCCACCAAATAAAGGAAATATTGCATAATCACAATTATTCTAAAACTCCGGAGGCAAAATGAGCATCGCATTAACCGTTTTCGTCAAGGCGCTCATTGTGGTACCAGTCACCCTGTTACCGATTCTTAACCCAATCGCTGTTGCACCGATCTTTTTATCTATGACTGGCCCTATGGATCAAGTCATGGCAAACCGATTGGCCAAGCGAATCGCGATTAATTGTTTCTTCTTATTGATGGGTGCGGTCTTTGTCGGCTCTTACGTGCTCGACTTCTTTGGCATCTCATTACCAATCGTTCGCGTTGCTGGTGGCATTGTGGTTGGTATGGCGG
>DLGN01000016.1:4390-9295 GCA_002482715.1 Oxalobacteraceae bacterium UBA7693
TTGGCCAAGATAAATTACGCACTTCAGTCGCTGCCTCAGCCGACAAATGGACCAAAGAAGAATTGCGTCGCCACAGTTTTTATCCGTTTAGTTTCCCGCTCACGGTTGGACCCGGCGCGATTGCCGCATCCATCACTTTAGGGGCGCAGTTACCAAATAAGCCTGTTGACTGGCTAATTACTGGTTTAGCCGCGACGATTGGTGTTTTTCTGACCACGATCGCGATATTTTTGTCCTACCGCTTTGCACGCAATTTAGAAAGCTTTTTAGGTGACGTTGGCGCAACCGTCTTGATGCGTTTATCCGCATTCATCTTGCTGTGTATTGGTATCGAAATTGGCTGGTCTGGCTTCTCTGAATTATTAGAAGATTTGAAGATGCGTCGATAAAGACTTAGCCACTTGCTGTCAGCAATGGAAATGGCTTGTTGATCCCCGTAATGCCCATTACAAGGATCAACAAGCCATTATGTTTTACCCGCTTCAAAATCAAATCATGACAAATTGATTTAACTAAGTTGATTTAAATAAGTCGATGATTCATCAACCGACTGGTACTAAGGCGTTTTTACCTAAGCCGCCTCTGTGTCAGTTGCATTCACATCTTGTAACATTAATGCATGTTCAACTTGTGTAGACTCATCGCCGACACGACTTTTCCATGCTTTCATAAAGTAAATTCTTTCCAGCTCAGTTGGCGCCTCGTGCCAAAGCACCATCAGCGTACCTTTGTGATCATGTAACTTCGCTAGCTTAATAATGCATTGCTCATTTCCATCTGCATCTGCCAAAGCGATCGCATAGCCATATACCCGATTTAATCGCTCGATCCGATCTGGTTCGGTCTCACTATGCGTGGCTGAGATTTTGGCGTGATCTAAAAACATAGCATTCTCCTGAAATTCTTAGCATATGAAGTTTTTCATTTTAGCCCATCACTTGCCAACCCGGTATGTTTTAAGCAAAATCAACGGGATGTCGCCAAATAATCAACTCGTGCTTACAACGATTCCAGGCAAGAAACAAAGTTTTACTTTCCAGCAGGCGGACAATTTGCTTTAATAGTCTGGATCATCACTCTCCATGTCAGGCAAACTCCGCATGTTCATCGCAAGGGAATTATGAAAAATGCCTATCTCTATTTTATCGAACGTATTCTGCCTAGCAGGATTAGCTACCGCTTAGCCCTCAGTTACTTATTAATTCTCTGCTTATTTATTATTGTTGTCGTTCGCAGCGTAACGCAAGTGCAGGACGTGTCACGCCGCAGCCAAGAGTTTGCCAGCCAAGATTTACAAAAATTATTACAAGTACAAAACCTAGCGCTCGACATTGAAGGCTCGACCAGTGCCTTAGTCTTGATTTTCAACGCGACGCAAGAGAAACGAAAACCAGCTTATGACGCGATTGATGCCAAGAAAAAGCACATCGACGAATTAATTCAAAAACTCAGCGCAGAATCTGACGATGAAGTCCAACTCATCTGTTTGCAAAGATTGGCGGTAACACATCAAGAATATCGCCAGTCGTATCTGAATTTATTTGATGAGATTGAACTTGATAATCCAGATGGTGCAAAACAAGTCTTCGAAACTCAAGTTGCTCCCGCACGCCAAGCATTTTTAAGCGAAAGCAATGTGTTATTGGATCTCGCCAAACAACGCATACAGCAAAGACAAGAAGAGGAACAAGAAGATCTGGAAAGACTCAAACTCCAAATTCTTGCGATATCTGTCCTTGCTGTGTTGTCAGGGATCGTCCTCGCATTCATCACCCAAAGTAGCGTAGTGCAACCATTAAGTATGCTGGAGCAAAGTGCCTTGAGAATTGCTGCGGGAGATTACGGCAGTAAAGTGCCGCCTACCCGCACCACCGAGGTGGCGCAAGTAAGCCATGCACTCAATATCATGACGGATGCGATCGCTAGTCGCGAAGCAGAAATCGAACAGCTAGCGTATTACGATAGCTTAAGTAATCTGCCTAATCGGACACGCTTACTGAGAAAATTTGAACAGCAAGATTTGCAACATCATGCCATGATCTTGATGGACGTTGCGCGTCTAAAAATCGTCAATGAAACTTTGGGTTTCGGTACCGGCGATACCTTAATTGTTGAAACCAGCCAACGTCTGCAGCGCGCACTAAGTCAACATACCGATGCGATGACTTTCTTAGCAAAATTTTCAGGTGGACAGTTCGCCTTATTTTGCGCCGCCAAACCAGATTCAGAATCAAACACCAAGCGTTTAGTCGAACAAATCATCAATGATATTAAGCTGGAACTCAACATCCCTGTTCAATGCGGTAGCTACAGCGTGGATGTGAATCTGGTATTTGGTATTGCCTTGGCAAATTCTGAAACCAAGAATTTAGCTACGTTAATTCGTAACGCCGAAGTTGCTTTATATGCGGCGAAAGAACATAGTGAAACTAGTGCTTGGTACTCTGATGCGCAAGAAGCATCGCGCTTAGGCCACCTAAGTTTGTTATCAGATCTGCGTTCTGCGATTCAAAATAATGAATTGCAAATGTGGTTGCAACCGAAGATCCACTTACATGATCTGCGTTGTTATGGCTTTGAGGCACTGGTACGTTGGCAGCATCCACAACGTGGTTTTATATCACCCATCGAATTTATTCCTTTCGCTGAACGTGCAGGCTATATCAGCCATGTGACCAATTGGATGCTGCAACAGGCAGCGCAAACTTTGGCTAGTTGGCAAAGTCGGTATCCACACCTAAGTATTGCAGTCAATGTCAGCACCAATGATTTACGCGATCAACAATTTCCCGAGCGAGTCAGACAATTAATTCAGCAATATCAGCTTAGACCAGAAAATCTACAGCTAGAATTGACTGAAAGTGGCATCATGGAAAATCCCGATAATGCGATTCCCTTGCTACAAACCTTAAGATCCACCGGAATTGGATTATCGATTGATGATTTTGGTACAGGGCATTCCTCACTGGCTTATCTACAAAAACTTCCTGTATCCGAATTAAAGATAGATCGCAGTTTTGTGATTGATATTGACCAACAGGATTCAACGCAAAAATTGGTGAAAACCATTGTCGAGATGGGGCATGGTCTAGGCCTACATGTGATCGCGGAAGGCATAGAAACACAAGCAGAACGCGACACCTTAAACAAGCTAGGTTGCGATTCTATTCAAGGCTATTTCGCTAGCAAGCCACTACACGGTAACGCTCTGGAACAGTGGCTACAATCATTGCCAACTGAGCGAGCCTGAGTGTCGGCTATCGATCTAGGGCAATGCTTTATAATGGCGGATAAATTTCCCCCTATCGCATTTTCTTAGAATTTAATTATGATCGTTCTTGGTATCGAATCCTCTTGTGACGAAACCGGCATTGCTTTGTACGATACCCATCGCGGATTGCTATCCCATGCCCTGCACTCACAAATCGCCATGCATCAGGAATATGGCGGCGTGGTACCTGAACTGGCCTCCCGCGATCACGTCAAACGTGCCCTGCCTTTATTGCAAGAGACTTTGGACAAAGCGCAAATGAATCTGGCCGATATTGATGCCATCGCCTATACACAAGGACCGGGGCTAGCTGGTGCTTTGCTGGTCGGTGCCTCTGTCGCATGTGGCTTAGGTTTAGCGTTAGACAAGCCACTCATCGGCATTCATCATTTAGAAGGGCACTTATTGTCGCCCTTACTTGCCAGCCAGCCACCTGAATTTCCGTTTATTGCACTTTTGGTCTCCGGTGGTCATACCCAATTAATGCGCGTCGATGGTGTCGGAAAATATAGTTTGTTAGGTGAGACGCTAGACGATGCTGCAGGTGAGGCATTTGATAAATCAGCCAAATTACTTGGGCTCGATTATCCGGGTGGACCAGCGATTTCAAAACTGGCACTGACCGGAGATCCGCTGGTGCATCAATTTCCTCGCCCGATGTTGCATTCTAAGGATTTAAATTTCAGCTTCTCCGGACTCAAAACTGCCGTATTAACAGCGGTCAAGAAATACCCAGAAGCTTTGACTGATAATGACAAAGCCAATGTCGCACGCGGTTTTGTCGATGCCATTATTGATGTGTTGGTCGCCAAATGCCAAACCGCAATGAAGCAAACTGGCTTAAAGCGCTTGGTAATTGCTGGCGGTGTCGGTGCCAATCAACAATTGCGCGCGGCTTTAAATGCTGCTGCCAATTCGTCCAACCCGAAAAAACGTTTCCAAGTCTATTATCCAGAACTAGAATTTTGCACAGACAATGGCGCAATGATTGCGTTCGCGGGCGCGATGCGCTTACAGGCTTATCCCGAGCTAGCAAGCAAAAACTATAGCTTCAATGTACGCCCACGCTGGCCCTTACACGAATTAGTTTCGGCATAAAAAAATCCCTCGTACCAACAGGCCGAGGGATTTTTTTGTCTTAGATTTTTTATCAAGAAATTTGGCTAGTTTGGAGCGCCATGCCTAACAACAGATTACTTCTTCTTACTACCAATACGACTTTCTTTACCACTCATCAGGTTAGCAATATTTGACGCATGACGATAAATCAATAAAGCGCTCATTACCGCGACAGCCAATAATGTGAAATTCGGGCCGAATAACAGACCATAATAAAATGGCGCGAACAATGATGCGATGAGTGCTGCGAGTGATGAGTATCGGAACGCATAAGCAACGATCAACCATGTCGCCAACGTTGCCAAGCCTAGCCAAATATTAATCGCCAGTAGTACGCCCAAAGCGGTTGCCACGCCTTTGCCGCCAACAAATTTGAAGAACACTGGCCACAAGTGGCCGATAAAAACCGCTAAACCGACCGCCGCGATGGTCGTGCTGGTTAAAGCAAACTGTTCCTGAAAAACCATTGCCAACCAAACCGCCAACCAGCCTTTAAAGCCATCGCCAATCAATGT
>DLGN01000221.1:0-551 GCA_002482715.1 Oxalobacteraceae bacterium UBA7693
CAGTTTTGAACGCACGTCGTGCTAAAGGCCGTAAGCGCCTCGCAGCTTAATCGGCATCCAATAAATCCAATTCTAGGGGATATTGCTGCGTTGTTTGTCCTCACAATACTTCAGTATTGTTGCGGGAAACGCCTTGCACTATCTCCCTATAATTGAATTTCTTGAATACCGAGCGCCATAGTCTGGTACATCGTCAATTTAGTTTGTTCAATAGGCTGAAATTTTTATTGTGACTAATTTGACTACAACTCCTGACTTAGCTCAAAACCAGTTGTCCGGCGGCGATTTTGCGCGGGAGCGACGAATTCTTAAAGCGGATGAATTTTCATCCGCTTTTCGTTTTCGCCCTGTGCAAAAAACTGCGCATTTTGTATTATATGCGCGCTCGAATGGTTTGCCGCATGCCCGCCTTGGTGTGGTTGCTGCAAAACGTTTTGCACCGCGCGCTGCTACGCGCAATATGATCAAGCGTGTCACACGCGAGATTTTCCGACAGTCTGACCTGATGAATGTGGATTGCATTGTGCGCTTATCTAAGCCAGTCAATAGCA
>DLGN01000221.1:621-8111 GCA_002482715.1 Oxalobacteraceae bacterium UBA7693
CCACTAACGCGCAATTAAAGCGCGCTTTGCGGGACGAAGTCTTACGTCTGTTTGTTTCGCAACGGACAGTCAAGTCCGTTATCGCTGCGCAAGCTGTCTCTGCTCTTGAGTCTTCCTCATGAAACCCTTATTGCTGCTGATCTTGCGTGGATATCAGTTGGGAATTAGTCCTATGTTGGGACAAAGTTGCCGTTTTTATCCTACCTGTTCAAACTACGCGATCGAAGCGATTCGTGAGTATGGCGCAGCCAAAGGTTCTTTGATGGCAGGCAAACGCATTTGCAAATGCCATCCTTGGCATCCGGGTGGGATCGACTTAGTACCACCCAAGTCCGGTAAAAAAAATCTGGATGATGGGGATGAAAAATCAACAAGTCACCCCACATCAAGCCTTAGTTAATTTCATTAACCTTCCCGATCTTTAACACATACACAAGTGGATAAAATGGATATAAAGCGTACCGTCCTCTGGGTTATTTTTTCGATGTCTCTGTTACTCCTGTGGGATAACTGGATGCGTCACAACGGAAAACAATCGATGTTTTCTCCTGCGACCACTTCGCAACAAGCGAAGAGCGCGAGCGCCTCTGCTTCTGCGTCCGCAGCAGCATCTGCAACGGCAAATGCAGTGTCGGGTACCGCTGTTGCTGGCGCCGGCGTGCCAGCAGAAATTAAGAGCGAGACAATTACGATCACCACGGATGTCGTGAAAGCGGAGATCGACACCATCGGTGGCGAAATCAAGCGTTTAGAACTATTGAAGTATGCGGATAGCGAAGACGCGACCAAAAATGTAGTGTTGTTCGATCAACGTGGCAATCAGATTCGTACAGAACAAACCGGCTTCTTCGGTCTATTTAAGGGTACAAAAGATGTCATCGTACCTGCGCGTATTTATAAAGCGCAAACGGGTTTGGTCGGTGGCAATTTTCCAAACCATAAATCCGGTTTCGTGGCACAACCAGGCAATCGTACTTTAGGTGATGCGAAAGAAGTCAGTTTGGTATTGGTTTCTGAGCAAAACGGTGTGAAATTAACCAAGACTTATACCTTCAAAAAAGGTGAGTACTTAATCGACGTGAAACACGCCGTGACAAATAATTCTGCGGCACCGATTGCACCGTCTTTGTACATGCAATTGATTCACGATGGCACCAAGCCAACAGGTGGCAGTATGTTCACTGGCAATGTTGAATTTTATGCGCCCGCTGTGTATACCGATGCTGAGAAATTCCGTAAATTGGATTTCGAAAAAATTGAGTCTGGCAAAGAAGTTCTCTCGACCAAAGCGAATGATGGTTGGGTTTCTGTGATCCAGCATTTCTTCGTTTCTGCATTTATTCCACAAGATAAAGTTGCGCGCGAAGTGTTCACCAAAAAAGTGGATACCAACTTATATGCAGTTGGTAGCATTTTGGCACTCGGTAATGTTGCTCCCGGCGCTACTGCCACCATGGATTCCCGCTTGTATTCTGGCCCACAAGAATCCGCAGTATTGGAAAAGATCGCGCCAGGCTTAGATTTGGTGAAAGATTATTGGTACTTCGCGATGATCGCGCAGCCGATGTTCTGGATCATGGAGTTCATGCACAAATTCCTCGGCAACTGGGGCTGGACTATTGTCGTATTTACGATTGCGATCAAGCTTGCTTTATTCCCATTGTCTGCTGCTGGTTATCGCAGTATGGCAAAGATGAAACTTGTGACGCCAAAAATGACGGCTTTGAAAGAGAAATTCAAAAACGAGCCGCAGAAGTTGAATATGGCGATGATGGAATTGTATAAAACCGAGAAGATTAATCCGCTTGGTGGTTGTTTGCCGATCTTGATCCAAATGCCGATTTTCTTGGCCTTGTACTGGGTGTTGCAAGCGTCCGTCGAAATGCGTGGTGCACCGTGGATAGGTTGGATCACCGATTTGACGAAACCTGATCCTTATTATGTATTGCCGTTCTTATACATGATCTCGATGTTTATCACGACCAAGTTGAGCCCTGCACCTGCAGATCCTATTCAGGCAAAAATGATGTTGTTTATGCCGGTATTGTTCTCTGTGATGTTCGTATTCTTCCCGTCCGGTTTGGTACTGTACTGGGTGGTCAATAACGTTTTATCTATTGGCCAACAATGGGTGATTAACAATAAAATCGTGCCTCCTGAGCATCGATAAATCTTAAGTTGATCCCATCAAAAAAAGCCCATGATCATGGGCTTTTTTATTATCAGTACCTTCTTTTTTGCTGCAGATCATGTCGTGTTTACGATACATCTGTCAGTATGCAAAGCAACGAAAATGCAACAGCTTTCTTGATAGCAAGGATAAAATTTCCTCATGACACATACTTATGACAGCACGCCCATCGTCGCAATCGCCACCGCACCAGGCCGTGGCGGTATTGGTGTGGTTCGAATTTCTGGCAAGGATCTAAGTGGAATTACGCGCGCTTTATTCGGCGGCACCGTGTTTAAGCCACGTCACGCGACTTACTTGGATTTCACCCAAGCCAATGGCACGGTGATTGATCAAGGTTTGGCGATTTCGTTCAAAGCACCGCACTCTTACACGGGTGAAGAAGTGCTTGAATTACAGGGGCATGGCGGTCCTGTTGTGATGCAGATGCTATTGAACCGGTGTTTAGAGGCTGGAAAAGAATTTGGTTTACGTTTAGCTGAACCGGGTGAATTCACGCAACGTGCGTTCATGAACGACAAGCTCGATTTGGCACAAGCCGAGGCAGTCGCTGATTTGATTGAAGCTTCGACCGAGGCGGCAGCGAAATCCGCTTCGCAATCGATGTCGGGGGCATTCTCCAAAGTCATTCACGCTCTGGTCGAAAAAGTCGTCCATCTACGCATGTTGGTTGAGGCGACCTTAGATTTTCCTGAAGAAGAAATCGACTTCTTAGAAAAGTCCGACGCGCGTGGTCAACTTAGTGAAATTCAAAAATCTCTACGCGCGGTTTTCGAACAGGCAGCGCAGGGTGCTTTGTTGCGCGAAGGTTTGAATGTCGTGCTGGCAGGGCAGCCAAATGTTGGTAAATCATCTTTATTGAATGCATTGGCGGGTGATGACATCGCGATTGTGACGCCGATTGCTGGCACGACCCGCGATAAGGTCACAGAGACGATTCATATTGAAGGCATTCCGCTCAATATTATTGATACCGCCGGCATACGCCATGATCATGATGAGCCTGAGCGTGGTGAGGTCGCAAACAAAATTGATGCGGTAGAGCGCATTGGGATAGAACGTACTTGGAATGAAGTACAAAAAGCCGATGTGATTTTGCATTTGTTAGATGCTAGCCGTGGCCCAACCCGCGCTGATGAAGACATCGCGGTGCGCTTTCCTAACGAAGTACCCGTTATTTGCGTCTGGACGAAGATTGATATTTCTGGGCATCACGCCAGTGTTGATACGGTCGGTGATTTAACCCAAGTGTATTTGTCAGCACAAGAGCATCTGGGTATGGATTTATTGCGCCAGGAATTATTACGAATCGCTGGTTGGCAGCAAACAGGCGAGTCTCTGTATTTAGCGCGTGAACGTCACTTGATTGCACTAAAACACGCACACGAACATTTGGAACAAGCTGCTGCTTATGCTGCGCAGAATGATCAGTCCCTAGACTTGTTCGCAGAAGAATTGCGCTTAACCCAAGATCGTTTAAATAGCATCACGGGTGAGTTCACTTCGGACGATTTGCTGGGCGTGATCTTTTCGCGTTTTTGTATCGGCAAGTAAGGCGTATTCTCAGCGTTCTCCAGGGAGAACGCTGAGCGTATTTCGCAAATCCTCCACTAGTCGCTTACGACTACTGCGAGGATATTCCAAAGGCGAAAAAGGCATGGTGCTATTGGCATAGTCATCGATGAGTTTTTTCAGCGCTGCCAAATCTTCGTTTTGGTAATCAACACGACTTCCGTTGTTGGTGATAGCACTCAATTTTCCCTGCAAAATTTCTTTATGCACGATATTGGCGATGCAGTCTGGCTTCGCTACACATAGACTAAAAACCCCATTCAAAAAGTGTTGCCAATTGGTATTGACTCTTTGCATTATGCCGGTCGCAATCGCTGAACCAGTCTCATCAAAACAATCTTTTAATCGATACGTGGAATTGTTTTTGATCGCTAAAGCTTGCACAAGCTCCTCGACAAAACGTCGTTTTACAATCGCTCTTGCTTCGTCTTTAGAGTGATGTTGTAAGGTGTTGAATGCATACCTAGTCCACGTTGCAGCCGCTGGATGAAAGTAGATTCCTGCTTTCAATTCGTCGACAGAATCTGGATCGATCAGTTCACCAAAGACTACGGATTTGCAGCGCCCTGAGTCGCTGACTTGGTACGATGGTGCTGGAATAAGTTGGGCAGCCACCAGTTCTTCGATGTCTTGTGGACTGAGCTCGCAGTGCAGGGCGAATTGTATTTGATTGAGGTAATACTGATCGAGATAAGCTTGGGTTGAATACATGATTGACTTGTGGTTTTGTATCATTGATGGGCTGTACGGCTATCGACGGGTGCTTGGTCTCGATCAGTCAGCCCGTAATCGCGAACAACAGCCGCGATACGTAAACGGTAGTCAGAAAAAATAGTGCTACGTCCGATACGTTGTGCCTCGCGATGCGACTCGATATTGCGCCAATTTTTCACGGCGTCTTCATCTCGCCAAAAGGAGAGCGACAAGATTTTATGGGGATCACTAAGACTTTGAAATCGTTCTATCGAAATGAATCCGTCTATATCGGCTAGCAGTGGTTTTAAGTCGGCGGCGATATCTAAATAGGCTTGTTTATGTTCGACATGCGGTAAGACCTCGAAAATAACGGCGATCATATTATTTCCCTTTAGGTATGTATGCTTCGCGAAACAAAGGTATGCGCCCATTGAGTGAAGGGCGGTACTGCCATTCTAATGCTTGCCATTGTTCTGCTGTGCTATGCGAAATCACATGCGACAGCGCAAGTGCCGTCATTGAAAGCGCTAACGCCTGTCCTGGACATTGATGTCGCGCGTGGCTGAAAGTGAAGCTGCATCTGTCGTCTCTTTGTAGTTGAAAAGTCTCTGGATCTTGGTTTGCCTGTGGATCGCGATTGGCAGCAGCTAACAGCAGTAAAACAGCCTCGCCTGCACGCAAATGCTGATCAGCGATTTCGATATCCTGCGTCACAAAGCGGCGGGTATTTTGTACTGGTGGATCGTAACGCGCTACTTCAGCGATGAAATCTGTGATGCGTTCCGGCTGGGCCACAAGTTGCTCGCGAAGCTGCGGCTGTGTATGCAGAGTGACGATGCTATTGCCGATTAAACCAGCTGTGGCCTCATAAGCTTGCGATAGTAGACCGATCAGATTGGCGACAATAGCATCGCTGTTGTGCCAGCCTTTTGAATCTGCTTCCGCTTGCAAGCCCGCTAAAAAACTCAGTGGCGACGCTGTCGATGTTTGCAACAATTCCATAAAGCATGTTTGCAGTTCACGCGCGGCGGCATGTGCATTTTGAATCTGTTCGTTTGTGCTAAGCGGAGACAAACATGCAACGAAATCACGCGTCCAATCGACAACTTGCGCCAAGTCATCATCCGAGAAACCACAGAGATGAGCTACCAGACTGACAGGATATTCCATTTGCCATGAATTGATGTGGGCACTCGATTGCAATGGTAGATTGCCAGCAAGACGTTGGAACAAATCTTTCGCTGCACTTTGATGCTGGCTGAAATTGATGCTGCGCAAGGAAGTTTGCAACACCTGTTTTGGGTTTTGATGTTGGGTACCTTCGTTCATGCGAACCAAATACCCAAAAACTTCAGCGGCATTTCCCGATCGAATATTCGACGGAATTTTGTCAGCAGGTGGTCGCACTACAAAGACCTCTGAGCTCAGTATCGCTTGCATTATTTCAGCACGACTTGCGATCCAAAGTTGGAGTTCAGGGTCGTAACGCAAAGCGGCTAAGTCTCGTAGTGCTCGATAATGTGGATACGGATTGGCATCGCTAGCCAGAGTTAGTGGGTTTGCTATTGTTGGCATGGGAGCATCTTTTCTGAATTGAAGAGTTCCAGTATAGGCCTTGTCTAGCAATAACAATTCGCTTACCATCAAACTATGTCTGTACATTATGCCGATACCCGTCTTGCCGAAATTGCCGCTGCTATTGCCGAGCCGGCACGTGCGCGCATGTTGTGTGCTTTGATGGATGGGCGCGCCCGAACCAGTACAGAATTGGCGGCGATCGCGGAAGTGACTGCCTCAACAGCGAGTACGCATTTGAGTAAGTTGCGCGATCAGGAATTGGTGCAAGTCCTTGCGCAAGGTAAGCATCGCTATTATCAATTGGCTGGTGTGCAAGTGGCGGCGGCTATAGAAGCGCTGCTCCATATCGCAGCCATTCCCACGCCAAAGTTTTCACCAACGACACCGCAACGATTGCGCCAGGCACGCACTTGTTACGACCATTTAGCTGGTGAAATTGCAGTCGATATACATGATGCAATGCTGCGGAAAGCTTGGTTACTGATTGATGCAGAAGACAGCACACAATATGCAATCAGCGAGCAAGGTCATGCCGTATTTTCTGAACTTGGATGGGATTTGTCGAACATCGATAAATCGCGTCGCAAAAAGGCCTGCGCCTGTTTGGATTGGAGCGAGCGCAAACCTCACTTGGGTGGGGCACTTGGCGCGTTGTTGTTGCGATACGCTATGCAGCAACAGTGGTTCGAGGCAGATCTGGAAGGCCGCGCGCTGAGTCTTACCAGTAAAGGCAAGCGTCAGCTAAAGAAGTTGTTTGATGTTGTTCCTTAAACTTGAATGTTTAATGCAGAAAATATGGCAGAAAATGATGTCGTCTTTTGCATAAAAAAGTACACAGAGACCTTTTCGTTGCGGGTTAGGCAATTTGACCTGCGGCGCGAACTTGGTTATCCTTCGCACATTGCGCCGATTTGAAATCAGCTTGCGGGCGCGGTTTGAATATATAAATAGATATTTAAACAAATAAATACGGCTAAAGCGAGCTTGAATGCCGCAGTACCTCCCTTCATTCAGCCCACCTTTTAGCCCCTTTTTAAATTAGAACTTACGCAAAACAGACGCTGACGCCGTTTTGTTCGCCTCGCCCCCTGCCTTCGCAGGGGCAGGCCAAGCAATTGTACTGTCTTCGGCTCCGTGCCTAGTCAGCGCAATTTTGCATAAGTTCTAAAATATGTTTTTTAAAGTTGAGACCAGTTTGGTCTCTAGGGAATAGCTTATGTCATCCGTTGGAATCGTCACGCCACAAGCGTATCGCTTCACCGAAGCTTTGCCTTTGCAAAGCGGCGCGAGTATCGCCGATTACACCTTGATGGTGGAAACTTACGGCACATTGAATGCCGATAAATCGAATGCGGTGTTGGTCTGTCACGCCCTAAATGCCTCGCATCATGTCGCTGGTTATTATGCCGATCAACCCAAAAATATTGGGTGGTGGGACAACATGGTGGGGCCG